>JAKSCL010000166.1 GCA_022360615.1 Hyphomicrobiales bacterium
AAAGGATATTGAAGAGACATTGAAAGAGCTACATGACGAGGAGAAACGCGTTTCTTGTGACAACAACGTTGATCTTATTGAATAAAAGACAAACAACGTTAAGGGGGAGGAGAGATATCAAACTTACGCAAAGCAGAGCAAGCGCCCGTGCAAGGCCCACCCTTTTGATCATGCCGCCGGACAATTCGGAAGGATATTTATGGGCGGCTTCGGGCGAAAGACCGACGAAGGCCAGCTTCAGGTCCGCAAGTTCGTCCATCAGCCGCTGACTCATGTTGAGATGCTCGCGCATCGGAACCTGAATGTTCTGGCGCACCGTCAGGCTCGAGAAAAGGGCGCCGTGCTGGAACAGCATGCCCCAGCGCCGCTCCACCGGGATGGGTTTTCGCGCATGAGCACTGTCATACCGCCCGCACAACACCTCCACCGTGCCGGTGCGCCGCGGAATGAGGCCGACGATCGAGCGCAACAGCACGGTCTTGCCCGTACCGGACCCGCCCACGACGCCGATAATCTCGCCACGGTAAACATTGAGGTCGAGGTTGCTCAGGATCGTAACGTCGCCGAAACCGACCTCAAGATCGCGCACCGATATGACGATTTCGCGGTTTGTCTGAAGCATGGGCCCCTCAGAAATCGATCGCTGCGAAAAAGATGGCGAAAAAGCCGTCGACGACGATGACCATGAAAATCGACTTCACCACGGCAGCCGTGGTCTGGCGTCCAAGCGATTCGGCGCTGCCGCGGACCCTGAGGCCTTCGATGCAGGCAACGATCGCGATGATGGTGGCCATGAAAGGCGCTTTGATGAGGCCGGCGAGCATGATGTCCAAATCGATCGCATCTTGCAGGCGTTGAATGAAGATCGCCGGCGGCAGGTCGATGTAAACCCAGGTGACCATCATCGCGCCCACGATGCACATGAAGTTGCTGATGACCGTGAGAAGCGGCAGGGCGATGATCAGGGCGATCAGCCGCGGCAGAACCAGAACATCGAGCGGATTGAGCCCGATGATCTTCAAGGCATCCACCTCTTCGCGCATCTGCATGGAGCCGATTTCGGCCGTAAACGCGCTGCCCGAGCGCCCAGCGACCATGATCGAGGTGAGAAGCACGCCGATCTCGCGCAAAACCAGGATGCCAACCAGATTGACGGTGAAAAGTTCGGCGCCGAAGAAACGCAGCTGGAAGGCGCCTTGCTGTGCGATGATCCCGCCGATCAGGAAAGACATCAAGGCGACGATCGGAACGGCGCGCAAACCGGCCTGTTCGATCTGCGTGATGACCGAATGGGGCCGGATATGGCTCGGATCGATAATGCTTTTCGCAAGCCCCGCCATGATCGAGCCGAACACGCTCGTCCAGGTGTAGACATCCTTTGCGGTCGCAACGACCGATTCGCCGACTTCCTCAAGCCCTTCGGTGACGGACATCGGCTGGTCTTCCGCTTCGCCGCAGGGCTTGTAGTTCTCCCTGACCTCATTGAGCAGAATGCTCTGGTTCCGGCCCACATTGACGAATTCAACCGTGATCCCGTCGGCTTTCAGGTCATCGCTGAAGCGGTAGAGCATCCATGCGCCGGACGTGTCCATGTGGGAAATCTCGGAAAGATCGGCGAGCACCCGCGCCGCGCCGGATCTTTCGATGTCCGAAATGGACTGCTCGAGATAGCTCTCGATGGCGCACACGGAATCGACGGTCCAAGGACCGCTGAAAGCGATACGCGTCTGTGGCTCGTCCTTGCTGATGCGTATGAGCATTTCCGCATCCACGATGCCTGACCTCCACACAAGCCCCGCGGCCCTTCCATTCGAAGGGTAAGCTAGGCCGCCGCGACAATTTAAGGGATGGCTGCGCCGGGGCCTAGGATTGTGTTTTTAGTGGATTTTGTTTCATTTGTCCCCTCACTTACGGTGCCAGGCGCCCCAGCAACCCTCCCGGAGCACTCAATGCAGATCGAAAATCCCTATCTGTTGTTTTTGGGCGACGCCCGCGATCAGCTCGCCGCGAAAACGGCTGCGGGAATAGTCGACTGGCGCCCCGGCTGGTGCCTTGGCCAGTTGCGGCTTCCGGGCTGCGGGGCGGACCTCGGCATAGACGATATGACAGTCGCGGAAGCAAAGGCCGCCGGCGTGCGCACCATGGTCATCGGAGTCGTCAATCCGGGCGGCACCCTCCCGGACCATTGGGTCGATGTGATCGTGCAGGCTTTGGCGGCGGGTCTCGATGTCGCGAGCGGCCTGCACACCCGCCTCGCCGAATTCGATCGGGTGCGCGAAGCGGCCCATGCCCATCAGCGTCAGCTTTTCGATGTCCGCCATTCAGACGAGACATTCCGCGTTGGGAACGGCGTTAAGCGCGCGGGAAAACGGCTGTTGACCGTCGGTACCGACTGCTCGGTCGGCAAGAAGTATACGGCGCTTGCGATTGAGCGGGATATGCGCGGGCGCGGCTTTAACGCCGAATTCCGCGCAACCGGCCAGACCGGCGTCCTGATATCGGGGCGCGGCGTTGCGATCGATGCGGTGATCGCCGATTTCATCGCAGGCGCCGCCGAATGGATCTCGCCCGACAACACGCACGGTCATTGGGATATCGTCGAAGGCCAGGGATCGCTGTTCCACCCCTCCTTTGCGGGCGTGACGCTCGGCCTTTTGCACGGCTCGCAGCCCGATGCCTTCGTCGTCTGCCATGAACCGACGCGCCAGACCATGCGCAATGTGATGAACCCCATCCCCTCCATCGAGTCCGTCATCAATGCGACCGTCGAGCTTGGCCGCCTCACCAATCCGAATATCCGCTGCGCCGGTATCTCGGTGAACACAGCAGCGCTCGATGAGCGTGAAGCGCGGCAGGACATCGAAAGAACGGCGGAGCGCCTGGGGCTGCCGGCCTGCGATCCTTACCGTTTCGATGCCGACCCGATCATCGATGAAATCGAACGGGTCTTTGGCCGCTCATGAACTTGCATTTCAAGACGGCAATCGAGACGTTCCCGATCGCGGGGACCTTCACCATCTCGCGCGGCCCGCGCACCGAGGTCAATGTCGTCACGGTCGAGATCGGCGATGGCGAGCATAGGGGAATTGGCGAGTGCGTGCCCTATGCCCGTTATGGCGAGACCCCTGAAAGCGTTGTCAAACAGATCGAAGACGCAAGCGGGCAAGGCGCTGCCAGACTGACCCGCCGAACGCTCCAGCATGCCATACCGGCGGGAGCGGCCCGCAACGCCATCGACAGCGCGTTTTGGGATCTGGAAGCAAAACGCGCCGGAAAACGCGCCTGGGAACTCCCGGACTGGCCTGGAAAGGCCCCGTCCACGCTGACGACAGCCTACACGATTAGCTTGAATGAGCCTTCCGCCATGGCCGCTCAAGCAAAGGGGCAAGCCTCCCGGCCGCTTTTGAAAGTGAAACTCGGCGGCGCAGGCGATGATGTCCGCATTAGGGCGGTGCGCGCCGCCGCACCCGATGCCCGCCTGATCGTGGACGCGAACGAGGCCTGGGACGAAGCCTGCTTTGCGGCGAACCTCGCGGCCTGTGCCGATGCGGACGTTGAACTCATCGAACAGCCGCTTCCAGCCGGAAAGGACGACCACCTCCTGAACGCCGATTCGCCCATTCCCTTCTGCGCCGATGAAAGCATTCACGATGCAGCTTCGATGGATGCGGTTCTTGGGCGCTATGGCGCCATCAACATCAAGCTCGATAAGACCGGCGGGCTAACCGGCGCCATTCAACTCGCAGCACGCGCCAAGGCGGAAGGATTGACCGTCATGGTGGGCTGTATGCTGGGCACATCGCTCGCCATGGCTCCCGCTTTCCTGATTGCGCAGGACGCCGCCTTTGTTGATCTCGACGCGCCGCTTCTTTTGGCGAAGGACCGGTCCCACCCTCTGAGATTTGAGGGCAGCACCGTCTTCCCGCCCGATGCGGAACTCTGGGGCTAAGCCGCCATGTTGCACGGTTAAACCGGAGCTTCCAAGGGGTTTCGCGCCATGCGGTTTTTAAGCACCGCCGCCACGGCCCCGGCTAGGCATCCAGCGGCTGCCAATCCGGCCATCGCCAGATAAGCCCCCGCCCCATGCGCTTGGTAGAGCGGGCCGGAGAGAAGCGTGGCGCCGCCGAGAATGAGCCCGCTCACGGTGAAGTGGAACGCCTGTGCGGCAGCCGCCGAACGCTCCGGCGCCAATTCCGAGATCGCGTGGACGATCCCAAGATGCATGGCCCCGAAGGTGAAAGCGTGGAGCGCCTGCAGAACGAGAAGGCCCGTGAAACCGGGATCGAGGGCGAAGGCGCTCCAGCGCACGACACCGGCCACACCTGCCAAAATGATCAATCCGATAGCCGTGAAGGCTCTGACGGCCGGGCGCGATACCGCAAACAGCCCGATTTCGGCGACGACCCCGATCGCCCACAGCATACCCGCAAGACCAAGGCCGATGCCGGCAGCAGCCCAGTGGACGGTGCCGAAAGCGTAAAAGACGCCGTGCGACGCATTGACGAGGCTGGCGGCAAGGATGACGGCGATCAGCGGCGCATAACGCATCAGATCCACAGCCTCACGCACCGACAACGATGTTGCAGGCGGCGTCTCCACCCCGGCCTCGTCGGGCGGTTCGACGAGAAGCAAAGCCGCAAGCGCGGTCAAAAAGAAGGTCGCGATGAGTACAAACAGGATGTATTCGGGATGGGCCCTGGCGAGAAGAAAGCCGCCGCCGAGATTGGCGACAATAAAGCTCAGCGATCCCCAAAGGCGCATCCGCCCATAGCTCGAAAGCCCGCGGCGCACGCCCGCCATGGCAAGCGCCTCCGTGACCGGCAAGACGGGGTTCCAGAACAGGGTCGCAACAAGCACGACACAGAGGATCGCGACAAATCCGTTCACCGGAACAAGGGCCATGACGGCAAGCGCGCCCAGCCAGGCAAACCAGGCAATCGCCTGACGCAATCCGCCAAGCCACCCCACCGACAGCGCCATGAGCGGCGTGAAAATCACCCGCATCATCATGGGCGCGGCTACGACGATGGCGATTTCCTGCGGGCTCAGCCCCCTGCCCTCCAGCCAGATCGGCAAGAAGGGCAATTGGATCCCCAGAACCAGGAAATAAGCGCCGTAGAAAACGGAAAGACGTGTCGCGAAGCGTTGCATTGCCGCTTCAATAAACCATGCGCGATGCGGGGCAAACCATAAGCAATTCTTAACGAATGCCGGACAGTGTCTAGACCATACGCGGTCCAGGAAAACCGTGTTCCAACGGCAACGACCCGACAGGCTTTCATGTCACAAGAGACATTGCCTTCTCCGCTTCGTCAGGAAGACTATGAAGCGATCGAAGCTGCTGTCATGGAAACGGCGCGGGGGCGCTGGTTCCTGACGGAGTACGCGCGCCGCAACCGGTCGAGCGACACGCGCACCGTTCTCGACGCCATAGGGCGTTTGGAGAACGCCATGTTGGACCGCCAGGACATTGCGGAGCTTCAAGCGCTGCGCCGCGCCGTCGTCGATATGAGTTCCGCGATCACCAGGGCGAAAGAAGAAATCGGCGCGGGCCCTCTGGAGGGCGAGCATGAGCGAAACCGCCTCGGCGAAGCAAGCATCGAACTCGATTCCGTTATCCGCGAGACCGAAAAAGCCACATCCGAGATCCTGCTTGCCGCGGAAGCTGTCCAAGAGGTGGCCTGGACGTTGCGCGAGCAAGGCGTCGACAGCCAGATTTGCGATCGCCTCGACGTGAACGCCACGAATGTCTATACGGCTTGCTCATTTCAGGACCTCACAGGCCAGCGCACCGCAAAGGTCATTCAGGCGCTGCGCTATGTGGAAGCCCGGTTGAACGCCGTCATCGATCTTCTCGGCATGGACCCGGCATCGTCGGCCGGTGAAACGCTGGACGGCGCCGAGGTCTCAGCCGGCGTTCGCGATGCCCCCGAAACCCTGCAAGATCTGGAGACGTTTGCTCCCGGAAGCGAACCGCAGTCCGCCCGTGCCATGGTCGTTCTTGAACACGATGAAGCGGATGCGGCTGACGGGGCCGAAGTGTCCAGCCGCGACGAGCGCAATTCTCCTGCTGGCGGCCTCGCCAACACCGTTCTGGGCGTGGAACTTGTGGAAGTCGAGGATGTCATTGCGATTGAGGACGCCCCTCAGGAAGACGTCGATTTCGAGACCGCGGATCGGGTTGAGGATACCCCGTTTCAGGAAGAGGCATCGGCACCAGGGACGCCGGCGGACACGGACGTGGTTGCTCAAGCCGCAACGGGTAAGGCCGCCCCTTGTCCAGACGGGGCCGGCGACGAGACCGAAGAAAGCCCCCTCGCCTCAAGGGACGAGAACGGGCAGGAAACCGGCCCCTCCGCCTCCGGCCGGCTTGAAGCAATGTCCGACGGGCAGCGCCTCGCGCTCTTTTCCTGAAATCCGCTAGCTTATCGCGCGGGCGAACACGTCCGCGTCGACATTTCCACCGGACAACACGACGAGAACCGTCCGTTCCTTCATATCGACGCGCTTGTTCAGCGCTGCGGCCAGCGCTGCCGCGCCCCCCGGCTCAAGCACGAGTTTCAGTTCGCGATAGGCGAAAGCCATTGCATCGAGCGCTTCTTCATCGCTCACCCGCACCCCATGGGCCCGAAGGTGCTTGAGAATGGGAAAGGTGAGCTTGCCAGGTGCAACCGTGATGATGGCGTCCTGGATTGAGCCCGCAAGCGCTGCGTTTTCCTGAGGCTCGCCGGTTTCGAGCGAACGGGCGAAATCGTCGAAGCCCACCGGTTCGGACGTCACGATTTCGATATCCGGGAAATGGGCAGCCAAGGCGGTTGCCACGCCCGCGCTCAATCCGCCGCCGCCGCAGCAGACGATCGCAGCATCGGGCCTGATATCCATCGCAATCAAATCCTCGGCCATCTCAAGACCGGCCGTCCCTTGGCCCGCAATGACATGCGGGTTGTCGAAGGGAGCAACAAAAACGGATTGGTGCTCGGCCTGATAGCGGGCAACGACCTCATCGCGCGGCGCCGTCGCCCGGTCGAAGGTGACGACCGCCGCACCGCTCCTCTCGGTGCGCTCGCGTTTGAGACGCGGCGCATCGGACGGCATCAGGATCGTTGCCGCGATATCGAGAAGCCGGGCCGCTTCAGCCACGCCCTGTGCATGGTTGCCGGAGGAGATGGCGAAAACGCCCGCGCGTTTGTCGTCAACACTGAGATTGGAAAGCGCGTTGAACGCACCGCGGAATTTGAAGGAACCGGTGCGCTGCAGGTTCTCCGCCTTCAACAACACCCGCCCGCCGGCAATCCCGTTCAGAACAGGATTTTCGATCAACGGCGTGCGCACGGTATAAGACTTGATGCTCCGGGCCGCCCGTTCGATGTCCAACGGGCTGACGGCAAGATCGTGCATGGCGATGAAACCCGATGATGGCGGGAGGCGTATGTCAGGCCGGATTCTTTTCCAGATGCGCCTCGATGTCGATGAGCGGCCGGTCATTGGCCTTGAGAATATTGTTGATGAATTCACCGATGCTGTGGCGCCAGGAATGCTTGAGGGCGAAGGCGCGGCATTTCTCACGCGGGATATCGAGCGCCTTGAGCGCGGCTATGCGCAAGTCTTCATCGAGCACGCCCACATCGGAGCCGCCAATCACGTCGTTCGGGCCCGTCACGGGATAGGCGGCAATCGGCACGCCGGAGGCAAGCGCTTCCAGCAAGACAATGCCGTAAGTGTCTGTTCGGCTTGGGAAAACGAAAACATCGGCGGAGGCGTAAATCGCCGAAAGCTCCTCACCGACTTTAGCGCCCGTAAAGACCACATCCGGGAACGCCGCCTTGAGTTCGGCAAGCTGCGGCCCCTGCCCCACAACCACCTTCGAACCCGGCAGATCAAGTGAGAGGAACGCTTCAAGATTCTTCTCAACGGCAACCCGGCCCACATTCATGAAAATCGGACGGGGAAGATCGAGCATGGATGCGCCGTGGGGTCTGAACAATTTGGAATCGACGCCCCGCGACCAGAGTTCGATGTTCTCAAACCCCTTCTCGGTCAGCTCCCGGCGCAGCGTGCTGTTCGTCACCATCAGCATCTGCCCCTTGTGGTGGAAACGGCGCAGCACGGAGTAGCTTACCGATATGGGAATAGGCAGACGCGCCCGGATGTATTCCGGGTATTTGGTGTGGAAGCTCGTGGTGAAAGGCCGGTTGTTCCTCAGGCAATAGCTCCGGCTCCGCCAGCCGATCGGACCTTCCGTGGCAATATGGATGAAGTCCGCATTGCTGCTCTCAAGCCGCCGGTCGATGCTTGCCTGCGAACAAAGGGCGATATCGATTTCGGAATATGTCGGAAGCGGCATGGTCCGCCATTCATGCGGACCGACGACATCGACCTCGAATCCAAATTCCGGCGCTTCGGAAACCACGCGTTCGAAGGTGCGGACAACGCCATTGATCTGCGGCTGCCACGCATCACTCGCCACAACAATCTTCATTAAGCGGCGACCTGTGACTTCACAACATCTGGGGTTTCGACGACGGGACGCTCTTCGAGCCAGCGGATAATCTCAAGCCGTCCGTCGTTATGCTCGACAACGGCGGTGCAGCTTTCCACCCAATCCCCAATATTCACGTAGTCGATATTTCCCATCTTATGGTTCGCGGCATGGTGGATGTGGCCGCAGATGACGCCATCGACATTATGGCGCTCGGCTTCATCGGAGAGCGCTTTTTCAAAGTTCCCAATAAAGCTGACGGCGTTCTTGACCTTGTATTTCAACCAGGCCGACAGCGACCAGTAGCCGAAACCGAGCCGGCGGCGCACGGCATTAAACAGCGTATTGAATGAGATCGCCACGCGGTAGGCCCAATCGCCAAGAAAGGCGAGCCACTTGGCGTTGCACACGACGACGTCGAATTCGTCCCCATGGATGACGAGGAACCGGCGTCCGTCGGCAAGCTCGTAGATATCGCGCAATTTCAGTTCGATTGAACCGAAACTATGGCCGCAATACTCCCTCAGCATTTCGTCGTGATTGCCCGGGACATAGATGATCTTGGATCCCTTGCGCCCTTTGCGCAAAAGCTTCTGTACGACATCGTTATGGCTTTGCGGCCAATACCAGCTCTTTCTCAGCCGCCAGCCGTCGATGATATCGCCAACAAGATAGATCGTGTCGGCATCGTGATACCGAAGGAAGTCCACAAGAAGGTGCGCCTGGCATCCACGGGTTCCGAGATGCATATCGGACAGAAAAAGCGTCCGGTACCGGCGCATTGGCCGCGATAGTTCCACTTGATTGCCCCTTTTCCCGATTACGTTGACTTGGCCTTGACACACGCCATTGACCTGCAACCGGATTTCCACGGCAACTCACGCAGCGTGACAATGGCTACGCTACGGCCCAAATGTCAATGGACCAAGCATGATAGGCGTGATGCTCGTTATTCTCCCGGACACGACGCCCGCTCCCCTGCGGCACCATAGCTACATGAGTCCCGAAGCGCACGCAAACTTGAATTCGGCAACCCAATCCCCATCTCAAAACTGTCAGCAATAATGTGAGGAGATCTGATGACCAGCTGTGCGATCCGCCCGGCATGGACACCCTTGAACATCGGCCTGATGATCCTTGGCTTTGTCTTGTTCTTGCCGTTAGGGCTTGTCATGCTTGCCTATATCCTGTGGGGTGACCGCATGCATGAGTACTTCGACAAAGCGCGCGGACAAGCCGAAAAATTCACGTCAAGGCCGTTTGCGCCGGTTGGAAAAACAGGCAATGTGGCCTTTGATGAATACCGTGAGCGCGAGTTGAAGCGCCTTGATGAAGAGCGCCGCCGGCTTGATGAAGAACGTACCGAATTCGAGATGTTCGTCCACCAGTTGCGTCGGGCAAAGGACATGGAAGAGTTCGAGCGTTTCAAGGCCGAGCGCAAGGCAGCGAAAGATGCGCCCAAAGCGGACGGCACGCCGGAGGGTGCGCCCGCCTGATACGGCTTTCAAATTGTCTGGCGGCAAAAGCCCACATGCAGTTGACCGCCCCTCCGAAAAGCCCGGGTCTATCCCGGGCTTTTGTTTTTTGCTATCCGCCGCGCTTGGCCTGAGACGTCTCCCTATAAACAAGAAAAGGAAATGCCATGGACCTCGGTATCGCCGGAAGGAAAGCGATTGTCTGTGCATCGAGCCGCGGGCTTGGCCGCGCCTGTGCGCTTGCGCTTGCCGAAGCGGGCTGTGACATCGTCATCAATGGCCGCGACGACGCAGCGCTTGCGGAAACCGAGGCGGCGATCAAAGCTCTTGGCGGTCAAGCGGCGATCGTCAAGGCGGATATCTCGACGCATGAGGGCCAAAAGGCGCTCTTAACCGCCTGCCCCTCTCCCGACATCTTGGTCAACAACAATGGCGGCCCGCCGCGCAAGGACTTCCGGACCCTTGACCGCGAGGCGATGCTTCAAGGCGTGACGCAAAACATGGTGACGCCGATCGAACTCATACAGGCTGTCATCGACGGTATGGCTGAACGCGGGTTCGGCCGCATCGTCAACATCACCTCCGCTTCGGTGAAAATGCCGATCGAGGGCCTTGACCTCTCAAGCGGCGCGCGCGCCGGTTTGACGGCATTTCTTGCGGGCGTCTGCCGCACGGTCGCCAGCAGGAACGTCACCATCAACAACGTTTTGCCCGGGAAATTCGACACCGACCGGCTGCGCGGCGGCTTGCGCTGGGCCGCTGAGAACAGCGGCAAGCCCTATGACGAGATTGCCGCCGCCCAGGCCGCCCAAGTGCCTGCAAACCGTTTCGGCAATCCGGAGGAGTTTGGGAAGGCCTGCGCTTTTCTCTGTTCAGTTCACGCAGGCTATATCACCGGCCAGAGCCTTCTCATTGACGGGGGACTTTTCAACAGCGCTTTCTAGCGCGAAAGACTCTGGAGGTGACCAAGGAATGAAAAACCGCCCCAAAGCGGGCGAATTCGCGCGTTCCAGAGGCAATTCGGGACAGAAACCAATAAGTTGTTAACTGGTTGCCATGACAGCGCCATTTTCTCGCCGTGCCGGTTGCAAGCGCACCACAACTTCGCCGTACTGTTTCGCAGATTCGATTCCTGTCAAAGGCAAGACTTTAAACGGGGAAATCGTCTATGAAACTTGTCCGCTTCGGCCCGCCGGGGATGGAACGACCAGCCATACTTGATGGCGACGGTCAAATTCGCGACCTATCCGGCCATGTGGCCGACCTTTCAGGTGAAACGCTGACCGATGAAGGTCTTGCGAAACTGAGGGCCCTCAATGTTACCTCGCTCCCGGTCATCGACCGGCCGGTCCGGCTTGGGCCGTGCGTTCCGCGGCCGTGCAATTTCATAGGCGTTGGCAAGAATTACGCAAAACACGCGGCTGAAACGGGAAGCGAGCCGCCGAAGGAGCCGCTGCTTTTCAACAAATCACCCGGCTCCACCGCTGGACCGAACGACGTTCTGATCCTGCCGCCGGGTTCGAGGAAATCCGACTGGGAGGCCGAGCTTGCAATCGTTATCGGAGCACCCGCACGCTTCGTTACCCAGGCGGAAGCCTTCCACCATGTGGCAGGCTATTGCGTCTGCACGGATGTGAGCGAGCGGGAGCACCAGCTCGAGAGCACCGGGCAGTATGTGAAGGGCAAGAGCCATGACGGCTTTGGTCCCATCGGCCCCTGGCTTGTGACGCGCGACGACGTGCCCGACCCGCAATCACTGCATGTCTTTACGGATTTGAACGGGTCGCGCATGCAGGATGGCAACACGCACGACATGATTTTCGGTGTTTCCCAGCTGATTAGCTATATCAGCCGGTTCATGACGCTACAGACCGGCGACGTCATCGCGACGGGAACCCCCGACGGTGTCGGTCTCGGCCAGAATCCGCAAAGATTCCTGAAAGACGGTGACCATATTGAAATCGGTGTCGAAAAGCTCGGCGTCCAGAGTTACGACGTGGCGCAACCCTCAGCCTGATCCCCTGTTTGGGCCTTTCTGGCCTTAAGCCTTTTCCCAAGACGCATGAAAATGGTGCACAGGGCCCGCGCCCCGACCGATACTAAGCGTATCCGCAGCCGCAAGCGCCGCCGATAGATAGGCTTTAGCCGTCCCCGCCGCCGCCGAAAGCGTTTCGCCTTTGGCGAGCGCGGCGGCAATGGCTGAGGACAGGGTACAGCCTGTGCCGTGCGTGTTGCCGGTCGAAAGCCGGGGCGCGGCGAGGCGTTCGGTTCCAGCGGCGTGCACCAGAATATCAACCGCCTCCGGCCCCTCGCCGTGCCCGCCTTTGATAAGGACCGCACGGGCACCGAGATCCATCAGCGCCCGGCCCTGGTCGGCCATCTGATCCTCGTCCTCGGCCATCCCGGTTTTGAGAAGGCGCGCGGCTTCGGGCAAATTGGGCGTTATCAAATCGGCGATCGGAAAGAGCCGCGCTTTCAATACCTCAACCGCCGCCTCGGCGATGAGAGGGTCGCCGCTTGCGGCCACCATGACCGGATCGAACACCACGTTCTTCGCCGAATGCCGGATCAGCCCGTCCGCAATGGCGTCAGCGGTTTCCGGCCAGCTGACCATGCCGATCTTCACCGCGCCAATCGAAAGGTCGGAAAAGACCGCATCCATTTGCGCCGTCACGAAATCGGAAGGCACATCGTGGATACCCGTCACACCGCGTGTGTTCTGTGCGGTGAGCGCTGTAATCACACTCGCGCCATAAACGCCGAGTGCCGAGAAGGTTTTGAGATCGGCTTGGATGCCAGCGCCGCCCGAGGAATCCGATCCGGCAATGGTCACGGCAATGGGGATTGGGGATTGGGTGTTCATGCGAGAAAATCATCCACACTAGCAAATGCTTGACGCGGCTCCGCCCATGGGGCACGCCCAAACACGGTGCGGACGCTTACTAGCGCATGTTCCGGAAAAGTGTGAACCGGTTTTCCGGCAAGACTTTGCGCAACTCGGAAATGCCGCATTGTCACGGCGCTCCGCGTGTCCGCTTCGCTGGAAAATGCTGGGAAGGCGACGACGTAAATGACAAGCCGTGTGGGAAAAGCGACGGGCGCGGTCCTTGCCGCGACTCTTCTTGCGTCCGCCCCGGTATCGGCGCAGACCGGACAGGAACGGCGGATCCTGGAGATGACCAGGGATGCATGGGTCGCCTTCCGCGATTTTGATGGCCATCAACTCATCTATTTCACCCATCTTGAGGCCTGGACATGCGGCATCGTTGAAGTGCGGTATTCGGTGAACAGCGAAGCGCTTGACCAGCGCTGGAACCTCCAGCCCTGCAACCCCGAGAACCCCGCCGCCATCACGGCCAACAGACCCTTTATCGCGCTGCCGCCCGGTACGGCGCAGTCAATAAGTGTGCAGCTCACTTATGCCGACGGCGAAACGAGCGAGATCGTGACCTTCACACCGTGACCGGAAAAGACGACCGAAAGCCCGTGCATGGCGGCGACCTGACGGCTGCGGCACAGCGCCATGGAATCCCGGAAGGCGGGTGGCTCGACCTTTCGACCGGCATCAACCCGCATGCCTACCCGCTTCCCGCGATTGAAGACGCCGTATGGCGGCGGCTACCGCTGCCATCCGAAGAAACGGCGCTTCTTCAAACCGCGCGGAAAGCCTATGGCCTGACGCCGTCGACCGGCATCTGCGCCGCCCCCGGCACGCAGGCGCTCATCCAGTGGCTTCCCTTTTTGATGAAGGGGCGGCCCGCGGTCGCGATCCTCGGTCCAACCTACTCGGAGCATGAACGGCGCTGGCGCGCCGCGAGCGCGTCTGTCCGGGAGGTGAAAAGCCTTGAGGATGCCGGCAGCGACGTCATTGTCGCGGTCAATCCAAACAACCCGGATGGCAGCGTGACGCCGCCCGAAGCGCTGCTCCAACGCGCAGCAACGCTTCCGGCGGAAGGGCTCATGGTTGTCGATGAGTCCTTTGCCGATGTGATGCCTCAGGTGAGCGTTCTTCCCCACCTCTCGGACGAGAGGGTCATTGTGTTGCGCTCATTCGGCAAAACCTACGGGCTGGCGGGGCTCAGGCTCGGTTTTGCGGTGGGCCCAGCCGCGCTTATCGGCGCCTTGCGTGACCATATGGGCCCTTGGGCCATACCCGGCCCGGCGCTGACAATCGGCCGAAAAGCGCTGGCCGATACGGCTTGGCTCACGCGGATGCGCCAAGTCCTTATCGAAGAGAGCGCGGGCCTTGACGATCACCTCGTCCGCGCAGGATTTACCGTTGTCGGAGGCACGCCGCTGTTCCGGCTGGCAAGCCATGCAAACGCAAGACACATTCATGAAAGCCTCGCCCGCCATGGCGTCTGGACCCGCATCTTTCCCTATAATCCCACATGGATTCGTTTCGGCTTGCCGTGGAACGAAAAAGCCTGGGCGCGGCTGACCGAAGCGCTCGATGGTCTGGATCTGGATAGCTGAACACCCATGCTGCTTGGCGAACCTCTTCTTCTCGGCGTGCTGTTGCTGGCGTTGGCGCTGGACGGCCTGTTCGGCGATCCCGACGCCATCTGGAGGCGCCTCCCGCACCCCGCCGTTCTCTTCGGACGGCTGATCAACCGCGTCGATACCCAGTACAACGACCCTGGCTCCGACGACGGCACGAGACGCGAGCGGGGCTTCGCCTTCGTCACGATCCTCTGCGCCGTCACGCTTTTCCTCGGCCACGCGGTTGAGGTGATCGTGCTCGCCCTTCCCTTCGGCACGCTGCTGCTGGCCGCTCTCGCCTCGACGCTCATTGCGCAAAAGAGCCTGTTTGAGCATGTCCGCGAGGTTGCCCGGGCGCTCGACCGCGGCGGAGTGGAAGGCGGCCGCGAAGCGGTCCGTCATATTGTCGGACGCGATCCGGAAAGCCTGGACGAGGCTGGGATATCGCGTGCCTCGATTGAATCCTGCGCGGAAAACTTCTCGGACGGCGTTGTCGCGCCGGTCTTCTGGTTCGTGGTTTTCGGCTTTGGCGGGCTCCTCGCCTATAAGGCGGTGAATACAGCCGATTCGATGATCGGCCACCGCACCCCGCGCCACGAGGCCTTTGGCTGGGCGGCCGCCCGCCTCGACGATCTCCTGAACTGGGTCCCCGCCCGGCTTTCCGGCGCGCTGATCGCGGGCGCATCGGGCCTGGCGGGCGGGAAACCGGAGATCGCATTCAAGGTGATGGTGGAGGATGCGTCCAAGCACCGCTCGCCCAATGCCGGCTGGCCGGAAGCGGCGATGGCGGCAGCGCTTGGCGTAGCGCTTGCTGGCCCGCGCACCTATGGCGATGAAACCGTGAACGACGCTTGGATGAACGAGAAAGGCCGCAACGCCGCAACGGCGTCGGATATCCGCCGGGGCCTCAAAATCTTCATCGGCGCCTGCCTCTTGAACGCCGGTCTCATCGGCCTGCTGTGGGTGTTGCTCTAGGTCGTTGTGAGGATTTAAGGAATGTCGGCGCCGGAGCGGGAATTCGTCGGTGCAAGGAGCGGGGACGACGGACATGCTTTGCGCCTATTCGAGGACGCGTGAGGCCGAAATGGCGGATTTGCGCCCGGCCCTCATGGGTTGGGCCAAAATCGCTCCTGCCCTTCGG
>JAKSCL010000024.1 GCA_022360615.1 Hyphomicrobiales bacterium
CGGTGATGGATTTCCTCAGCGGCTGCGATATGCATGGCCGTCGGGAAGGTGTCGTTTGAGGACTGCCCCCGATTGACGTGGTCGTCGGGGTGAATGGGGTCCTTTGAGCCGAGTTCGCCGCCAAGAATCTCAATCGCCCGGTTGGCGACCACCTCATTGGCGTTCATGTTCGATTGGGTGCCGGAACCCGTCTGCCATACGGATAGCGGGAAGTGACCGTCGAGCTTGCCCTCGAGCACATCCATGCCGGCCGCGGCGATGGCGTCGGCAAGGCGCGGTTCGAGATTGTCGAGCTCTTTGTTGGATAAAGCGGCTGAGCGTTTGATGATGCCTAGCGCGCGGATCAGCGGCTTCGGCATGGTCTCGCTGCCGATCGGGAAATTGATGAGGGAGCGGGCCGTCTGGGCGCCGTAATAGCGGTCCACCGGAACTTCGAGGGGTCCGAAGGAATCGGTTTCCGTACGCGTTGCCATGTTCCTTGATCCGTCTTTGAAGGCGTTCACTTGCGGGTAGCACATGAATTCGCCAAGGCCAACAAACCGGTGAGCCTCTCAAGGCAAAGCATGCGGGCGGGCGGCGGACAGGGCGCTTTTGCGCCGTCCGGCGCGGTTTCCCTTTAAGCGCCATGCGATGGAGCAAAAAGTGCGGCTTCATGGTGAGGAACGGAGGCAAGCCCCGCATCTCAAAGCATGGGCTCCCCGGTATGAGGTGGCTTCAGCCGGTCTCAACATCTGCCGATTTTGTGCACGCTATTTTTTTCGCCTGAAGGAATCCAGCGAGACCACATCGGCGCTGCCGTCCGCACCGTTTTCGCTGTCGGTTTCAGGCTGGCTCGCTTCGGCCGGTCCTGCCGTTTCAGGGGCGGTTCCGGCGGCTTCATCCGGCTTTTCTGCGATCTGGTTCGGCGCCTCAAGCTTGCCGACCTCGAACTCCAGGCCGAACTGGACGAAGGGATCGAAGAAGCGCTTCACCGCGGAAAACGGCACATGAAGCTTTTCCGGAACTCCATTGAATGAGAGGCCCACGGAAAAGGCGTGCTCTTTCACCTCCAGTTCCCAGAATTGATGCTGGAGAACGATCGTCATCTCCTCTGGATACGTCTCAAGCAGACGCTTTGAAATCCGCACGCCCGGCGCGGTCGTGGCGAAGGAGATGTAGAAGTGATGTTCGCCGGGCAGGCCCTCGGCGGCAACACGGTGAAGGACCGTTTTAATGACACCTCTAAGCGCGTCCTGCGCGAGGATGTCGTATCGAATAAGGTCTTGCGTCATCGCAAATACGGAATTCCGGCGGACACGAAAGTATCCTTTAAAATGCATCGCGAGACGCTGGATGGAAGAGGAAATCGCCGTCCGGCGTTCAGGCACGCTCTGGAAGGCACTGTCATAGGCGAAACTCACTTTAATTCACCCCTTGTTTACGCAACACAACCCATTGCCTGCCTGTTTCGCCGGCGAGTTGATGTAAAGGGATGTTCCGTGCGTTCGCTGCGCCCAATCAAGTGGGAGCTTCTGTTGCCAGGTGCTCCCGAACCCCGCCTAGCCTTGCGAAAGACTAGGGCTTCAAAATGAAGCGGTCACACTGCATTACGCAGCGAGACGTGCTTCCGCATAGTTGTCGTTTGCAACTATTTAAACGGCCCGATAACGGCGGAACCATGCCGAGCGAAAACACGTCCTTTACACCCTCGTCGATCCTATTTCGCCCCCGCCGAAGCCCGCTTAGCCCCTGTTTTCGGCCGATGAGCGGCGGAAAAAGCCGCTAGCGGGTTTTGGTGGAGGCGCCGGGTACCGCCCCCGGGTCCGATAGGTTTATTGCGACGGCCTTTTATCGCCATAGTCGGTAAGCCGACGCTCCTAATATAAGACCGGATCGTGGTTAAAGAAAGGTTCCGCAATCTGCGGTTTTCTGAGAGGGAAAACAGATTATGAAAGAGATCAATCCAGAAGCTGTCGCGCCACCCTTCAGCCGGTACAGCCATGCGACGGTGTCAAGCGACGGCCGGTTTGTCTTCGTCTCAGGCGCAATCGGCGTTGCGCCCGATGGTTCGTTGCCCGGGGACTTCGAGGGGCAGATGCGCCAGCTCTGGTCAAACCTTCAGACGATTCTGGAGGAGGCTGGATCGGGGCTCGAGCGGATCCTTCGTATGAACGGATTTTTGAAGAACCGGGAAGATGCCGGCGCCTTCTGGACAATCCGCGAAGAGGTGCTGTCGCACAGGCCCGCATCCACCGTCGTCATTGCCGAGTTGATCGACCCCGCTTGGCTGATCGAAGTGGAGGTGATTGCGGAGGTCTGACGTCGCGTTGGTCAGAGGCATAGGATAGCGCGAATGTTACCCAATGTCAGATGCATGCCAGCCATACCCGATCCAAATTTGCTGAAACGGAAAACGCCGCAATTCTTGGAGGCAGTCATGATCGGTCGCCGCCGTTTTTTGGGGCTTGTCCTTTTGGGGGCAGGCGCAGCTACCTTCGCAGATACCGTATTTTCCCCACGTCCGGCCCATGCCCGGAAGCCCGAGATCTATCAGGGCCTTGTCTCGGGTGTGGGAGCGGGCGGCTATGACGTCGTTGCCTATTTCACCGAGAGCGAGGCGGTTAAGGGCAAGGCGGCCCATGTCCACCGCTGGAAGGATGCCAACTGGCATTTCGCAACGCCTGAGAACCGTGACCGCTTCGCCGCGAACCCCTCAAGATACGCGCCGCAGTATGGTGGCCATTGCGCATGGGCGGCGGCTGAAGGCTATACGGCGAAGGGCGATCCTCGGAACTGGGACGTCGTCAACGGCAAGCTCTATCTGAACTTCAACAGCCGCATTCAGCGCCGCTGGCAACGCGATATCCCAGGCAACATTGCCAGGGCGGATGCCAATTGGCCGGGCATCCTGACCCGCTAACGGAGTTTGGCTGACTGAAAAATAGCGGTGCCCACGTAGGGGGCGCCCAGCAACACGCGTGGAAGAGGCGGAATTTTCCTTAACCGCTTCTTTGAAGGAGCAACAGCACCATGCGTGTTTTCAGTATCGTTCCCATCGTTGCCGCAATGATTGCCGCGCCGCTCACCATCCAGCCGGCTGCGGCGGATGCGAAGGCCTTCGTCGGTCCGCGCGGGGCTTTGGTCGAAGGGCCTCATGGCAATGTGGGCGTCGTCCGCCGCCCGGTGCGCCGGGGGCCCGTCTATGTCGCGCCTCCGCCATCCGTTTATGTTGCGCCGCGGGTCGTTCCAGGGCCTGCCTATGTGCCGCCGCCGGTGGTCGTGCCGCCAGCCTACGCGGTGCCGCCCGGCTATGCGCCCGTCTACTGTCCCCCGGCATGGACGCCTGAATGGTATGGCTGCTGTGCGGCCCGCTACCGGAGTTTCAACGGACACACGGGTTATTATCTGACCTATGCCGGGGTCTAC
>JAKSCL010000022.1 GCA_022360615.1 Hyphomicrobiales bacterium
ATGAAGGGTGACGAGCACAGATAGAGCAAGCAAGGACGCTGTGGATCAAGACCGACTTCGTTAAGGAATTCGGCATGCGGCCGGCTGGGTTGCCAGTCGAACCAATGATCATAGCTGTGTGCGCCTGTGACGTGAACGGTTTCGCCGGGCTGGTTATGCAATATAATAGCCTCTTGTTTCTGCGCTTCATTCCAGACCAGCACATTGTCTGGTTCGCCGTGAATGAGCCCCTTATTGGTCAGATTGTCCCAACTGGCGACGCATAGGGCTGTAGGAATACCCAAGCTTCGCGCAGCACGCAGATAATCCGGCTGGGTCGATTCAAGAGCGACAAGCGGTGTGACGCACACGAGGTCGGGCTTGCGATCAGTCAGCCAGGCTCGGACCCCATCGTGTTTCGGGGCACCTTTCTCCAGGAAGGCCAGCAGTTGGTTGACGAATTGGCAGCGCATTTCGCTTTGCTCGACCCAAGACAGAAACCGGCCCCAGCGCGAGCGCACACGCGCTCTGGCACGGGCACGAAGGTCGGCAGACTGTCGAAAAGCCGGATCAAGGTAACGCAAATAATCCCGTACCGCGCGCAATTCGGCTAGTGCATGGACCTGGCGATCACGCATCGGTTCTTGCGTCACCGGCACTACATTGACACCCGGTTGGGTTGAACGGATTTCATGCAACCGTTCTTCGGCCGGTCGTTCGTTCGGAGTTTCCTTATCCTTTTCGATTGCGAACTCAATTTGATGACCGCGCGCCAACAAGGTCTGAAGCACCGTGTCGAAATTGCGGATGTAACCGACATTTCGCATAAGAAAGACGATTTTCATCGAAAGCTACCAACCTTCTAGAGAGGCGACGTTAAGGCCGGTCTCACTTGGTCCGCTATGCTGATCGAATAAGCCTAGATCCGCAAACAACGCCAAATCGCGCCTGCCGATTACCAGCAATCGCCCCCCAGCAACCTCCGCGGCACAGTCGGCGATCTGCTGGTGGACCGGCAGGTTGTGTTCCGGCGCCGTGCTGATCGCCAACGACGGCTTGCCATAGAGGGGAGCGAGATAGCTGAGCCCGCCATAGGTGCCGATGAAAGCGCGCGACTGGGCGATGGCTGCACTCTGGACCGCGAGATTGTTGGAGGGCGTCATTGCCGCACCCAAGTCCAGCACCCCTTCGCCACCCGCTGGAAGCCAGTCGCTGTGATCGTCTATCTCAAGCCGCGGATTGAGAAGGACCACAGGCCGTTTGGACGTTATGCGTTCGACAAGCCCGGCAATCAGGCGGCGGTTATCCAAAGTGTCTGGGAAAGACGGGCGGAAGTAAAAACGCATCGCGACGAAATCGTCTCGAAGCTCCAGGGCCTGGTCCGGCGGCCGTGGCAGCGCGGCATAGCGGCTGTACTTGTCAACAAGGCTCG
Organism: Hyphomicrobiales bacterium; assembly: GCA_022360615.1. Lineage (GTDB taxonomy): Bacteria > Pseudomonadota > Alphaproteobacteria > Rhizobiales > JAKSCL01 > JAKSCL01. The sequence continues at coordinate 1,412 of JAKSCL010000022.1, forward strand.
CCGGCGCCTTGCCCTGCCACACCGCCCAAAACAACGCATACATCAGATAGGGATGCAGCACCCCCTGCCCGGCTTCGACGCCGCGTGCCCGCAGACGCGCCAAAAGATCGCTTTCCCATTCATCGAGGAAGATCTGCTTCTGGCCGCCCACATCGCGCCAGCGCTCGGCGGACCGGGCGCGAAACGTTTCCGGATCGACCAGATCGAAGAGTTCCGCCGTTTCGCCAACGATATCGCCATACCAGACACCCGCACCACCGCGGGTCACGGCGACGAGGCGCTCGGCCGGCACGTCATAGCGTTCCCGCAGCCAGGCAAGAAACGGAAGCCAGTAGATCAGCTCAAAGCCCACCTCGCTCGTCCAGGGCCCAACGAAGAGACGCCCCGGCTCGGCCAGATTACGGCGGATCTCAGCATCGATCATCGCCGCCGTGGTATCGGTCATCGGAGCTTCAGCACTCCCCTGAGCGGCGGCGAGAAGGCGCGGCAGCACATGGGTGCGCACGGCCGCTTTCAGCCCGACCAGATCCAATCCCGCGGCAGCAGCCCGGTACGCGGTGCGCACAATACTGCCAGGAAGTGAAGAGGAACGGCTCATTGGCGGGAAAGACCCTTCTTTCGATCGCTTGCCGCAAGCGATGTTCGCAGGCGCGTGTCCTAACGCAGCACAAAGAAAAACACCAGCAGGTCCCTCAGCGGTTGGTTTCCGTTGAATCTGGTTGCCGAGGAATCCTTGATCCGGCAAACCGTTGTCGCCTAATACTCCCCGGCCCCTTGCTTGGACACCCAAGACATATGCCGCCCTATGCGACACGGCACACGCCTTGCACTTTCAGGACCCATCCGTTTTGAACCGCTCTTCCTACCGTATCCTCCTTCGCAACCTGATGTACCTGCGGAATTTCGAGCCGGTCATCCGCCGGCTTGCCGACGCAGGCCACGATATCTTGATCACCACCAGCATTTACGACCGCAAAGTGCCGCCCGAATTGCGCCGGGTGGCAGACGATATGGCTGAGGAGTATCCCAACCTGCGCTTTGGGCTGACTCATGAGCGCGACGATATGTGGAGCCAACTTGCCCGGAAGCTTCGGAGCTACCGTGACGCGTTGCGTTATCGCCGCCCCGAATATACCGATGCCTCGGCTTTGGCGGGACGCGCCATGTCCCGCATCGATCCTGTTTCCCGCTTCATCGTCAATCTGCCGCTTTTTCGCAACGGGGCGGTTAACCGCGCCTCCTCTTGGCTGATTGCACAATGCGACCGCGCCATCCCGCCAGACCGTACCATCGTGGATGAACTCCGTATCAGGCGGCCCGACGCCCTCATTGTTTCACCCATGGTCGATCTCCAATCCGAACAGGTGGACTGGGTGCGCGCCGCCGGCGAATTAGGTATTCCAAGTTGCCTGATGGTCGCCAGTTGGGACAATCTGACGAACAAGGGTCTCATTCAGGCTCGTCCCGACCGGGTTGTTGTCTGGAACCGCTTCCAAAAGGAGGAAGCCGTGTCAATGCACGGCATCCCGGAAGAAGCTGTCTTACTCACCGGCGCACAGCTTTACGACCACTGGTTCGAGCGCAAGCCGAACAGCACCTACGGGCAATTCTGTGAGCGCTTTGGTTTCGATAAGGACAAGCCCACCCTGCTTTATTGCGGGTCTTCGGTCTTTATCGCGCGCAATGAGGCCGAGTTCGTCGAACGCTGGTTAGCGAAAGTCAGGAATGCAGACGATCCAATCTTACGAGATGCCAATATCCTGATCCGCCCTCATCCGATGCATCAGGTGCCGTTCGAGCACATGGATCTGACGCATCAGATACGGGTCGCAATCCATCCAAGGCAGGGCGGCATGCCCGTGGTGGAAGACGCCAAGGCCGACTATTACGACGCGCTTTATCATTGCAGCGCAGTCATCGGCATCAACACCAGCGCGCTGATTGAGGCTTCGATTCTCGGCAAACGCAGTTTCACCGTTTCCGATCCGGCTTATCGGCGCACTCAGGAAGGCACGCTCCACTTTCACTATCTCATCGAAGGAGGCATTTTACGCAAAGCCGCTGACTTCGATGAGCATGTAAGAGAGCTCGTGCGAGAGCTTTCAGCCAGGACGGAAAACAAGGATGCGCTCACCGATTTCGTTGAGAGCTTCCTTCGGCCGCAGGGGCTCGAAGAGCCGGCAACGCCAATCCTTTTCAAAGCACTGGAACAACTGCCAGACGTAAAGCCCACCAGCCGCAACAGCGCTTGGCGGTGGCCTCTCACGATTCTGCTTGCGCCCGCCGCTTGGTTCGCCCATCAGATTGCAACCTTGCGCCACCGCGTGTTCACGCTTCTTCAGCGGCTGCTGCGCCGGAGCCTGTTCATGCTTGCTCAAATGAAAAAGTGCGACGGAATAGAGCTTTTGGCGATCCCACAGCCTGTGGACTACGCGCCAAAACATGTCGAAATCCTGGCCACTTCTCCAAAGGAAGCAGCCACGCGCACCCGTTCGGTTCTTAAAGAGCCCTGGACGGTTCACTGGATCGAGCGCGCAGTTAAACCCGGCGAGGTATTCTACGACATCGGCGCCAATGTCGGCGTTTACTCTCTTCTGATCGGGGCGGTACATGACAAACAAGTTCAAGCCTATGCCTTCGAGCCAGGCTTCGCCACTTACGCTGCTCTGTGCCGCAACATCATCCACAACGGCATGGACACCTGTGTTGTGCCGTTCCCGACAGCCCTTCACAGCAAGCTGGGGCATACGGTCTTCAAGTACCGCAGCACCGATTCCGGCGCGGCAAGGCATGCAGTCGGTAGCCAAGGGTTAGAGAGTAAGGATTTTAAGGAGACAAAGCCGGTTTATGAGCAAACAATGCTGACCGTCGATCTCGACACACTGGTTTCCGATTACGGGCTGCCGGTGCCGACACACATCAAGCTGGATGTCGACGGACCCGAGCTTGAAATCCTGCAGGGCGCACGGAAGACGCTCGCAAACCCTGCGCTGAAGACCGTGATGGTCGAGTTGGACGACAAAAAAACGCGCAGGACAATCGTGGCCTTACTGGAAGAAGCAGGCCTGTCCCTGGCAATTGAGTTCGACAAGGCTTTCAGCCGCGGCGACCCGCATTTCGATGCTTTCTTCGCGCGTGACCGGGCAGCACTTGCAGAGGTCATGAAAGGCTCGCCCTTGAAGGCGGCGGCGGACTAAAGCGCGATCCAAGACGCTTAGAACCTCTCCGGCCCGCAGCAAAAAACCAGGAATTAAGAGCAATCACCTGGTTCAGTCTCAACAGATTTTGCTCTAGGAAGGGACAAGAAAAAGCCGGAATTGGTTTTTGATCCGCACACGGCTCTTATCCTTATGAGCTGCATTTGCTGACGGAGGTCCCGATGATTAGAGCGTTTGCCCATGCCGTGCGCCGTACTATCGGCGTTGCAGCAATCCAGTCCGATCTGGCGCGCCTCGCTAAACGCATCGACGCGATTGAGACGCATGCCCGGCAGGAGAATAAATGGCGGGGTCATTTTGCCGGGAAGATCAACGCACTAATCCGGGCCCAGTATCTTGGCGATTTTCTGGGCGACGAATATCCCTTC
>JAKSCL010000154.1 GCA_022360615.1 Hyphomicrobiales bacterium
AGCTTGACCGATTGTTCCGCGCTAGAGCGTGTCCAGGAAAAGTGGACACCGGTTTTCCGTCCGGACATGCGAAAAAACAAAGACTTAGAGCAATTGAGCGATTCATGGAAAAGTGAAAACGCTCTAGGCGTCAAGCCCGGAGGATCGGTGCCGCCGATCATGCTGGAGGAACGGTAAAATATGACCGCCTTTTATCTCGGTTTGGCTTCATTCCTGCTGTTGAATCTGGCAGCCGGCATGTGGCGCATCCTGCGCGGTCCGAGCGAGGCGGACAGGATGCTCGCCGCACAGCTCTTCGGCACGACCGCTGTGGCCATTTTATTGTTGCTCGCGGAGGCGATGGGGCAACCGGCGTTGCGGGATGTCAGTTTGGTTTTCGCCCTGCTGGCTGCGGTAACCGTCGTTGCCTTCGTTCGCCGCGCCTGGCGACCGGCAACCGAAGAGCATTCCAATGATGCTTAGCCAGATGATCACCATCGTCCTGTTGCTTGCCGGAGCAGCGTTTTTTCTTGCCGGGACGCTTGGCCTGCTGCGTTTTCCCGATGTCTATACGCGCCTGCACGCGCTGACCAAGGCGGACAATGTCGGGCTTGGCCTGGTTGCGGCGGGCCTGGCCATACAAGCCGAGACTTGGGCTGCGATGGGTAAGATGGCATTGATCTGGCTTCTGGTTTTGCTGGCCTCTGCCACGGGTGCTCACTTGGTGGCGCGGGGCGCCTTGCGAAGAGGGATACCGCCATGGACGGCGCGGTGAACGCCGCGGCCTGGGCGTTCGATGCTCTTCTGGTGCTGACGCTGCTTTGGCTCGCATGGCGGGTGCTGATGGGCCCGGACCTTTTCAAAAGCATCGTTTTTTTTATTGCTTTTGGACTGGTCATGGCATTGGCCTGGGTCCGCCTCAGGGCCCCCGACGTCGCATTGGCGGAAGCAGCCATCGGCGCGGGCTTGACTGGCGCGCTTTTTCTGGCGGCACTTTCGCGCCTCGCCGCAGGCGAACGGATCGCGAACGCAAAACGCCCGGTCGAAAATTCTGATACGGGAAAATCAACGAGACCGCATCGTGGCGTACGCATGGTTTTCATCGCGATGTCGGCGCTCTTCTTCGGCGGGCTTGCTGCTGCATTGCTGTCTCTCCCGGCTGAAGCGCCCGGACTGACCATACAGGTCGCGGAAAACCTTTCGACGAGCGGTGTGAGCAACCCCGTAACCGCCGTGCTCCTCAACTTTCGCGGATATGACACCCTTTTGGAGATGGGCGTCCTCTTCCTTGCGGTTGTGGCGGCATGGTCGCTGACGCCAGCGCCCAAGGAACCGGTATCTCCACCGGGGATCGTCCTTGCCTCCTTTGTGCGGGTGCTGTCTCCCATGCTGCTTCTCGCCGCGGGCTATCTCCTCTGGGCGGGCACCCACGCGCCGGGCGGAGCCTTTCAAGCCGGCTCGGTATTGGCGGCGGCGGCGGTCCTGTTACTTCTATCCGGCAAGGACATGAAGGCGAACTGGCCCGAATGGCCGTTGCGCGTCGTTCTAGGCTTGGGCCTGGGGGTTTTCATCGCAATCGGTTTGGTGATGATGCTCATCGGACACCGTTTTCTTGAGTACCCCCTTGACTACGCCGGCGATCTCATCCTGCTGATCGAAGTCGCGGCCACGCTGTCTATCGGCGTCACATTGGCCGCGCTGTTCCTTGGAGGCCGCCCGCAACGGGATGAACGCAAATGAACGCTGCGATGCTTTATGCGCTGACGGGAGCTGGATTGTTCGCTTTGGGCCTCTACGCCTTGGCCGTCCAAGCCCATCTTCTGCGCAAGATCATCGCGTTCAACGTCATGGGGAGCGGTGCCTTCCTGGTGCTGGGCGCTTTGGCGCACCGCGCACCGGACCAAGTCGCCGATCCGGTGCCTCATGCCATGGTCATCACTGGGATCGTGGTTGCGGTTTCAGCCACCGCGTTCGCCCTGGTGCTCATGCTCCGCGTCCAGTCTGAGACCGGCCAACCGCATTTGCCCGAACAGCCCTCCGACTGACGGCCGTGGGAACGCTCTCACCGGATTCGCCCTGGACCATATGGGTAATTTTCAGCCCGCTCGCCGGAGCGGTGTTCACGTTTCTTTGGCCGAGACGCGCACGCTTGGCGGTTCCATTGGTGGCTCTGGGCACCGTTGGGTCGGTCGCCTGCCTGGTCTGGCAGGTCGCCGAATTGGGCGTGCAAAGCCACGCACTCGGCGGTTGGGCCGCACCCCTGGGCATCAATCTTTACGCCGATGGCCTTAGCGCAATGATGCTGCTGACGACGGCTTTGGTCGGGGCAGCCGTAACATTCTATGCGACGGAATACTTTCGCCGGGCTTCTGAGACAGCGCGCTATTTCTGGCCGCTTTGGCTGTGCCTATGGACGGCACTGAATGCCTTGTTCCTCTCCTGGGACATTTTCAATCTCTACGTTGCCTTCGAACTGTTGGGCCTCGCTGCAATCGCGCTTGTCGCACTGGCGGGCAGTGCCGATGCTTTGACCGGGGCGATGCGCTACCTCCTTGTGAGCTTGCTGGGATCGCTCACTTATTTGCTTGGCGTGGCGCTGTTCTACAGCACCTACGGTACGCTCGACATTGGACTGCTCGGCGACCTGACGGCGCCGTCTGCCGCCTCCTGGGCCGCAACGGGCCTTATGGTCGCGGGGTTGCTGCTCAAGACAGCCTTGTTCCCGTTGCATTTCTGGCTGCCGCCGGCCCACGCCGCCGCCCCCACGCCCGTCAGCGCCATCCTCTCGGCACTGGTCGTCAAAGCATCCTTCTATCTTTTGCTCCGCCTGTGGCTTGAAGTCTTCCCCGTTACCGCGGCCGGGTTAGGCCACCTACTTGGCCTGCTCGGTGCGCTGGCCATCGTGTGGGGCTCGCTTCAAGCCCTGCGTCAGACGCGCCTCAAGCTGCTGGTCGCCTATTCGACGGTGGCGCAGCTTGGATATCTCTTCCTTGCATTTCCTTTAGCGCTATCGCCGGTTGCCGCGACCGCCTGGAGCGCGAGCGTCTTTTTCATCCTTTCCCATGCCTTGGCTAAGGCAGCCATGTTTCTCGCCGCAGGCAATATCCTGCGCTTTGCCGGCCATGACCGGATCGCGGAGCTTGGCCGTGCGCCTTACGGCGTTTCATTAAGCTGGGCTGCTTTCGGCGTCGCCGGGATCAGCATTATCGGGTTGCCTCCCAGCGTGGGGTTCGCAGCCAAGTGGCTGCAACTCGAAGCGGCTCTTGCGGGCGGTCAATGGTGGTGGACGCTTCCCATCGTCGGCGGAGGGCTGCTCGCAACGGCCTACGTGTTCAAAATCATCTCCTGTGTATTCAGTCAGAACGGCCGAACCTCTGGAACCAACGGAATATCCTGGCGAATGGAATGGACCGCCTTCGGCCTTTCTCTTGCCGCGTTGGGCATCGGTTTCGCCGCACCGCAGCTTCTAGCGCTGCTCAACAGCGGCACACCCTTGGCGCTGCATGAGGTTGGGAGCGCGCCGTGAGTTGGAATGCGTCGCTGCCCCTGTTGGTGCTTGCGTCGTCGCTTGTGCCGGGCCTTATTATCTTTTGCCTGCCGGAGGAAAAGCAGCGCACGCGGACCACGCTCAACCTGGTTGGCGTCCTGCTGAAACTGGCCCTCGTCACCTTCATGGTCTGGGGTGTTCAGCAAGGCGAGCACTATGAAACCAGGATACCGTTGCTGCCCGGCCTCGACTTTGTGCTGCGGGCCGATGCCTTATCGATGTTTTTTGCCCTTTTGTCCGCCGTGCTTTGGCTCGCGACAACGATCTATGCGATCGGTTACTTGGAGGACTCCCCTCATCGCAGCCGTTTTTTTGGGTTTTTCAGTCTCTGCGTGACAGCGACGCTGGGTGTCGCCCTGGCCGGCGACATGATCACTTTTCTGTTGTTCTACGAGATGCTGACCTTGGCCACCTATCCGCTGGTGGTCCATCGCGGCACCGAGGCGGCGCTGCGCGCCGGAAATGTCTATCTGGCCTACACCGTGACCGGCGGCGCGTTGTTGCTTGCGGGCATGGTCTGGCTCCATACCCTTTCGGGTCCTCTAGAGTTCACAGCCAATGGCTTTCTTGCAGGCCTTGCCCGGGATCATGCCGCTGCCCTGGTCGCCATCTTCGTTCTGCTGATAGCCGGTTTAGGGGTCAAGGCCGCGCTGGTTCCGTTTCACGGTTGGCTGCCGCAGGCGATGGTGGCGCCGGCGCCGGTTAGCGCCCTGTTGCACGCGGTAGCCGTCGTCAAGGCCGGCGCTTTCGGAATCATCCGCGTGATTCATGATGTCTACGGCATCGAATTGGCGGCAGAGCTGGCGCTTACAGGTCCGCTGGCCGGGCTGGCGGCGTTGACCATCATCTACGGCTCGCTCCAGGCTCTTTTGCAGAATGATTTGAAGCGGCGCCTCGCCTTCTCCACCGTTAGCCAGGTCTCCTATGTCGCCCTTGGCATCGCCATTGCCGGGCCGGTCGCCACCATTGGCGGCATCGTTCATCTGGTGCATCAGGGGCTCATGAAGATCACGCTGTTCTTCTGCGCCGGAAACCTGGCGGAAACACTGGGTATCCATAAGGTAACCGAAATGCGCGGCGTTGGCCGCCGCATGCCATGGACCATGGCGGCATTCACGTTGGGCGCTTTCGGCATGATCGGCGTGCCGCCGATGGCGGGTTTCTTCAGCAAGTGGTTCTTGGGAAGCGGCGGACTGGATATGGGCCAGCCGTGGGTGGTTGCCGTTCTCATCGTCAGCAGCCTGCTGAACGCCGCCTACTTCCTGCCTGTGTTGCGTGCCGTCTGGTTCGAGGACCCGCCGGAAGCCTGGCCTGCTGAACGCTCCTTCGGACGCAGCGAGACGTCCCTAATGCTTCTGCTGCCGACATTGAGCACCGCGTTCTCAGCCCTCGCGGTCGGTCTTTTAGCTTCGATGCCCTTGAGTCCGCTGCAATGGGCGAGCCTGGTTGCCAGCTTGGAGTACAGGCCGTGACAGATGCGGCTGCCGAAGCCTGGCTATTGTTGCTTATACTCCTGGTGCCGCTGTGCCTCGCATGCGGCATGCTGCTTTGGCCCCGGAAGTCCGTTCTGCTTTTGCTCGCCCCATGGGCGGCGGCGCCCGCATTGACATGGTCGCTTGTTTTTTCGCCGGGA
>JAKSCL010000211.1 GCA_022360615.1 Hyphomicrobiales bacterium
GATCGAGCCGAGGACGCGCTCGCCCGAGCGCAGCCGCTTCGTCGCCCACCGCAACGACGTGACCCGCTCCGATCTCTTGGAAATGGGCTACGATCCCGATCAGATCGACATGATCGCTGCCGATCACGAGGCGGATTTCGACGAAGAACGCGACGCGCGTTACCCGGAACAGGACGAGCGCTTTCTGAACGTCGACAGGGCCAACGAAATCATCACGCTTTACGAGTGCTATTTGAAGGTCGACTATGACGGCGACGGCGTCGCCGAGTTGCGCAAGGTGGTGCTCGCGGGCGGCGGCCAGGGCGAAATCCTCGAAAACGAGCGGATCGCGGGCGATATTTCCGACCATTTCACATGGTGGTCGCCCATCCGCACGCCGCATTCGGTGTTCGGTCAGTCCATCGCCGATGCCGTGAAAGACCTGCAAAAGCTGAAGACGATCCTGTGGCGGCAGGGGCTCGATAGCCTCTATCTCGCCATTGCGCCCGAAACGCTGGTCGATGAGGCGGGCGTGACGGATTCGACCTATGACGATCTGAACGACCGGCAGGTGGGCGGCAACATCCGCTGGAACAGCCAAAGGGGCGGCCAGCCGCCGCAACCCTTCGTCATGCCGTCCTCGCACCGCGACGCGCTGGAGATGATCGCCTATGCCGATCAGGTCTCGGAGCGCCGCACGGGCGTGTCGGCGCAATCGACCGGGCTCAACCCCGACCTTTTGCAGAACCAGACGGCGACCGCCGTCAATCAGGTGATGTCGGCGGCGCAGCAGAAGATCGAACTGATCGCGCGGCTCGCGGCGGAGAATTTCTACAAGCGCCTGTTCCGGGCGATCCTGAAGCTCGTCATCCGCTATCAGCCGAAGGAACGCATTATCCGGCTGCGCAACGCCTATGTGCCGATGGACCCGCGCGCGTGGAACGCCGGGATGGATGTGACGATCCATGTGGGGCTCGGCACCGGGAACGCCGACCGGAAGATGGCGCATCTGATGCAAATCCTGAGCGTGCAGCGCGAGGCGCTTGCGGCCGGCGCGCCGATCGTCACCTTCAAGAATATCTACAACACGCTTGAGGCGCTGACGAAGGAAGCGGGGCTGCCCTCCATCGAGCCCTATTTCGTCAACCCCGAGACGCCGCTTGGCCAGGAGATCGCGGCAAGCGCCGCCGGCGCGGCCGGTCCCCCGCAGGCGGCGGAAGGCGGCGGCGAAGCCAGCGCCTTTCTGGCGGCCGAACAGATGAAGGCCGAGATGGAGATGCGCAAGGAGGCGGCGCGGGACGCGCGCGAGCGCACCAAGGCCGAGCGCGAATTTCTCTTGAAGCTGGCCGAATTGGAACTGCGGCAGGACGCTGACCGGGACCGCATCGATTTCGATATCTGGAAGGCGCAGGCCGAGATCGAGGCGAAATACGGCGTCGCGCTTGAGACCGCCCGCATCAAGGCGGAACTGGACGAACAGCGTAATCTGATGGCGCGGTTCGGTGGAGCGAGGGTAATTTAGCGGAGTCCCCGGACAGTTGTTCGAGAAATCTCAGCGGTGCATCTAAAGAGATAACGGATGGCAGGCAATTTCGTTTGAATTACATCGTTGACTGACCCCCATGATCACGGCTTAGGGTTGTTTCCCTACGTCAATGGGGGATCAGATGACCCGTAAGCTAAGTGTACGTTTTTATTCAGTCGGTCGACTGCAGCCAAATGGCCCTTCACTGCAACAGGCTTTAGAAATTATTGCTGCGAGAAATCACGAAGACCGTCAGGTGCAGGTGGCACAAGGTATGGTGATCAGACTCGAACGATTAGATGTTGAAGCTGATGAGCTTGTTGGCGAATTTACTCGCGTTAGAGACACTGATTTCCCATTTGAGGTGCACGCAGATGGGCCCAGGCAACTGCAGACCGATGGCCCGCTTGGTACAGGCATTGCCTTTCGATTCGGAACCACAGATCACACCTTAGCGATCCAGTTCGACACACGCATAGTTTCCCCAGGTCGTGTGCTTGACTATTTGATGCAGTTCGATCGGCGGTTTGCCTTTGATATCAAGCCAAAACTCGACATCGAAAATTGGCGGAAATTCAATAATACTCCAGTTCGAAAACTTCGAATTGGAATTGCGAGCCCGGAACACCTCGGAGACATTGAAGAGGAAGGCGCTGCGGTCAAGTCGTCAATACAGCAACTGAGTGAAGCGTACGATGCGCCAGTAATAACGATTGAGATTGGCATGGGAAATCGAAAAGGTATGCTGGGTGAAGCTGTTCACGGCGCAGCTCGTGCGGTCTCAGATTTGCTCCGAGGTGGTGGCGCTGACGTTCGCAGCTTAAGAGGCTGGATAAAACCAGACGACGGTCAACCAACAGAAGAACTCAATCTGATCGATGAGTTCTTGACGGAAAAATTAGAATTCCCAAGTCCTCGGAACGATCCGGAGGCTAATTATGCACTGCGGAGACAGATATTAGAGCAGAGCCTACGCGGCCATGTCTAGTGGTGAGAAATGGCAGTTCGGATTGTGGTTTGAGCAATTTGGACCATTTCTTACAGGTGCTGTGACCTTCATTCTTTTATTGTATTTTTCTGATTGGATTGCAGAACGTTTTGCCAGTCACGGCTGGAATAGCTCTGGGCTTTATTCTGCAATCTTTGGATGGTCAGCAATACA
>JAKSCL010000099.1 GCA_022360615.1 Hyphomicrobiales bacterium
ACCCGGCCTATCTGCTGCGCTCACCGGCCCAGAAGAAACTCTCCTGGCGCGACTTCATTGCAATTAAAAAAGAACTCGAAAACGGCAAGACTGAGTGAAGTATTCCTTAAATCCTTTGTTAAACATCACCATACTTTGGCGTAATTTCATTCAAATTTGATCTTTTCCATTAAGTGCGCTGGTAATCCTGACTGATAGCTTGAGCCCACACCAATTTTTGAGGGGTCAGGCCGTCATGTTCGGCAAAACCAATCGCTTTTTGCGCGATCAGCGCGGCGGCGTCGCGTTGATCTTTGCTCTTTCGATCGTCCCAATGGTCATGTTTGTCGGCAGCGCCATCGACTTCTCCATGACCCAGATGACGCGTTCGCGGGTTGCGCATGCGCTCGACTCGGCCATGCTGGCGGCAGCAACACGGCCGCCGATGACCAATGCCGACTTGCAGGCATTCATTACTGCGCAGATGGCCGCGATACTTGGAACCAAAACAACCGGCTGGAGCGTTGACGCGGTTGCTCAGAATGACGGAACGATCGACGTCACCGTCAAAGGTGCGCAACCCACAACCCTGATGAAGATCGCGAACTTCGATTCGATGAACTACAACATCTCAGCCGAAGTGATCCGCACCGACCGCAAGGTCGAGCTTGCGCTCGTGCTTGACAATACCGGCTCGATGAATGGGGGCGGCAAGATCGGCGCGTTGAGAGATGCCGCGAACGCACTCGTTGATGTCATGTATTCCGGCGAAGGCGCCGCGGACAATGTCCGTATCGCGCTTGTCCCCTTCGTCACCTCGGTCAATATCAGAACCGGCGGTTTCTCGATAGACTGGATGGACACGAACGGCGATGCCACCTGGCACGGCATTAACTTCGAAGACAATCCGGGCGACAAGGTCAACCATTTCCACCTCTTCCAACAGATGAAAGACGGGCCCGGCGTGTCGGGAAGCTGGGACGGCTGGAAGGGCTGTGTCGAAGCCCGGGCGGAACCCTACGACCTCCTGGACACCCCTCCGGACTCCGGCAATCCAGACACGCTCTGGGTGCCTTACTTCTGGCCGGACGAACCGGACATCACGAACAACTACAACAACGATTACATGGAAGACGTCAATGCCGATGGTGACGACTATAGCGGCAGCGGCAACGAAGCTGAACGTCAATCCGACGAAGCAAAATACGGTATTCAACCGCCCCGATCGGGGAACAGCGGAATCGACGAAACTCCGTCAAGCACCAGCGGTCCGAATAAATCCTGCGCCACGCCCATCACTCCGCTGACAAACAATCAGGCGCTGATGAAGGATCAGATCGACGACATGCGCGGCTGGAATGCATCGGGCACCAACATCGCGCTTGGCATGTCCTGGGGCTGGCGGGTGCTTTCGCCGACCGAGCCGTTCACCGAAGGTGTTTCCTATGACGATCCCGAAACGCTGAAAGCCATGGTGGTCCTCACCGACGGCGAGAACGTCGTGTGGGGCGGATGGGACGGCCACAACAAGTCCGACTATACCGGCTACGGCTATCTCTCGAATGGCCGGCTTGAGAGTACAGACCGCTTTGAGGCCGCAGACTTCGTCAATGACAAGGTCGAACTGCTCTGCGAGCGCATCAAGGATGAAGGCATTCGTGTTTACACCATCACCTTCAAACTGAACTCCTCAAAGCTACAGAACCTGTTCCGCGAGTGCGCAACCGAATCCCATCTTCACTTCAATTCTCCGAGCAATAGCGATCTGGAGCAGGTGTTTAAGGAGATCGCTTACGATCTTTCCACGCTCAGGCTGTCCAGATAAACACGGACGTCCATGTTGTCGCGAAAAAAGGGCGAAGGGATTTTCCCCTTCGCCCTTTTTGTGTATTTAACAGAATATTACATAAAAAATAAAAAATCCGCCCTAATTCAAAAGAACACTTTAATCATCTTTGCCATTTATTGTATTTAAGGCAACTTTTCCCGATTCTGTAAAGCTTTGGAAACCGCACCACCCTACGATCCGGCTCAATAAAACACCGGACAGGGTTTAAGGTCATGAATGGCTTAGTGCGTCACTTTTTAAAGACGTCCAGCGGCAATGTCGCCATGATGTTCGCGCTTGCCGCGCTTCCTCTTCTCATGGCGGTCGGAAGCGCGATCGACTATTCGCGCACGATCAATGCGAGAAGCAAGGTCGGGGAGGCTCTTGATTCCGCATTGCTGATGGCGGCGAAGCTTCCGCCCATGTCCGATTCCGAGTTGACGAACTTCTTAAACGTGCAAATCGCCGCGCTCGTTGGGCCAGGTAACGGTACTTGGACGGTTAAAAATGTCTCGCAAGGCAACAACAAGCTAAGCGCAGATGTCTCGGGTCACGTCGATACCACATTCCTGAAAGCCGCGAAAATGAGCAAGATCGACTACGGCACCCATGCCCAAGTCATCCGTGAGCAGAAGAAAGTCGAACTGGCTCTCGTCCTCGACAACACGGGCTCAATGAACAGCAATGGCAAAATCGGCGCCTTGCGCGACGCCGCCAACGCACTGGTGGACATCATGTATGCAGGTCAGGGTGCCGCCGAAAACGTCCGGACGGCCTTGGTTCCATTTGTGACCGGCGTCAACATCCGCGCCTCATCCTTTTCCCAGGACTGGATGGACCTCAACGGCGATGCCGAGTTTCACGGCATCAATTTCGAGAGAGATGAAGACGACAAGGTCAACCATTTCGACCTGTTCGATGCGCTCGCGAGCAATCCGGACAACAGCATTCCGTCACATTGGAATGGCTGGGAGCAGGCGTGGAAAGGCTGCGTCGAAGCACGCCCTGAACCCTATGACACGGACGACACCGCACCCGACCTCAACAATCCGGACACACTCTGGGTACCATGGTTCTGGCCGGACGAACCGGACATAGGCAGCGATTTCTCCAACAACTATCTGAACGACGCCCCCGGAACGAATTCGAGAAGGGCCCGTCAGCGCAACACGACGAAATACGGAACGCGCAGCCTGCGCGGCAACCGGATTGATGAGACGCCCCGCAACACCAGCGGACCGAACAAGAGTTGCGCACGTCCGATTGTCGATCTCACCAATGACACGGAGCTGTTGAAGGGCGAGATCGACGCCATGCGGCCGCACAACGGATCTGGAACCAATGTCGCCCAGGGCATGGCTTGGGGCTGGCGGGTGCTCTCGCCGGGCGAGCCTTTCACAGAGGGCGTGCCCTATGAGCAAGAAGACACGCTGAAGGCCATGGTTGTGTTGACGGACGGGGAGAACTGGATCGGCAACCAGGATAATTTCAACGACTCCGACTACAATCCATATAATTATCTGGACCATAGGCGGCTGGGAACGACCAGCACGAATTCGGCCCGCGGCGTTGTTAACGACAAGGTTGAGGAGCTTTGTTCGAGCATCAAAGCGAATGGCATCCGGGTTTACACCATCGTTTTCAAGCTGGATTCAGAAAGCCTGCAGGATCTGTTCCGCGACTGTGCGACCACGCCCGCCATGTACTTTAATTCGCCGAGCAACGCGGCACTTGAAATTGCGTTCCAGCAGATCGCATATGACCTGAGCAATCTGCGTCTCAGCGAATAAACAAGAAGAGCCTTTGGACAAAATTGAGCGGGGCCAGCGCCCCGCTTCTTTTGTTCGTGCGCTGCTTCGATGTCTAAAGCAACTTCGCTTTTCTTCGACTTGATCGATCACTCCAAGCTATTGATTTGTTGCAAATCCGGACGGAAAATCGGTTTCCGTTCGGTCGGAGGACCCCACTCCCGGATTTGCTTTAGGCGACCAGTTGCGCTTTGCCGACCAGATTTCTGACTTTCCTACCCAAGGTCGCGGCGCTGATCGGTTTGATGGCATAGTCGTCCGCGCCCGATTTCATGGCATTGAGAACGCTTGCCTTGTCGGCGCTGGCTGAAACAACCAGGATCGGCAGTAAAGGGTTTGGCAAATCGCCAGCGCTACGCACGATATGGATCAACTCAAAACCGGAGATTCCCGGAATCGAGAGGTCGGTAATCATCAAATCGATGTCCTGATCGGCCAAGACCTCAAGGGCGGCAAAGGAATCCTCCGCCTCGAAGATATCCTTGATGCCATAGGAGCGGAGCATCGTTTTTAGGATCCGCGCAAAATGGCGATTGTCTTCAACGATCAGGACACGGATCCTTGCGAACTGGGACCGTTCGGATGACCGCGGCTCAGGCATGTGCCCTCGCTTCACTTTACTCAACGCAACTAAACTGAAACGGGACTTTCGCTCCGAAACCTTATGATTGCGTATATATGTCTAAAAGAACTGGAAAGACTGGATAGGAAGATCAGATGAGCGAAGATCGTATCGATGAGACAAAAGCTTTTATCCCGATAGGCATCGCCGTTCTCACGGTCTCCGATACGCGCAAGCTCGACGACGACCGCTCGGGAGGGACGCTGGTACAAAGGATTGAATCCGCAGGCCATATTCTCAAAGCACGCGATATCGTCAGTGACGATGTTCCAGCCATTCAAGCGGTCGTCCGGAAGTGGATTGAGGATTCCGATATTGACGCGGTGATCACCACCGGCGGCACGGGCTTTACCGGCCGCGATGTCACGCCAGAAGCCATCGAGCCGCTTTTTGAGAAGCGTATGGATGGCTTTTCCGAGGTTTTTCACCGGATTTCCTATGACAAGATCGGCACCTCGACGATCCAGTCGCGTACAACCGGCGGGGTTGCGGGCGCCACTTACATCTTCGTCCTTCCAGGTTCGCCGGGCGCCTGCAAGGACGCTTGGGACGGTATTTTGAAATGGCAACTCGACTACCGTCACAGGCCCTGCAATTTCGTGGAAATCATGCCGCGCCTTGATGAGCATCTGAAAAGAACAAAAGTTCGCTAAAATAAGTGACAATACCTAACCTAGGGTCAATCCAATCTTA
Source organism: Hyphomicrobiales bacterium (assembly GCA_022360615.1). Lineage (GTDB taxonomy): Bacteria > Pseudomonadota > Alphaproteobacteria > Rhizobiales > JAKSCL01 > JAKSCL01. Next base: position 4,931 of record JAKSCL010000099.1, read on the forward strand.
AGCTGGATCGGCGATAGTCGTTGACGATCGCTGAAACTTGCTGACTTTATGCAGTCATACGGGGTCAACGGGTTTGTTCTGATGTGGAGTCCACAAGGTGCGCATCCTCGTCATCGAACCAAGCGGCATCAGCCGCAAGCTATTGGCAGCGCTGCTGACTGATTTCGGACACGACGTGGTCACCGCCTCGACGGGTCAAGAGGCGTTATCGCTCATACACGGCGACGACGACCTCAATGTCATCCTAACAAGTCTCGAAGTTCCTGGTCATTCCGGCTTTGAAATCTGCTGGGAAGCACGCACCGTCACTAAAAAGAGGCCTCTTTACATTATCGCTATGTCGTCAAGCCATGACGATTCCAAACTGTCGGAAGTTCTGGACAGCGGTGCCGATGATTACATCAGCAAGCCGCCGCCGCCGGAGCAGTTGCAGGCGCGTTTGCGTGCGGCAGAACGTCTTCTTTCCGTCCAACGCGAACTCATCCACCTCGCGACATACGATCAGCTTTCGAAACTTCACAACCGGCGATCGTTTTTTGAAAACGCTGAGGATTGGATCAATGGAAGTCGCGGTGACAAGTGCGTCTCGCTTGTGATGCTCGACATCGACCATTTCAAACGCGTCAACGATACCTATGGCCATACGGCCGGGGATGCCGCCATCAAAACAATCGGTGAAGTCCTTATTGAGACCAAAGGTTTCGCAGCGCGGCTTGGTGGCGAAGAGTTCGCTCTGCTTTTACGTGACATCATGCCGACCGAACTCTATGGATTTGCCGAAGGTCTCCGGTCGCGGATCGCTGCAAAGCCCATATTGGGCGGTGGACACACATTTTCGGTCACAGCGAGCCTCGGCGCGGTCCACCACAAGCCTGGCATGCTCATCAACCACCTCATCAAAGCGGCCGATGTCGCACTTTATGAAGCAAAACGGAGCGGTCGGGACAAGGTCGTCCTCTCAAACCTCGGAGGCTCCGAGAGCCAAGGGCTGGAAATGGTTGCCGCCAGCTGACGGCCGTCACACCGGCAACGGCTTGCATATTCAAATTTAAGAGAGACCGATCAACCTTCATTGCGATGCCGTGATCGGCGGCTATTGTTTCCCAAGCCTCATGCTGAAAGGTATGCTCACGCCTCAGGGAGACATCCGCCATGCGCACATCGAACATGTTGACCCGCCGCCATGCCCTTGTCGCAGGCGCAGGCCTCATCGCAGCGCCAGCCATGATGGGCCGCGCGGCCCCAACCAAAGCCGCCGCGCCGATGCTTGGCCCCGCGAGCCCATCCTTCTACCGCTTCAACATTGGCGATTTCGAGGTGACGACGCTGCTCGACGGCGCGATCCAGCTCGACGGCCCCTACCCCATCTTCGGCCAGAACCAGCCGGAGGATGAGGTGGCAGCTTTTGCCGAGGAGAATTTCCTGCCCGCCAGCCGGATGCAGATCGGTTTTACGCCGATTATCGTGAACACTGGCGAAAGTCTCATCTTGTTCGATACCGGAAACGGCGCGATACGCCGCCCGAACGCAGGCAAGCTTGCGACTTTGATAGAGACCACGGGCTACAGCGCGGACCAGGTGGACATGGTGGTCTTTACCCATTTCCACCCAGACCACATCGGCGGGATCATGGAGGATGACGGCCCGCTTTACCAGAACGCAGCCTATGTGATGCCGGAAGCCGAGTATGATTTCTGGTCGCCCGAAGACCGCGCTTCCGGTCCGACCGAACGTGTCGGCACGCTGGTGCAGTCGAACGTCGTACCGATCGCTGAGCGTGCCCGCTTCCTAAAGGACGGCGATGACGTGGTCTCCGGCATCACGGCGGTGGCGACGCACGGCCATACGCCTGGACACACCTGCTATCACATCGAGAGCGGTGGCGAACGGCTTATGCTGATTGGCGATGCGACGAACCATTACGTCATGTCGCTCGCCAAACCGGAATGGCATGTGCGCTTCGACATGGACAAGGACGCCGCGATCGCCAGCCGGCGCAAGATCCTCGACATGATCGCCACGGACCGCATTCCGTTTACCGGCTATCACATGCCGTTCCCTGCGGTTGGCTATGTGGAGAGGGTGGGCGATGCCTACCGCTATGTGGCGGCAAGCTATCAACTGGACCTCTAGGGCCTAGAGCACGATCCGAAAAGCGGAAACCGCTTTTCGGATCGTGTGACAAAACAAGAGCTTAGAGCGAGCCCCGATTCAAACTGAGCGGCGCCAAGCGTAGAAATCCTCCGCCGTGTCGACATCGGCAAGCGTGTTGCAAAAGGCGATGCGCTTGCCGGACAGGTTCGTCACCGTGTCTTCAAGCGCGTGCGGGCCAGACCAGCGCACATTGCTGAAGATGCAAGGGATGTGCGGGCGGCGCTTCACCCCCACCAGCCAGTAACCGCCGTCATGCGCAGGACCGAATATGGCATCCGCTTCGCCCAGGCGCTTAAAGGCGTCCGCCACATGCCACCGCCTGATGCCGGGGATATCCGCGCCAATGATGACGACCGGTCCTGGCGGCATCCTGTCCAGGACGCGCTGCATACGTGTGCCCAAATTGCCGAAGCCTTGCGGAATGGCGGCAATGCCGGCTGGCCACACCGGCTCGTGGATGGCCCAATCCGGCGCCACGGACAAGACAAAGCGCCAGCGCCCATCTCCGGATAGCAGCCTCGTCGTGGATGAAAGGTTCGCGCGGTAAAACCGCAGCGCTTCAGCCGTGCCGATCTCTCTTGCAAGCCTCGTCTTGACGAGCCCCGCCCTTGGCGCTTTCGCCATCATCACAAGGGTCGGGAGGAACACAGGCGCGTCTTCCGTTAGCCGTAAAGCCGCACGATCACGCGCGGAGGCACCCGGCAGAAATAAAGCATCAAGCAGATGAAGTTCCGCAAAACGCGCCGGATGTAGCCATCGCGACGGTAGCGCTCGGCACTGGTCTTCGCTTCGGTTGGCAAGAACGCCATGCGGCGGCGGCCAATGCGGCGCACGATCGCAACATCCTCCATCAGGGGGATGTCGTCGAAACCGCCCACCTCCCTGTAGAGCGAGCAATGGATCAAAAGACCCTGATCGCCGTAAGGCAGGCCAAACAAAGCGCAGCGCAAGGCGACGGCCCGTTGCATGAGCCAGGCCATAAAGCCCTCGTCATGCAAGCGAAAACGGAAGGCCGCCGCGCGCGGGCCGCCTTCCCTCATCTCCTCGTCCCGGATAAAGGCAGCAACATCATTGTGCCAGCCTTCGCCAAGGACGGTGTCGGCATGGAGAAAGAGCAGCCAATCGGCACGGGCGCAGCGTGCGCCCACTCCTAGCTGCGTGCCGCGCCCGCGCGGTGCTTGAACGACCTCACAACCAGCGGCTTCGGCTATGGCGCACGTTTCATCGCGCGAGCCGCCATCAACAAGGATCACTTCCTTGACGAGGCCCTCCGCCGCCCCGGTGACCAGAGGCGTAAAGCAGGAAATGAGCGTTTTTTCAGCGTTAAGCGCCGGTATGACGACACTCAGCATGGACATTCGCTGTTTTCTAGACCTTTGCGCATAGTCCCACACATAGCGGAGCTTTTTCGCAATTTGCAACGGCATGGCGGAAAGAAGGACTTTTTTGTTCTTGTTTTGTTCTAAACCGTCCGTTACATTGCGCGGCATGGAACGGCTTTTACCCAAACGTTCGCCAAATGACGCCGCCGCACACCGGGGAGCGTCCAGCCGTCTTTTCCGCGATAACAGCAGCGCTGGCATTCAGGAGGAACGGCGACGTGGGCGCGGCGCAACGTTCAATCCAGATGCGCGGTATGAGCAGCATCAACGGGTTTTAACGGATGACGGCTGGGAAAGCCTTGCGGCCCTGCCGGCGATTAGGACTGAGGTCACGCTTGAGAAGCCAAAGAAGATCATCACAAGAAACCAATCGCCGGACATCAGCTTCGACCGTTCGATAAACCCCTACCGTGGCTGCGAACATGGCTGCATCTATTGCTTCGCGCGGCCGACCCACGCCTATATGGGCCTTTCGCCAGGGCTTGATTTCGAAACCAAACTGTTTGCGAAGCCCGATGCGGCGCAGCTTCTCGAAAAGGAACTGGCCGCCTCCGGTTATCAGCCGCGTACAATCGCGATCGGCACCAATACGGATCCATATCAGCCAATTGAGAGGACGCACCGCATCATGCGGCAGGTGCTCGAGGTGCTCGACCGCGCTTCGCATCCGGTCGGCATCGTAACCAAATCGGCGCTCGTTGTGCGCGATGTGGATATTCTCTCAAGCATGGCCGAACGCGGGCTTGTGAAAGTCGCGCTCTCCGTGACGACGCTCGATGCAAAGCTCGCGCGTTCCATGGAACCGCGCGCCTCGACACCCAAACGGCGGCTCGATGCGATTGAGACCTTGGCGGCGGCTGGCGTGCCGACCGCAGTGATGGTCGCGCCGGTCGTACCAGGGCTTAACGACGCAGAGCTTGAAGCCATATTGGAACGCGCGGCGGCTGCCGGCGCGGGCGAAGCCGGCTACGTGCTCCTGCGCCTTCCCCAGGAGGTACGTGATATCTTCACGCATTGGCTTATGGAAAAGCATCCTGACCGGGCCGGACGGGTGCTTTCGCTGATGAAGACGATGCGGAACGGCAAGGCCTACGACGCCACCTGGGGCAGGCGCATGCGCGGTACCGGCCCACATGCCTGGACCATTGGGCGGCGGTTTGAAATCGCGGCAAAGCGCAACGGTCTCAATGAGCTGAAGCCACCGCTACGCGCCGATCTTTTCGAGCGCCCGGTCTTAACGGGCGAACAGATGCAGTTGTTTTAGAAACAGAAGGAGCGGCCGGTGGACAGGCGCCTTAACATGATCGGGCTCGGCGTTCGCAACCTCGCAACGAGCATTGCCTTTTACGAACGGCTCGGCTGGGCGAAATCGGAGAAATACAGCACAGACAGCCTTGCCGTCATTGTCCTCGACAGCATCGTCCTCACGCTTTACGACCGCGATGCGCTTGCAGACGATGCTTTGCTGAAGAGACGCAATCCACAATGCGATGAACGGCTTTACGAAGATAGGAACGGCACGCCACGCGTTTTCGGCGGCATCACTTTTGCCCAAAACATGCCTTCCCGTGACGATGTTGACCACGTTCTGAAAACCGCCGGGGAGGCTGGCGCCACGCTTATGAAACCGGCACAGGATGTGTTCTGGGGTGGCTATTCGGGGTACTTCGCGGACCCCGACGGGCACCTCTTTGAAATTGCCCACAATCCCTTTTGGCCGCTTGACGCCGATGGCCGGCTCGCTCTCGACTAAGGAGACACATCTTCCCTTAACAATGCGATTCGCCATGGGCCGCAACGGCAAAACCGACACTTCCCCTCCCGATCTTGCCCATGAGGCCCAGCTTTCCGCGAAAGGTTTTCGCATGATCGCGGGGGTCGACGAGGCCGGGCGCGGCCCGCTTGCCGGTCCGGTTGTCGCCTCAGCCGTTATCATCCTCGATCCCCAGTCGCTTTCGGGTGTGACCGATTCCAAAGCGCTGAGCGCCAAGCGCCGGGAGGCGTTTTTCGCGCGGATCACAGCCGGAGCGCTGGTTGGAATCGGTGTCTCCCCGGTCTTGTCCATCGAAAGAACGGATATCCGTAAGGCCTCGCTTTGTGCAATGGCGCGCGCCCTTTCAGCGTTGCCGGTCAAGGCCGATGCCGCGTTAATCGACGGGCGCGATACCCCCAATACCGACATACCATGCGAAGCACTGATTGGCGGCGACGGCAAATCCCTGTCGATCGCGGCCGCCTCCGTTGTTGCCAAGGTTTGGCGCGACCGGATCATGGATGCGCTCGCTGTCCGCCATCCTACATTCGGCTGGCAGACAAATCGAGGGTACGGCTCGAAAGCCCATATGGCAGCACTCATTGAAACCGGCCCTTCGGCGCATCACCGTAGGACCTTTGCGCCTGTGCGTGCCGCGCTCGAAGGTTGAAATCCGCAACCCGATTAAGCCGTTCTTTACGTTAACGGGAGATGGTCACAGTCGTGCGTCGCACGCACGGTGAGTATCAGTTGCGTATTGAGTATTTGACCATGCAAGCATCGGTTCCGGCGGCTGTGGCCGGCGCGTATCAACGGCCCGCCGCCTCCCCTTCCAGCCTCCCGCTCGACAGGATTTTGAAAGGCGATTGCGTCGCCGCGCTTGAGCAATTGCCAGCCGAAAGCGTCGATCTCGTTTTCGCCGATCCGCCCTACAATCTTCAGCTCACCGGTGAATTGCACCGGCCCGATCAATCAAGGGTCGATGGGGTGAATGACCATTGGGACCAATTTGCCGATTTCTCAGCCTATGACGCCTTCACCCGCGCTTGGCTTTTGCAATGCCGCCGGGTTCTCAAACCAACGGGCGCGCTCTGGGTTATCGGCTCCTACCACAACATTTTCCGCGTCGGCGCGTCACTGCAGAATCTGGGTTTTTGGATTCTCAACGATGTGATCTGGGTGAAGTCGAACCCCATGCCGAATTTCCGCGGCATGCGCTTTACCAATGCCCATGAAACCTTGATCTGGGCGGCGAAAAGCGCCGATGCAAAGAAATACACGTTCAACTACGACGCCCTCAAAACCGCCAATGACGGGCTGCAGATGCGCTCCGATTGGGCATTTCCGCTATGCACCGGCGCCGAGCGCCTAAAGGACAGCAAAGGCAAGAAAGCGCACCCCACCCAAAAACCGGAAGGCCTCCTGCACCGCATTCTTCTTTCATCGAGCAGACCAGGCGATGTGGTGCTCGATCCGTTTTTCGGCACCGGAACCACGGGCGCGGTCGCCAAAAGGCTTGGCCGGCACTTCATAGGTGTGGAGCGCGAACAGGCCTATATCGATGCCGCCAACGCACGGATCGAGGCCGTCACACCGGCGCAGGACACAGCACTCAACGTCACAGAAGGCAAGCGGGCGCAGCCGCGCGTCGCCTTCGGGACGCTGGTGGAACAGGGCCTGATTGCCATCGGCACTGAACTGACGGATGTCAAAGGCCGCCACCGGGCCGTGGTGCGGGCCGACGGCTCGCTCGACGCGAACGGACGGACGGGCTCCATCCATAAAGTGGGCGCTGCCCTGCAAGGCCTCGAAGCATGTAATGGCTGGACCTTCTGGCATTTCGAAGAGGCGGGCGATCGCAAGCCAATTGATGCCGTCCGCGCTGCTTTTCGCGGCCGGGCGAAAACGAACGCTGCCTAAATGCCCTTTTCCTGCGCCAGCGCGACGACCTTGCGCATGACGCTCGGCAATGCTTCGCCCGCAAGCTCTGCGGGCGGCGACCACCACAACCCCTGCGCCGGGTTCTTTTGCAGTGTTTCCGGCACGCTTTCAGGCACCACAAGGGTGAGCGTCAGCTCAAAATGGGTGAAGATATGTCGAACATGACCGGAAAGCGTTTGCCAGCGCGCAACAAACGGCGCACCCTCACCAGTCGCAGGATCGCCGGTCTCGCTGAAAGGGCTCGAGGGGATTTCGGTCATCCCGCCCAAGAGCCCCTTGTCCGGGCGCTTCCTCAAGAGAACCGCCCCGTCATCGCGGCGCACCCAATAGGCCACACCCTTTCGCTGCGGTCGGGGCTTCTTCTCAGGCTTTACAGGAAATTCTGTTTCCCGGCCTAGCGCGTGGGCTGCACAGGCTTCCATGAACGGGCAAAGCGCGCAGGCCGGGCGCTTCGGCGTGCAAATGGTGGCGCCGAGGTCCATCATGGCCTGTGCGAAATCCCCCGGCCTCTCGGGGTCCGTCAGTTTTGACGTGTATTTCCTGATTTCTTTTTTCGCAGACGGCAGCGGCGTTTCAAGCGCATAAAGCCGGGCAATCACGCGCTCAACATTGCCGTCGACAACCGTTTCGGGCGCATTGAAGGCAATCGCCGCGATAGCGGCCGCCGTATAATCGCCGATGCCGGGTAGTTTTTTGAGTTCGGCCGCCGCGCGCGGGAATTGGCGATCGTGGACATCGGCGATCACCTGCGCACAGGCATGCAAATTGCGTGCGCGCGAATAATAGCCAAGGCCCGCCCATGCCTTCATCACATCTTCGCGCGGGGCTTCGGCCAACGCATCCACCGTCGGCCAGCGCTTTAGAAAATCACGGTAATAAGGCGCAACCGCCTTCACCGTGGTCTGCTGCAGCATGATTTCCGAGAGCCAAACACGATAGGGGTCGGCCACTTCGCCAGGCCCCACGCGCCATGGCAAGTCGCGCCGGTGCCGATCGTACCAGGCTAGGAACGCAGCGGAACAGGGCTTGGGTTTTGCGGCGGGAATCTGTTGATAACGAATCATGAAATCTCTATCGCGCCGACAACGGAGAGCCGCAAGTCGCGAAAACGCCGCGCGCATGCTAGTGTTGCGGCAATGCGAAAAATGAAAACGGCCATACAGTCAGAACGGCGCAATCGCGCGGCACCGGTTGCGGACGTTGCGTTGCCGGTTTTGCGGTCTGTCCTAAAGAAGCGAGGCTTCGCAACCGCGGATATCCTGTCCTGCTGGCCGGAGATTGTTGGCCCGACGCTTGCCGGTTACACCTTGCCCGAACGTCTGTCCTGGCCGCGCGGCGGTCAATCAACTGAGGGGCCATGGAACAGTGCCGGAGCGAAGCTGACCGTGCGTGCCGACGGGCCGGCGGCGCTCGAGCTTCAGCACATGGCACCGCTCGTCATCGAGCGGATCAACGGCTTTTTCGGTTATGAGGCCGTGGCGCGCATTTCCATTGTGCAAGGCATCGTCGCCACGCCCCCGCCGGACAAACCGAGACCGCCCAGTTGCCCGCCCGAGAAACATCTTGAGATCGCATCCATGACCGATGGGGTCGAGGACAAGAACCTACAATCAGCGCTTCAGCGGCTCGGGCGCAGCGTCGCCGCCAAAGAAGCCCGATAGCGCTCCTTGCGGTCACCAATCCGTGAGGAAGCGCGACAAAACCTTGCCTTCACCACCTGGCTTTGTTCATCTCCGGCTCACGCTCACCTATCTATCGATGATGCGAAGCTGCGATTGACGGAGACGAACAAGATGATTGAACGCCGCCAATTCCTGAAAACAACCGGCACGGTTGCGCTCGCGGCGACCGCTGCCGCAGCGCCTGCCTTTGTCCAGCCCGCCGCCGCCCAGAACATTCCGGTTGACGATCTGATGGAACCCGGCCCGCTGCCTGAGATGGCCATCGGGCCAGATGATGCGCCGGCGACCATCATCGAATACGCCTCGATGACCTGTGGGCACTGCGCGTCTTTCCACAACACCACCTTACCGGAGCTGAAAGAACGCTACATCGAACCCGGCAAAGTCCGTTTCATCCTCCGCGAATATCCGCTCGATGTGGTTGCCTTGGCGGCGTTCATGCTCGCGCGCTGTGTGGAAAACGACCGTTATTTCGCCTTTATCACCCTGCTTTTTGAGCGCCAGCGGGAGTGGGCATTCGGCAGTCAGCCCCTCGATTCCCTGTTTACAATGGCAAGACAGGTGGGAATGACGCGTGCAACATTTGACGAATGCCTGCAGAATCAGGAGTTGTTAGAAGGGATCAACTGGGTCAAACAGCGCGCTGATCAAAAATTCGGCGTGCACTCGACCCCGACATTCTTCATCAATGGCCGCAGGGTGCGCGGCGCGATTGGAATTGACGACTTTGAGAGGGAACTTCGTCCTTACGTCTAGCTTCGGGCTCTTCCGCTCCCCTTTTCCCGAGAAGGGCGCGGCAAGGCATAAGGATGAGTCCGCGCTTTTAAGCCTGCAAAATCTCTCCGCTGGAGGCGCGTCATGATTAGGCTGTCGCGCCTTAAGCTTTCCGGCTTCAAGTCTTTCGTCGACCCTTCCGAACTTGTCATCGAAGAGGGGCTAACAGGCGTTGTCGGCCCGAATGGCTGCGGTAAGTCGAATGTCGTTGAGGCGCTTCGCTGGGTTATGGGGGAGACCTCATCGAAAAGCATGCGGGCGAGCGGCATGGACGACGTTATCTTTGCCGGCGCCAGCAACCGTCCGGCCCGCAATGTGGCCGAAGTCGTTCTTCACCTCGACAATCGGAGCAGGGCCGCACCCGCCGCATTCAACGACAGCGAGGCGCTTGAGGTCTCGCGGAGGATCGAGCCCGAATGCGGCTCGCAATACCGTGTGAACGGACGCGATGTCCGGGCGCGCGACGTGCAGCTTCTTTTCGCCGATGCCGCGACTGGTGCGCGTTCATCCGCCTTTGTGCGGCAGGGGCACATTTCTGACCTCATCAGCGCCAAGCCCGAAGCACGCCGCAGGGTGCTTGAGGATGCCGCCGGCATTTCCGGACTGCATAGCCGCCGCCATGAGGCCGAAGTCCGCCTTAGGGGCGCTGAAACCAATCTCGAACGGCTGGAAGATGTCATCGGCCAACTCGGCTCGCAGCTCGATAGTCTGAAAAAACAAGCCCGTCAGGCGGAACGCTTTAAGACGCTTTCGGCAGAAATCCGGAAACTGGAAGCGCTCGCGCTTTACCTGCGCTGGCGCGCGGCAAGCGAAGCGCGCACTGAGGCCGAAACCGCACTCGATGTGAAGACGCGCGAGGTCGCCGAACGGACCAAAACGGCATCCGAGACCAACCGGGTGCGCGCCATTGCGGCCCATTCCATCCCGAATCTGCGCGAAGAAGAAGCAACCGCGGCGGCAAAGCTGCGCACGTTGCAATCGGCGCGGGATCGGCTGTCTGCGGAAGCCGAACAGGCGACCCGCCGCAAGGCCGAACTCGACCAGCTGCTTGAACAGCTTGAAGCCGATATGGAGCGCGAGAGATCGCTCCATGGCGAGACTCTGCCGCTGCTTGAAGGGCTCACAAGCGAAATCGCCGAGCTGACCCGCGACGGCGAAAAGGAAGCAGAAAAAGCGACTGCCATAACCGAAAAAGCAGCGGCGGCGGCACAGACGCTCGCCGAAAACGAGGCACGCCTGCAGTTCCTCACCGATGCCATCGCCATCGAACGGGCGGCCGCCGACCAGCGCGCCGCAGCCGTCGAAAAGGAAATGGCGCGGGCTTCGAAACTCGCCGAAGCTTTGGCCAGAGCGGAAGCCGAGCGCACGCTGCTTGCCCAGCAAGAAGGGGATAGCTGCGAAGACGATATCGAGAAATCCATCGCATTGGCCTCTCAAGCCCTTGAAGACGCCGAAACTGCTTTGACGAAAAGCACTGAAGACGCCCGGGCGCATGAGAGCGCCCTGGCAGAGATCCGCGAGGGCGTGCAGAAGGTCGAACGGCATCTGGCGGAGCTCGAAGCCGAAGCCCGGACGCTGGAAAAAGTCCTCGGCGCAGTCAGCGAAACGGGCATCGGCGAACCGGTCATTGCGTTCGTTAAAGTCGCGTCCGGCTATGAGACCGCGCTCGGTGCGGTGTTCGGTGAAGAGCTTGACGCAAGCGAAGACCCCGCCTCGCCTGTCCATTGGCGCATGTTCGACAGCGAACCGCCCGAACCCTCGCTTCCCGAAGGTGCGACACCGCTCACCGTCTTCGTCGATGGGCCGGAGGCTTTGGCCCGCCGGCTTGCCTACACAGGTGTTGTGGAGGACGAGCAAACGGGCGCGCGCCTGCAGGCAACCCTTAAGCCCGGTCAGCGCCTTGTCACCAAAGACGGCGCACTGTGGCGATGGGACGGCTTTTGCGCAGGCGCCGACGCTCCAAGCCGCGCTGCCCAGAAACTCGCTCAGCAAAACCGTCTTGAGGAATTGCGCGCCCTGATCGGCAGGGAGACGGAAGTCGCCGCTACGGCGCGCAACAAGATGAACGCGATCAAGGCCGCATTCCAGGCAGCGCGTCAGGATCAAGACACCCTGCGTAAGGCCATCCGCGAGGCACGCAGCCATCATGAGCGCGAACGCGAGCGCATGCGAGAGGCCGAGCGCAAGCGCGAAAAAACAGCGGCACGCCTTCTCGTCATCGATGAAACCGTCACGAGACTGACGGCGGAAAAAGAAGAGTGTGGCGCAACACTTGAGACGCTGCGGACAGAAGCCGAGCAGGCGGCCGCCCCCGATAGCCGCGAAGCGGAGCGGACCGAGCGGCAGGGTGTGGTCGACCAGGATCGTGATGCACTTGCAGCCATTCGCGCGGAAGAAGCCGGCATCACCCGCGAAGCCGCCGACCGCCGGGAGCGGCTCGAACGCCTCGATGGCGAGCGCGAGATGTGGATGAAGCGCCTGAAAGAGGCCGAAGCCCATGGCGTGCGCCTGACCGAACGCAAGGCCGCGGCAAAGGCCGAACGCAAGGAACTCGAAGACAAACCCTTCATACTGCAAAAAGAAAAGCGGGCTATCGAAGCCCAACTTGAAGAGGCTGAAGCAGCACGCAAGGCGGCAGCCGATATCCTCGCCAAGGCCGAAACGGAATTGCGCGAAGCCGATAATGCGGAGAGGCAGGCCCAAGCCGCTCTGTCCGGGGCACGCGAAGAGCGCGCCGCCGCGGAGGTTCGCGCGGAGGCCGCCATCAGCCGACAGAATGAGTTGTCGGAGGTGATTCTTGAAACGCTCGGCGTACCGGCCAACCGGGTAACGGAGAATCTCGATATCCCGCCGGAATCCGATCTGCCCCCGCTTGAGACCATCGACGAACGTATCGTACGCCTCAAAAAGGACCGTGAGCGACTAGGCGGCGTGAACCTCCGCGCCGAACAGGAAGCAGGCGAGGTGGAAGACCAGCACGGCGCGCTTCTGCGCGAGCGCGAGGACTTGGAACAGGCCATCGGCCGCTTGCGGCATGCGATCCAGAAGCTCAACCGCGAGGGCCGCGAGCGGCTTCTGAAAGCTTTTGAAGAGGTGAAGCAGCACTTCTCCGAACTGTTCGTCACGCTTTTCGGAGGCGGCCACGCCGAACTGACGCTCACCGAAGCCGAAGACCCGCTTGAGGCTGGCCTGGACATCATCGCCCGCCCGCCCGGTAAGAAACCCCAAAGCCTCTCCCTTCTCTCAGGCGGTGAGCAGGCCCTCACAGCATCCGCGCTCATCTTCGCTGTCTTCATGACCAAGCCCGCGCCCATTTGCGTGCTGGACGAGGTGGATGCGCCGCTTGACGACCACAATGTCAATCGTTTCTGCGACCTCCTCGACAAGATCGTCGGCGAGACGTCGACGCGTTTCCTGGTCATCACCCATAACCCGATCACCATGGCGCGCATGAACCGCCTTTTCGGCGTGACGATGGCCGAAAAGGGCGTCAGCCAACTCGTCTCCGTCGATTTGGAGACGGCCGAAAGCTTCCGCGAAGCCGTTTAAGGGAGGCCTGCCGCCGCCTGTCTCACCGTTTCCCTGTCGCAGCGCAACAAAGGCGAGTTGCCGCACACGCCTGAATTTTCATATAAATCAAAAGCTTAGCTTCAAAATGGCGTTGCTTGACAGGGCGGCGGCAGATCACTAGTTTGGCGAAAAATTCATGAGGGCGGGCGGCAAAACTTCTTCGACTTGTCGCTGCGTGAGCGCGAAGAATGTCACGAGATCCGCGCGACGAAGGTTCTGACGATCGCCCCCCCTCGGAAGACGATCTTGAGGCGCGTCTGAATTCGCTTTCGGCGCGCCTTCACGCGAGGACATCGCAGAGCGAGCCGGACGGGCCCAAGACCAGCGGTCATGCGGGAATTGGAGCAGGGTTGCGGCTCGGGACCGAATTCGTCGCGGGCGTCCTAGTGGGCGCCGGCATCGGATGGTTCGTCGATAGATTCGCGGGGACGGCGCCATTTGGGATGATCGTGTTCCTCCTTCTTGGCTTCGCCGCAGGTGTAAAGAATGTGATTCAAGCCGCCGGGCGCCTGAATGGAAACCGGGGGTCTGATGGGAAAAAGGCGGAATAACGGCCGCAGCCTCACGTGGCGGCCACAACTCGAAAAAAAAGCAAATGGCCATCGATCCCATTAAACAATTCGAGATTAAAGAGATTCTCAGTCTTGGCGAGATCGGCGGCGCGGATATAGCGCTGACGAATTCCGGTCTTTTCATGATTTTGACGACCGCCGCCGTCACGGCTTTTCTGATGCTGGCCACGAGCGGACGGACGCTGGTGCCATCGCGATGGCAGTCTATCGCCGAACTTTGTTACGAGTTCGTGGCGAAAATGCTGCGCGACGCGGCTGGAACAGAGGGGATGCGATTCTTTCCCTTCGTCTTTTCCCTCTTCATGTTCGTGCTGTTCGCCAATCTTTTTGGGATGTTCCCCTATTTCTTCACTGTCACAAGCCACATCGTCGTCACTTTCGCGCTTGCCATGCTGGTGATCTCGACGGTCATCATTTATGGCTGCATGAAGCACGGTTTCGGTTTCTTGAAACTCTTCGCTCCAGAAGGCGTGCCTGCTCCGATTCTGCCGATGGTGGTGGTGATTGAGGTGATTTCATTTCTTTCGCGCCCCGTCAGCCTTTCCGTCCGTCTGTTCGCCAATATGCTCGCCGGACATATCACGCTTAAGGTCTTTGCGAGTTTCGTCGTGTCCATGAGCGCCCTCGGCTTTGCCGGCTGGCTCGGCGCCATCCTGCCGCTCACCATGACGGTCGCCATGACGGCTCTCGAATTCCTCGTGTCCTTCCTTCAGGCATATGTCTTTGCCGTTCTCACCTGCATGTATCTCAACGACGCACTGCATCCCAGCCACTAGTTGACCGATTTGCCGCTGGTCCTTGCCGATAGGGCCGGGCACCACATCTCATAAAAGGAGAAATTCCATGGAAGCAGAAGCTGCAAAATTCATTGGCGCGGGCATCGCATGCCTTGGCATGGGCGGCGCCGCGATCGGCCTTGGCCAGATTTTCAGCAGCTACCTTGCCGGCGCGCTACGCAACCCGTCTGCCGCAGATGGCCAGTTCGGACGTCTCATCCTAGGCTTCGCCGTCACCGAAGCGCTCGGCATTTTCTCGCTGCTTGTCGCGCTTCTTCTGCTGTTCGCCGTCTAAATCACGCGCGATCAGCTGAACTGGGGCGGTATTTCCGCCGCCCCCGCATGCTGCCCATGGCACCCAAGAAACCCGGTCAAGCGGGGTTCGGAGACGTTGAATGGCACAGGATCAGGAAACCGGTCCCAGGACCGAAGCTGAGGGCGCATTGGAGCCCGTCGCTGCCGGTCAAGGCGCTGAAACGCTCCACACCGAAACGGGTGCGGCGTACAAAGCCGAGGATGGCGGCGGCACTTTCCCGCCATTCGATCCGTCAACCTATCCATCGCAGTTGCTCTGGCTCGCGATCACTTTCGGGCTTCTTTATTATTTGATGTCGAAGGTGGCGCTACCGCGTATCTCCGACATTCTTGAAGTCCGGCGCGACCGTATTGCCGACGATATCGCCGAGGCCGAGCGGCTGAAGCGTGAGACAGATGACGCCATTGCTGCTTATGAGCAAGCACTCGCCGAAGCCAAATCCAAGGCACATGCGATTGCTCAGGACACGCGCAAATCAATCGGTACCGAGATCGAGGAGAAGCGCAAGGCAATCGACGCGGAAAACGCGGAGAAAATGGCTGAAGCTGAAAAGCGGATCGATGCGACCCGCGAGACGGCGCTGGAGAATGTCAGTGAAATCGCGGTGGATGCGACACAGGCCATCGTCAAGCAGCTGATTGGCGGCCGCACCGCGAAAAAGGATATCGAGGCTGCCGTTTCATCAGCGCTAAGAGGCTGAGGACACATCATGGATGATTCATTCTGGGCCCTCATCGGTCTCATCCTCTTCTTCGCCGTCATCATCTATTTCAAGGTGCCCGGTTTCGTGACCAGGGCGCTCGATAATCGTGCCGATGCGATCCGACGCGAACTGGAAGATGCGCGGCGCTTGCGCGAGGAAGCGCAAGCTTTGCTTGCCGAATATCAGCGCAAGCGCAGGGATGCCGAGAAAGAAGCCGAGGACATTGTCGCTCAGGCAAAGGCAGACGCCGAAGCCATGACCCATGAAGCACAAACACAGCTTGAGGAGATGGTTGCGCGGCGGGCCGCTATTGCTGAAGCGAAGATCGCCCAGGCCGAATCGCAGGCTGTGGCCCAGGTGCGTGACGTCGCCGCCAATGTCGCGATTTCAGCGGCGGAGACCGTGCTTGCCGAAAAAGCAACGGGCGCCACGGGCAAGAAGCTCATCGATGAAAGCCTTGCCAGCCTCAAGACAAAATTCAACTGATCGCGCTAGCCCGGGCCGGGCCCGGCCGAGCCGACGGGGTCAGCCGTCGGTTTGCGTGTCGAAACCCACAAGCAGACGGTAGTCGGCGAAGGTCTCACCGGGTTCAAGGGCGATGGGGATGCCCCGTTCGATATGGTTGAACGGCACTGACCGTTGCCCCGCCGCCGCCGTGATCGGGATGGACCGCAACTCGCTCCAAGTTGGCGACTGATCGTCGCGGACCACCACGAATCTTACCGGAAGGTTTGTGTTAACGCCGCCCACCCCTTCGGGTCCGATCAAGATCCGGCCTGCGACCCCTACATCAACAGTGACGGTGTTGCCGGAAAACGTGCATTCGCGCACCGTATCCTGAATGGCACCCTGGAAGACGAGGGCCGCCCGGTCGCCGTCGCGCCCCCGCGCATAGACCGGATATTCCTGCGTGCCGCGCCTCACGTCGACGCGCGGGCAGACTTCCGCGACCGGCAAGCCCTCTGGGAAAAGCTGCTCCACGGTGACTGTTTCGCCGCTCTCCAGAAACTGCCCGCCGCCACAAGCCGAAAGCATGAGCGCTCCCGCCAAAACCCCTATTATCCCCGGATGAAAACGCCGCCGTTTGGCTCTCATGTCTTAACTCTTCACCTTTTTGAACGCATCTACACTAAATCGGCACGCATCTCGCCCCATATCGGAATGGGGCCGGCTTGTCACCTTGACAGAGGCGGAACCCACATGAGACTTGGCATAAGCAATCATTGATGGGACGCTTTCAGGGCGAATAAAGAACCTCTCACGAGGTGAAGCTAAGGTGGAACGATGCCGAACCAATTCCCTATGGATGTGACCGAAATCCGGCAAGACAAACCTCCGCTCACCATCCTTTTGTGTTCACCAAGGGGATTTTGCGCAGGCGTCGACCGAGCCATCCAGATCGTCGAACTGGCGCTGAAAGCCTACGGCGCGCCCGTCTATGTCCGCCATGAGATCGTGCACAACCGGTTCGTTGTCGAAAGCCTGAAAGCAAAGGGTGCAGTGTTCGTGGAGGAACTCGACGAAATCCCCGCGACAGATGCGCCGGTGATTTTTTCCGCTCATGGCGTTCCAAAATCGGTGCCGGCTGAAGCGGAATTCCGCAATATGTTCTATATCGACGCCACCTGCCCGCTCGTCTCGAAGGTGCATAAGGAAGCCCAGCGCCACCACGCACGGGGACATCACATTCTTCTCATTGGCCACAAGGGTCATCCGGAAGTCATTGGAACGATGGGTCAGTTGCCAGAGGGCGCTGTGACCTTGCTGGAGACGGCAAAAGATGCGCGAGCCTATATGCCCCAAGGCCCGGCTCAACTTGCCTATGTGACGCAGACGACCCTGTCGGTGGATGACACAGCGGAGATGGTCGAGATCCTAAAAGACCGCTTCCCGACGATCGCGGGGCCGCATAAGGAAGACATTTGCTACGCCACCACCAACCGGCAGGAGGCCGTTAAGGCCGTCGCACCGCAGGCCGACGCAATGGTGGTGGTGGGCGCTCCCAACAGTTCGAACTCGCAGCGTCTGGTTGAGGTCGCGTTGCGCGCCGGTTGCCCGGATGCAGCTCTTGTGCAGCGTGGCGAGGATATCGATTGGGCGCGCTTTGGCGATATCCGCACCCTCGGCCTCACAGCGGGCGCATCGGCCCCTGAAGTCCTTGTTGAAGAAATCATCGGGACCTTCGCCGAGCGCTATGATGTGACCGTTGAAACGGTATCCACGGCCGACGAGGATGTGGTCTTCAACCTGCCGCGCGTGTTGCGCGAGGCGGCCGCCTGACGTGCGACGCCTGCATAATCTCCGGATACCCCGTTAATGGCCGTCTACACCGATGTCGGCGATGAAGAGTTGAATGCCTTCATCGCAGGCTACGATATCGGCGAGTTGCTCTCCTTCCGGGGCATCGCTGAAGGCGTCGAAAACACCAACTATATGGTGGATACGACAAAGGACCGGTTCATCCTCACGCTTTACGAGAAGAGGGTAGCGGAGGAAGATCTGCCGTTTTTCCTGCGGCTTCTCGATTTTCTGTCGGAAAACGGCATCCGCTGTCCGGTTCCGATCGCCGACAGCGAAGGACATGAGCTGAAAGCGCTGGCCGGGCGGCCAGCCGCTCTTTTCAGCTTTCTAGAAGGCATCTGGGTCCGCCGCCCGCGGGTTCCGCATTGCGCGGCCGTCGGTAGCGCGCTTGCCCAGCTCCACTTGGTTTCGGCTTCCTTTCCGTCCAGCCGTCCGAACGCGCTTTCGATTGAAGGCTGGCGTCCGCTTGTCGCTGCGTGCCTCGCAGACGCGGACAGCGTCATTGACGGGCTATCGCACGAAATCGCCACCGAGATGGATATCATCGAGCGGGAATGGCCGCGCCACTTGCCGCAAGGCGTGATCCATGCCGACCTGTTCCCAGACAATGTGTTCTTCATTGGCGACGAGCTTTCAGGGCTCATAGACTTCTACTTCGCCTGTACGGACATGCTCGCCTATGACGTTGCCATTTGCATCAATGCCTGGTGCTTCGAGGCTGACCAGTCTTTCAATGTGACAAAAGCGCGGGCGCTGTTGCGCGGCTATCAAGCGGTGCGTCCCTTCACGACGGAGGAATTCGAAGCGATCCCGATACTGACGCGGGGCGCCGCATTCCGTTTTCTGCTCACCCGGCTCTATGACTGGCTGAACCGCCAGGAAGGCGCCCTCGTCGCGCCCAAAGACCCGCTTGAATACTGGCGCAAGCTGCGTTTTCACCGTACCCAATCGCATCCTCGCGACTACGCTCTCTAGACGTTTTGATGACCGATAAACCCGCGTTGAACCCGCCACCGAAGGGTATCGTTGAAATCCACACAGACGGCGCCTGCTCCGGCAATCCCGGCCCCGGCGGATGGGGCGCCATCCTGCGTTTCGGCAAGGCGGAAAAGGAGATTTCGGGCGGCGCGGCGGAAACGACCAACAATCGCATGGAGCTGCAAGCGGCCATCGAAGCGCTCAGGACGCTCAAACGCCCGTCGCGAGTGGACCTTTACACCGACTCAGCCTATCTGCGCGGCGGCATCACCGAATGGATCGAGGGTTGGAAAAGACGGGACTGGAAGACGTCGGCAAAGAAACCTGTGAAGAATGTGGATCTTTGGCAAGCACTCGATGACGTCCGCGCACCGCATGACATCGAATGGCATTGGGTGAAGGGTCATGCCGGGGACCCCTTAAATGAAAGGGCGGACGCGCTAGCGCGCGCCGCCCTCAAGGACTTCAAATAGCACGTGCTTCCTAAAGCGCCTTCAGGAGCGTCTCTGCGCTGGAGGCTTCGGCTTCCGACGGGACATCCTCGACGTTCAGGACGGAAACCCTGCCATCATCGACGATCATCGCATAGCGCTTGGAGCGGACACCAAGGCCGACGGCAGCCGCATCGAAGTCCATGCCGATGGTCTTTGTGAAGGAGGCATCGGAATCGCCGAGGATGGTGACCCGTCCAGTGGCGTCGGTTTCCTTCTCCCAGGCTTGGAGCACGAACGGATCGTTCACGGCGATGCAGACAATCTCGTCAACGCCCTTTTCCTTGAATTCGTTGGTATGGGCCAGGAAACCCGGCATGTGCTTCAGATGACAGGTGGGCGTATAGGCGCCCGGCACCGCAAAGGCCGCGACCTTCTTGCCTTTGAAAATGTCGGCGCTGCTGACTTGCTCGGGGCCGTCCCCCGTCATGCGGAAGAACGTCGCTTCGGGCAGGGTATCTCCAACGGAAATGGGCATGGTTGACCTCTTTTGAAAACTG
>JAKSCL010000110.1 GCA_022360615.1 Hyphomicrobiales bacterium
GCGGCAGTGGACAGGGGAAGAAGCGCCTCTTCGAGCATGCCTTGTTCGATTACGGGCGTCATGCCGTAACGGGCAGCCGCCCAGGCCCCGCCTACGGTTTCGGCAATGCCAATACGCGTTGAAAAGCCAAGCCGGTAAAACCGGATCCTCATCTCCTCGACAAGAGCCGCTTCGCCGCCGAAAAGGTGCGCGCAACCGGTGATGTCGAGCATCAAGCCGTCTGCCCCGTCGCAGCCGGCAAGGGGTGTATAGCGGCGGGCCCAGTCGGCAATCGCTTCAAGGGCTGTGCGATCGGCATCCGGATCGGCAGGCTGGACATCCAAATGCGGGCAGATGGCCCGCGCATCGGCGAGTGCCTGCCCTGGATGGAGTTTCAAGGCAGCGGCGCGGGCATCCGTGGCCGTGAGCCGGAACGCATTCTTTTCTTTTGCGACCATCACGCGGGGCGGTGCTTCGGGCAGATGCGATGAAGCGTTCGGATGCCCGTATGACGGCCATGGGATTCCCGGATCGTCACCGGTCTTTTCCACCAAGGCTTCAGACCGCGAGCGCCCGTCTTTCAGTTCCGCTTGTGCAAGCCGGTCGGTCGGGAAATGGGGAAACCATACCGAGAGAAAGCGTTGCGGGATCGGTAAACGTTGTACCATGAGGACTCCATGCGATCGGCCAGCGGCCGGTGGCGCCGGCGCGGTTGCGTTCAAGGGCGACCTGCCAGGCGGGCAGGCCAAGGATGAAGCGGCGGTCAAGCGGTAAGGATGCATCAAGCCTTGCCGGCGGGCCGGGTGTCGAGGTGACGCGGAAGCGTGCGCGCGCGGCATTTGCCGTGGGCGCTGCGCCATGGCGCACGAGGAGTGCAGTGACCCCGTTCTTTACCGCTGCAAGCTGCAAGCGCCGCGTCGCGGTCATCGTGCCGTCCATGGAAAGGGCAGCGGGCTCACCCCAGATTTCGGCAATCACGGCGACAAGGGCCGATGATTGGAGACCCTCCTCCATTGCCCACAGGGCGTGCACTGCCTTTTTGACGGTAACGAAGATAAGCTGATCCGGATCGATGCCGAAAGCCATCAGGCCGGGGCCGTAAGGGCGCCCGGCTTCATGCCGTGAGAGAGTGTCTTGAATCCAAAGGATATGCGGCCTGTACGATTGTCTTACGCTTGCCAGCCGGATTGCAAGGGCAAGAGCAAAAGCGCTTGCCGCGCCGGCGCTTTCATGCGCGCCATTCAAGGTGCCTTCGGATGCCCCACATTTGGCGTGACCGCCATGGATCTCATGGAGCGCTCCGCATTTCAGGCCGCCGCCAAGCGACCGGTCGAGCGAGGCGATGCCCAGCGGAACGTGCGCCTGGGCGCTTCCGGCGGAAATCGCGCTGTCCGCTTTTTCCTCCATCTCCATTTCGCCGATCTCTTTTTTCAGGCGCTGAATGACGAACCGATCCATGCTATCCTCTAAAAGCTTTTAGCCCTCAGGCTGTGCTTCCTCGCGTCACGAGCCTTTTTGTTCCTGTTTTGTTCTTATCGATTCCACTGCTTGGCCCTGAAGTCAAGAGGGCTTCATCAATAGGTGCAGTGCGCCCCTAGGGCATGCACCATCGGTCCGTCACAAAAGCTGCCAAACCGCTGTGATAAAGGGTGGTTTGTCGCAAGAGGGGTTGCAAACGTGCCGCATCAACCGGTGCTTGCAGTCCGTGACACCGGGTGCGACAAAAGGCGACGAATAAACCCATGGAAAAGACCATGGGACCGGAGCCGGGGGAAACATCATGCTGAAACGTCAAGAGAGCAATCTCGAGGCGATCATCGCGGCAGCAAAAAAAGCGCTCGCAACCGCTCATCCCACCCTCACGGATCTGCCGGCTTTTGCCGGGAATTTCTTTCAAAATGCCGTCCTTGAGGACATCGAGAAACTCACCTCGGACACGCTTGCCCATGTGGCGAAGCAGGTTTTCGATTACACTGAAATCCGTCAGCCCGGTCAGTTTTCCATCCATTTCGATGCCCTTGAATTCGTGCCAGCCGGGGAAGATCGCACGCTGCCGGTCACGGCCATCACGATCATCAACGACAACATGCCGTTTCTCGTCGATTCGGTGATGGGCTATCTGCAGGAGCAGAGTCACGGCATCCATCTCGTCCTGCACCCGATCATGGATATTTCGCGGGATGCGGCGGGCGACCGTACCGCCTTTCACGGGCGCGCAAAACGGGATGGAAAACAGGGCATTGCGGAAAGCGTCATCTACATTCTGATCGACCGGATCGCGGCGGTCGAGGCGATCGAAGAGGTTAGCGACGACATTAGGGCCATTCTCGCCAACACCCGCGTCGTGGTGAATGACTGGCAGGCCATGCGCCAGCGGTTGCATCAGGCGATTGGCGCCTTCAAATACAATCCGCCGCCCATTCCCGTGGACGAGATCGCCGAGGCGATCCAATTCCTCGAATGGCTGGTCGACGACAATTTCACCTTTCTCGGTATGCGTGAATACGCCTTCGTGTCCGGCGAAGAGACGGAGCGCATGGATCGGGTCAGCGAATCGGGTCTCGGCATCCTGCGCGATCCCCATACGAAGGTGCTGCGCCGGGGCAGCGAACTCGTCACGATCACGCCGGAAATCCGCGAATTCCTGATGCAGCCTGTGGCGCTCATCATTACCAAGGCCAACACCAAGTCGACGGTCCACCGGCGGGTGCACATGGATTATGTGGGCGTGAAACAGTTCGACGCGGATGGCCAGCTCATATCCGAACTGCGTGTCGTCGGCCTCTTCACCGCCACTGCCTACACGAAAAGCGTCCACACCATCCCTTACCTGCGTAAAAAGGTGGACCGCGTCTTTGAGCGCTCCGCCCTCGACACGGAGAGCCACACGGGCCGGGCGCTGATGAATGTTCTTGAGAACTATCCGCGTGACGAGCTGTTCCAGATCGATGACGACACGCTTTACGAGTTCTCAACCGCGATTGAGCTTCTGGACGAACGGCCGCGTATCCGCGTGCTTGCGCGGCCCGACAAGTTCGACCGTTTCGTCTCCGTTCTCGTTTTCGTGCCGCGCGATCGGTTCAACACCGATGTGCGCATCGCCGTTGGCGATTATCTGACATCCGTTTTCGATGGCCGGCTTTCGGCCTATTACCCCGCCTATCCCGACGGCGTGCTCGCCCGCGTGCATTATGTCATCGGACGTTATGAAGGCGCGACGCCGCAGCCGAGCCAGGAGGAGCTGGAAGAGGCTGTCACCGCGCTTGTGCGCACCTGGGAAGATGCGTTGCGCGAGACGCTTGAAAACACGGAGGACCCATCACGGGCGCGGGCGCATCTCGAAACCTTCCATTCCGCTTTCGATCCGGCTTACAGGCATGCCTTTTCCGCCGAGACCGCGGTCGAAGACATCGCCGTCATCGAAAAGCTCACACCGACAGCCCGCCTCGCCGCAGCCTTTCGCCCCAGGGACACAACCGATGGCGTGATCGACCTGAAAATCTATCATCTTGGCGCCCCCATCCCGCTTTCCGACCGTATGCCGATCATCGAAAACATGGGTTTCCGGGCCGTCAACGAACGCACCTACCGCGTCACACGGTCGGGCGATCCGACGCCCCCGGGCGTTTGGATACACGACGTCGCGGTGAAGCGCCCCGATGACGTTCCGATCGATCTCAAAGGGATTGGCGGTTCGCTTCAGGCGACGCTCATGGCCGTCTTCGGCGGGCGTGCGGAGGACGACGGTTACAACGGACTCACGCTTCTTGCCGGTATTGCCTGGCGCGACATCACCATTATCCGCGCCTATAGTCGCTATATCAGGCAGATTCCCCTCCTCTATTCGCAGGACTATATGTGGCAGACGCTCGGCAAGCATCCCGATATCGCGCGCCGGATCATCGCCCTCTTCCATCATCGTTTCTCGCCCCACCGGCATCTCGAGGAAGATGCTTGTGAGGCGGCGCAAACCGAAGAGCTGGCGGCAATTGAAGCGGAACTCGAAGCCGTTCAATCGATCGATGAAGACCGCATCATCCGCACCTTCACCATGCTGATCCAAGCGACGCTGCGCACCAATTTCTTCCAGATCGGCGACGATGGCATGCCGAAGCCGACGCTTGCGCTCAAGCTCGATCCGGACAAGATCGACGGGCTGCCGGCGCCTCGGCCTTACCGTGAAATTTTCGTCTACAGCCCGCGCGTCGAGGGCGTTCATCTGCGCGGCGGCGCGATTGCGCGTGGCGGGCTTCGCTGGTCCGATCGGCCCCAGGATTTCCGAACGGAAATCCTGGGCCTTGCGAAGGCGCAGCAGGTGAAGAACGCAGTCATCGTGCCGGTCGGTGCGAAAGGCGGCTTCGTGCCGAAACAGCTTCCAGCTGGCGGTACGCGCGAGGCTGTCTTTGAGGAAGGGCGCGAGGCCTACAAGATCTTTATCGCAAGTCTTCTCGATGTCACCGACAATCTTGTAGGCGGCGAGGTGATGCCGCCGGAGAACGTGATGCGCATCGATGGCGACGATCCTTACCTGGTTGTTGCCGCGGACAAGGGCACGGCCACTTTTTCCGACACGGCGAATGCGATTTCGGAAAAAAAGGGCCACTGGCTCGGCGATGCCTTCGCATCGGGCGGATCGGCCGGCTACGATCATAAGAAGATGGCCATCACCGCGCGTGGCGCCTGGGAAGCGGTGAAACGCCATTTCCGTGAAATGGACATCGATATCCAGACAACGCCGTTCACCGTGGTTGGATGCGGGGATATGTCGGGCGATGTTTTCGGCAATGGCATGCTGCTTTCGGAAAAGATCAAGCTGCTGGCTGCCTTCGACCACCGAGACATCTTCATCGATCCCGACCCCGATCCGGCGACGAGTTTCGCCGAGCGCCAACGTTTGTTCGATCTCGGCCGTTCAAGCTGGCAGGACTACAGCAAAGAACTCATTTCGAACGGCGGAGGCGTTTTCAGCCGGTCCTTAAAAACCATCGATCTGCCGGACCGGGCCCGGGTGCTTCTCAATATCGAGAAGAAGGCGCCGGCCCCGCTTGAAGTGATCAACGCCATTCTGAAGGCCGATGCCGATCTTCTTTGGTTTGGTGGGATCGGCACCTATGTGCGCTCTTTCGACGAGACGAATGGCGATGCGGGCGACCGGGCGAATGATGCTGTGCGCATAACCGCAAAGGAGTTGAACGTTAAAGTCGTGGGCGAGGGCGCGAATCTCGGCATGACCCAATTGGCGCGGATCGAATTCGCGCTTAACGGCGGGCGCGTCAATACCGATGCCATCGACAATTCAGCGGGCGTTAACTCCTCCGATGTTGAGGTCAACATTAAGATTGCGCTTGGTGCGGCGGAACGCGCCGGCAAGCTTGAACGCGAAGCCCGCAACATTCTGCTTGCGGACATGACCGATGAAGTCGCGGATCTCGTCCTCAGAAACAATTACCAGCAGACGCTCTCGCTTAGCCTGACCGAACGGCGGGGTCTCGATGATATCGAGTTCCAGGTCCGGATGATGCGCGATCTGGAAGCGCGCGGGCTTCTCGACCGGGCCGTGGAGTTCCTGCCCAATACCGAAGTACTGAACGAGCGGATCGAACATGGGCAGCCGCTTACGCGTCCGGAACTGGCGGTTCTCCTGGCCTATGCGAAGATTGCGCTTTTTGCCGCGTTGCTCGACTCTCAAATTCCCGACGACCTCTATTTTGCTGAGGAACTGCGCGGCTATTTCCCGACCGGTATGCGCGATGATTATGCCGGGGAAATCGTCGGCCACAGGCTGCGGCGCGAAATTATCGCCACACTCCTTTCAAACTCCATGATCAACAGGGGCGGTCCGACTTTCGTTCACCGGCTCGCCGATCAAACAGGCGCGAACACAGCTGAAATCGCCAATGCCTTTGCGCTCACGCGTGAGAGTTATCGGCTGCGCGATCTCAATTCGGCGATCGATGCGCTTGACAATAAAGTTGGCGGCACACTGCAACTTGATCTTTACGAGCGGGTTCAGGATCTGACCATGCGGCAGACGCTCTGGTATCTTCGGAACGCCGTTTTCGACGAAGGTCTTGAGGCTGCCGTCAATGAATACCGTGGTGGTCTCGACACGCTCCGCGACACGATCGCCGGCATTCTCCCCGAGGATGCGAAAGACCACCGTCAAAGTGAAATCGCTAGCCTGGCGGAGGCAGGTGTGGCGGAGGAACTTGCCGCGCACATTGCCGACCTTCCTTATATGTCGGTGGCGCCCGACATCATTCTCATTGGCGAAGCAAGCGGCGCGGATCTGACGACAGCGGCACGGGCATTCTTCAATGTCGGGCAATCCTTCGGCATGGGGCGCATGGTGCGCACGGCGCGGCAATTGAAGGTCTCAGACTACTTCGACCGAATCGCGTTGAACCGGGCGGTCGATACGATTCTTGAGGCGCAGCGCCGCCTCTCCTGCGATGTGATTGGCGCGGGGGCAGATGGAAAGGATCTTTCAACGGTTTGGACCGGTTTGAAAGCTGAGCGGGCCGATAGCGCACGGGCCGCAATCGCCGACATCTCCAGCGAAACGGCGGTAAGCGTTTCGAAAATCACGGTTGCCGCCGGCATTCTTCTCGACCTGACCGAGGTTTGAGCGGGCTTCAACTCCCAAACCGCTCTGTTCCGCGGTTGCAAGCGAGGACGAGAGAGCATGGATCAATCGGCCTCGCCCCAGCGCGCGCCTCAGGCGGGAGCAGCGGACACGCCGCGGTCAAGTAAACTCGGTATCTTCGGATGGGTTCTTGCCGATTGGGCCGGCCAGCCTTTTCAGACGGTCATCCTTACCTTCGTGTTCGCGCCTTACTTTGCGCAACAGGTTGCAAGTGACGGTGCGACGGGACAGGCTCTTTGGGGGCTCGCCATCGCGATTGCGGGTTTCCTGATTGCAATCCTCAGCCCCATCTTCGGCGCCGTTGCCGACCACCGCGGCGCGCTCAAGCCCTGGGTCGCCGCTTTTGCCGTTTGCGCGGTCTTAGGCTCAACGGCGCTGTGGTTCGCAACGCCTGGCGGCGGTGCGCCGATTGCATGGATTCTCTTTGCCGTTGTTCTCCTCTCCGTCGGCATAGAGTTCACCAATGTCTTTTTGAACGCGATGATGCCGGGTCTTGTGCCCGCGTATCAGATGGGTCGGCTTTCCGGGTGGGGGTTTGCCGCTGGTTATGTGGGCGGTCTGGTGTCGCTTCTGCTCATCATCGGTTTCATGGTCGCGTCTCCCGAGACAGGTCTGACACTTCTTGGGATTACCCCGGTCTTCGGTCTCGAAGCCGGGAGCTTCGAGGGTGACCGGGCATCCGGACCGTTTTCGGCACTGTGGTTTCTCGTGTTCGCCTTACCGTTTTTTCTGTTCACTCCGGACCGTCCGCAGACGGGCGTGCCCTTTTCCCTTGCCCTTCGGTTCGGTCTCCAAGACCTTTTGCGTACTTTCCGTGAAGCCCGCACGAATGCCCAGGCTATCCTCTTTCTCATCGCGCATATGCTATACAAGGATGGGCTGTCGGCGATGTTCGCCTTTGGCGGGATTTATGCTGCGTCCGTCTTTGACTGGCCGATCCAGACCATTGGCGTGTTCGGCCTGCTGATCTCGGTTGCCGCCGTTTTCGGCGCGATTGCCGGAGGCTATCTCGATGACCGCCTGGGCCCTTTCGCGGTCTGCATGGGCACGCTGATTCTATGCACCTTCACGGCCTCGGCCGTGATCTCCGTGAGCGCCGACCGCATCTTCTTCTTTATCCCCGTTACACCTGCAGAGCCCGGGTCCGGGCTGTTCGCCTCAACCTCCGAAAAAGTTTATGTGGCATTTGGGCTTATGCTCGGGTTTTGCGCGGGGCCGATACAGTCGGCCAGCCGAACCATGCTCGCCCGTCTCGCGCCACGCGAGCAGATGACGCAGTATTTCGGGCTTTTTGCACTTTCAGGAAAGCTGACGACTTTTGCCGGGCCGCTACTGGTCAGCATCGTGACGGCATGGACGGCCGATCAACGCTGGGGGATTTCCGTGATCCTCGTTTTCCTGATCGGCGGTCTTGTGATCCTGTTCTTCACCGGGCCTCCGCGGTCCCGGGTCAGCACCTAGAGCGTTTTCAGCAGACGTGGTACCGGTTTTGCTCTTAGGAAACGTGACGACGCAAGAATTTGGAGTGACATGGTTCTGGTTCGGCTCGGATGCGCGCTTTCGCTTTCGTTGCGGCGAACGACCGATCCAAAACCGGCCCTGCTGCGATATCGCTTCGGGCAGCTGGAACCCAAGGGGCTTGATCCTGTGAGCAAGCCCTTTGAGGCAATTGGGGAACATGCTTTTCGGATCGCGCCCTAGCGCACCGTTTGCAGATAGGCACGGAAGCGGTCATGCGCTTCCTTCGTCTGATCCGGATCATACCGGACGAACGGGCTGTCGCCGAGATTGTCGCGTTCATCAAAGGCGTGCGTTGCGCCCTCAATCGGCGGCGGCAAATGAGCAGGAACCCCGTCCGCCCTCAGGCGTTTCGAGGCTGTGACGCAATCGTCAACAGAAACAAACTCATCCTCGCTGCCGAATACGAACATGACCGGGATTCTAAACTTCCAGCCGTGTGATGCGGTGCGGGCTGGAAAGCCGCAAAACGGATAAGTGGCATAGACCGAATGGACGCGTTCAAGAAGTGCTGGATCGCCTTCTCTCAGATTATGCGGAAAACTGTTTCGGTAGTCGAAAGTGAGGGGATCCATGATGGCCTAAGCGCCATGGCTCCAGCCTGCGAGAACGACATCATCGGATCTCAGGCGCGGGTCCTTTTTGACCGCCTTGAGGGCGGCTAGAGCGTCGCCGGCGCGTTCCCCGCCTCTCAGCCGCCATCCCTGGCATACCGTTGGGACCGCACTCCAGAATTCAAGATTACGTGGTGTCAGGCTATCCACGATGACTGCGGCATATCCTTCTTCAACAGCGATATTGGCGTAGTCGGGCATAATCGTCATCGGTTCGCCGTTCCGGTAGAGCCCAGCGCATCCATGGAAAAACACGACGGCCCGGAATGGGCCGTCGCCTTCGGGAGCCAGGACGACGAGATGATCGTCAAGGATGTCCTCAAGCTCGGCGATGGCCTTCTTCTCGACGAAGAAACCGCTCAATTCGGCATACGCATAGGCGCCGGCCCCGGCCGCTAAGATGGCGATAAATGCCGATAGACTCAGGAAAATACGCTTTATCACAGCCCCACCCCCCCTGTTGCTGATGTGCCGCTGGGGCATTGCGGGATGTTCAGTGCCGGAAGTGCCGCATCCCCGTGAAGACCATGGCAACGCCCGCTTTATCGGCGGCATTGATGACATCTTCATCACGCATGGAACCGCCCGGCTGAATGACAGCGGTGGCTCCCGCCTCGATCACCGTGAGAAGACCGTCGGGAAAAGGGAAAAAGGCATCGGACGCTGCGGCCGAACCTTCCGTCAGAGGCCTGTCCTCGTCTGCGGTGTTCGCGGCATCTACAGCCTTCGATGCGGCGATACGAGCCGCATCGACGCGGCTCATCTGGCCCGCGCCTATGCCGACTGTCGCACCGCCTTTGGCGTAGACAATCGTGTTCGATTTCACGTGCTTGGCAACGCGGAAGGCAAAAAGGAGATCGGCAAGTTCGACATCGCTTGGGGACCGTTTGGTGACGGTCTTAAGGTCATCCGGCCCAATCCGGCCATTGTCGCGCGATTGCACGAGAAGACCGCCCGCCACGGTTTTCGCCGTTATGCCTGACGTATGGGGATCGGGCAGGCCGCCCGCCAAAAGCAGACGGAGGTTGTTTTTCCGTGCGAAGACGGCTTTTGCCGCCTCATCGGCATCGGGGGCGATGACGACCTCGGTAAAGATTTCGGTCACGGCTTCAGCGGTTACCCGGTCGAGCGGCCGGTTCACCGCGACGATGCCGCCAAAAGCCGAAACCGGATCGCAGCGCAGCGCCAACCGATAGGCGGTCAGAAGGTCGCTGCCGAGAGCGACGCCGCATGGATTGGCGTGCTTGACGATCGCGACCGCCGCAGTGTCGGCCGCATCGAATTCGGCAACGCATTCATAAGCGGCATCGGTGTCGTTCAGATTATTGTAGGAGAGCGCCTTTCCCTGCAATTGAACAGCGGTTGCGACACCTGGGCGGTCTTCCGGGGTCTTGTAGAAGGACGCTGTCTGGTGCGGGTTTTCTCCGTAGCGCAGGGCCTGCGCAAGCGCACCGCCGATGGTCCGGTAGGCTGGGGCTGTATCGGCCGTCACATCCGCGAGCCAATTGGAAATCGCCGCATCATAAGCGGCCGTGCGGGCAAACGCTTTCTGCGCCATGTTCAACCGGAAGGCGGGTGAGGTGCAGCCATCCAGCCGCTCCATCTCGGCAAGCAATGCATCATAGTCGCCGGTGTCGACGATCACCGCGACGTCGGCATGGTTCTTCGCTGCCGCGCGGATCATGGCCGGGCCGCCGATGTCGATGTTCTCGACCGCCTCGTCAAAGCCTGCTCCGGAGGTCACGGTCTCCTCGAACGGGTAGAGATTGACGACGAGCAGGTCGATATCGGGAATGGCGTTTGCAAGCGTTTCTTTGCGGTGGCTCTGATTGCTCCGCACCCCAAGAAGTCCACCATGGATTTTCGGGTGGAGTGTTTTCACCCGCCCGTCCATGATCTCGGGAAAGCCTGTGACCTCCGAGACGTCGGTCACCGCAACACCGGCCTCACGCAAACCGCGCGCCGTGCCGCCGGTTGAGAGGATCTCGATGCCGCGTGTGGCGATTGCCGCCGCGAGCTTTTCAAGCCCATTTTTGTCGGAGACGGAAATCAGCGCGCGCCTGATTTCACGCGGATGGCTCTCATCGCGCGTTTGCGCCGCGTTTTGTGTTTCGTTCGCTTCCGTCATGTCGGGACCTGCGCCTTTGCTCATATTGGTTGAAGGCCCGATAGCACAGGGTTCAGAGCCTTTCAAAAACAGACCGACAAGGCGCTATTCGCCGCCGAGTTCGGCTTGCGGCATGCGGGCAAGGAGATTTGCGAGTTCGACCGGGTCGGTGATGCGCCGTAAATGCCAATTGAACCGCTGGTGTTCGGGCCAGACACTTGAAAGCACGATCTGAAGCGTTCGTTTCGGCCCGTCGAGATCGGAGAGAAAGACACTGTCTTCAAGGAGCGCCTCATCGCCTTCCGTCTCAAAGAGCCAGGCCCGTCCAGGGCCCAGAATAATGAAAACCGATGTGGGCGAAATCATTACGGCGCGGGCAAGGGGATGAAGATGGAACCGGACCGATAGGCGGTGCGTGCGATTGCGCGCCGGCGCATGTCCGGGGGCGATGGAAACCACGTCCTCGCCTGTGATCGTTTCCCCATCCGGAGTGACGACAAGATCGCGCTGGTGCATGAGGCCAAGCGGCGTGCCATAGCCGTCATGGGTCATGAAAAGGTGGGTGCTCCCGTCTTTCGTCCCACGCTTCACCGTGACCGAGGATGGGCCTTCAACGACCGGGTTTCCGTCTGGGCCAATCGCGCCGCCTTCTTCGTTCAGGAAGCGCAAGGAGGAGATGCTATCTATGGAAAGCGTCGAATGCGCCGCCGTCGAGCGGGCGAGGGCGAACCATTTCTGCCGAAGATAGGGCGTGGCGCCGCAATTGACGATCAGCCGCTGGCCGCCGTCGGACACCTCAAGGGACAGCGCGCCCGCATGTGCTCTACCGGAGACAGGAAAAGGCGGTGGCCCGCCCGAATCGACGAGCACAACGGTTTTGCCGCGTTCGATGCGCTGGTAACCGCTATGCGAGGCATTCTGAACCGGTGCGCCGCGGACGTCGTCATAGGCAAGCACCTTGGCGACGAGATCCGGCGGGAAAGGCCGCGTGCCGTTA
>JAKSCL010000292.1 GCA_022360615.1 Hyphomicrobiales bacterium
CCGGGTCTTTCGCCGAAACGTCTTGCAGGTTTACGAAGAACGCTGCGCCATTAGCGGACTGAAGCTGATCAACGGCGCCGGACGCGCGGAGGCGGTTGCCGCTCATATCCAACCGGTCCATGCGAATGGTCCTGATAGCGTCAACAACGGGATAGCGCTCTCGGGCACCGTCCATTGGCTGTTCGACCGCGGCCTGATCGGCCTCGCCGACGACTTGGAAATCCTGATCTCGCGGCAGGTTAACGATCAGGACGGCGTTCGCACGTTTATCAACAAGAGCGGACGCGCGCTGTCTCCCCAGCTCCCATCGGCGCGCCCGCATCCGCGCTTCTTGCAATGGCACCGCGAACACTGCTTCAAGCAATAGGGCTGCGCGGACCGCCAGATGTCCGATGGCTTTCGGCGGAGGTAAGGCTCAAGGTATCCTCGGGCCGAACCGAGCCGGCAGAAGCACAGCAAAACCCAGGGCTGTGAAACAGCGGCTCTGAGAGGACGAGAGTTTGTCGGAAAGGGGAGTGCGCGCGGAAAACCTCTCCAACCGCCCTTAGGCCGGTCATAGCGGCAGCCGCAGGCTTCTCATTCTCCCGGCGGACCTACACCGAAGCGCTAGCGGCGGCCTCCAAGGCATTCCGTAACGTCATTTCTTGGCGTAAACAGTTTCGAGAAGACCGAACGAAAAACGCCGCTTTGAAATCCTTTGTGGGCGGATGATCCAGGAATTGTAAGAATGCATACGCACGATACGTCGCGGTGGGAGCACAAACATGTATTCGGGCAGGACCAGGTAAAGTCTGGAGAGCGGCGCACGCTGATCGTCGTTCTGATCACGCTAACCGCGATGGTGGTCGAAATCACCGCTGGGATCGCGTTCGGGTCAATGGCTCTCCTGGCAGACGGGCTTCACATGGGTTCTCATGCCATGGCGCTTGGGGTCGCCTTCGGTGCTTACGTCGTCGCACGCCGGTTCGCGGGAGATGAACGCTTCAGTTTCGGTACGGGAAAATTCAACGCCCTTGCGGGCTTCACCGGCGCATTGCTGCTCGCGGTCTTCGCCATTGGCGTGGGCTGGGAGAGCGTCACGAGGCTCATGCGTCCCGTCGACATTGCATATTCGCAGGCCGTTATCGTAGCGGTTATCGGTTTGGTCGTGAACGTGGTCTGCGCAATCATCCTCATGGGAGGCGGACACGACCATCATCATGACGGCGCGCACGGGCATGGCCATGCGCATGGACATGAGGATCACAATCTTCGCGCAGCGTATCTGCATGTCCTTGCCGACGCCGTGACGTCGGTGCTTGCCATTGTCGCGCTTCTGGGCGGAATGTTTTTCGGTGCCGCGTGGCTTGATGCCGCGATGGGGATCGTGGGCGCACTTCTCATCGCGCGCTGGTCCGCATCGCTCATGCGGTCGAGTGCGATGGTCCTCCTCGACTATCAGGCGCCCGCCGCCGTGCGCGAGCAGATCACGCAGGCTCTCACTTGCGACGACGAGAAAATCGTCGATCTGCACGTCTGGTCGGTTGGTCCTGGCATTCGTGCGGCGATCGTCAGCATCGTTACGCACCACCCGAAACCGCCCGAGGTCTACAAGCGCCGCCTCCCGGAAGGTCTGGGCGTTGTGCATCTCACTGTCGAGACGCATCGATGCGAGCAACGGATTGCCGCATAACGCATCGCTCCAGGAAGCAACGAAGCCAGCTGTGTGGGAGGGCATTCGGTGGCGGACGACCGCATCCAGCCCATACTACCGTTTTGGTATGCGGCCGCGGCCCGGCGGTCATATCCAACCGGTCAGCGCGAATGCCCCCGGTAGGTCAACGCGATCCGAATGCGACCACTTCCGGAACACCGGCAACCCGACCGAAGACTCATCGATCGGAACGAGTGTGGGGATTATGCTCCTTGAAGCGATGGTTGTTTGAAGGCTGCTGGCTGCACTGCGCAATGATGGGTTGCGTTGCGTCACGCCATGGTTGGCACTAAACACCGCCTATGAACGCCAAGGTCTCTGTTTACGGCATCTATTTCCTCATTGGGTTGCCGTTTCTTGCCGCTGCGCAAGAACGGGCCTTGGAGGCATGGGAAATGCGAGCTTCGGGTGAAGCTTATGCGAACGCGATCCAATTCCGGGGTATCGATGCAGATGTTGTCTATTACGATCCCACGGGGGCGGCACCTGAATTCGAGACCCGCATAACGCCGCAATCACCGCGCGAAGATCGGGATGAAGGACAGAGATCTGTCAGCGTCGAAACCTTGCGCTCGATTGTTGTGGTGATCGCAGCCCTTGTCATCTTGGGCGTCACATACCTGTTCGTCGTTCATGGGGGCCGTCTTTCCTTAGCCTTCTCGCGAAGTCCCGAGGGCGGTGGGCCTGACCGCACGGTCGCGCCGTCCGCTTCGGATGAAGCGACCGAACAAGGCTCCGCAACACTGCACGCCATTCTGTCGATGACCGACCGCAGAGAAGCGTTGGTGACCCTGTGCAGGAGCCTTCTTGCAAGGGCCGTGGCTGCTCAGGGCATCCTTTTTCAACGCAGTTGGACCGATAGGGAAGCGCTTCGGCGTATTCCTGGGAATTATGCGCACAAGGACGCGCTGCGGGCGTTGGTTCTAGCCAGCGAGAAAGTGCATTTCGGTGGGCGGGGTGTAACCGAAGACGAATTTCGCATGCACCTGGCCAAGCTTGAGCCTTTGTGGAAAGCCAGCCCATCATGATCAAGCCGGCCGGCGTCCCGCCGCACATATCCAGACCGTTTTCCGGATGGATCGTGACGGGCGTTTTGCTGGTGTTGGTTGCCGCAGCGTTCATCTACGTTCTTTCGAGCCACCAGCAGTCATTGCGCAGCTCTCCCGCCGGTCTTGACGGTCTTCGCGCCTGGCTCGTTTCAGAGGGCCAAAGCGTTCAGAACTTCTCTGGCGGATGGCCGCTCAACGAAGACGAGACCGGCCTGCTCGTCATACCCCTCTACGACACCCGGCTCGATGAGCAACGGAACCGGCCGCAAAGCAGCCAGGAATTGATCATGCAGCAGGACGAATACGACCTTGCTGCCGCGCCGATCCTAGAAAAAGCAAGGCGGGTCAACACCTTGCTCGTGCTTCCCAAATGGCGCAGCGGCATGCGGCTCACCGGCGTCGCGCATCCGGATCTTCTTGTTGAGGCAGAGCGGGTCGAGGAGACTTTACGGGTGTTGCTCAATCGAGACAGAGCGCGCATTGTCCGTGATCCGCAGGCTTCTGCCGCGTATAGTTACACCGCGCGGGACCAAGCATCGCTGAAAGCTCTGCTTTATGGTTCCCAATTGTTTTCAGCTCCGGGATGCAGCCCCATCATCGGCACGGCCGATGCCATGATATTGGGCACATGCTATCTTGGCGGGACTCGCGCCGGGACCACGGTCATGGTGCTCTCGGATCCCGATCTGATCAACAATCACGGGCTAAGAGCAGGCGACAATGCTTTCATCGTCAGCGATTTCATCGGTGAAGCTTCGGGGGGCCGGCAGGTTATTATCGATTACAGCCTCAGATCTTGGTTTGCCAGCGAGGGTCAAAACGAGGTGCGCGAACGGACATGGTCCGATTTGGCGCGCTTCTTTTCTCCACCCTTCACCTTGATTTGGATGGGGCTTTTGCTCGCGCTGGTTCTCATTCTTTGGCGCGCTGCGGTGAGGTTCGGGCCGCTGCGCACCCCGCCGGACGCCCTTGGCGCCAGCAACATGATGGCGATTGCGGCGCGCGCTAAACTCATGCGGCTTTCAAATCAAGACGGCGCTTTGATCCAGGACTACGGCAAGGCCCGGCTTGCAGTGGCGGCTTCGGCGCTTTTCGGCGCCGCCAACGCGCGGACATACAGCAGCGCCGAAGCTTTCCTCGCCTACACCGCACGCCGTCACCCCAGCCTCGCGGGCCCGCTCGCTCAGGCTCTCAGCACGCTGCGGTCTTTGCCCGCCCATGCCAATGCCGCGCAGGCCTTCGCGGCCGTCAACCAACTGGAAGCAATCTTGGAGCAGATCACAGATGGCACTTGAAGCGCTCAACGGCCGGGCCGAACAACTCAGAGCGGAGATCGGCAAGACCGTTTTGGGCCAGCAGGATGCGGTGGTCATGCTCATCGTGGCGCTCTTCGCGCGTGGGCACGTGCTGCTTGAGGGACCGCCGGGCACCGCCAAGACGCTTCTGGCGCGCACCTTCGCCGCATCCTTGTCGCTCGATTTCAGCCGCATTCAGTTCACGCCCGATCTAATGCCGGGCGACATTCTGGGCACGTCGATTTTCAATTTCCAGACCAACGATTTCATCCTGACCAAAGGCCCGGTCTTTACCGAGGTTTTACTGGCCGATGAAATCAATCGTGCGCCGCCCAAGACCCAGGCGGCGTTGTTGCAGGCCATGAACGAGCAGAAAGTGTCGATCGACGGCACCGACCATTCCCTGGGTGACAACTTCATCGTTGTCGCAACGCAGAACCCGATCGAGCAACAGGGCACCTATCCGCTGCCCGAGGCGCAGCTCGACCGCTTCCTTTTCAAGCTGATCATCGATTTCCCGCCCGCGGACGTGGAAATGGCCATCCTGCAAAAGCATGCCGCCAAACCCCTTAAGACAGGGCGCGAAACAGCCGGGGTCGAAAGCGTGCTCGATGCCGCCGCCCTGGCTCAGAGCCGGTCCGTCATCGACAGCATCATTTTGGACGATGACATTACCGCATACATCCTGCGCCTTGTCCGGGCGACGCGGGAAACGACCGATATAGCCTTTGGGGCGTCCACCCGCGCGGCCGATGCGCTGGCCGTTGCAACGCGCGCGCTTGCGGCTTTGAGCGGACGCGACTTCGCCATCCCCGACGATGTGAAGCAGCTCTATATCCCGGCGCTGCGCCACAGGATCGTCCTGGGACCCGGCGCAGAGATCGAAGGCAGACGTCCCGACAACGTTCTTGAGAACATTCTCAATCAAGTCGAGGTCCCGCGCTGATACGACCTTCGCCGAGACTGCTTTATCTGGCTTTGGCCCTTTTGGTTTTCACCGTTTTGGCATCGGTCGCGGGGGGAGCCTGGCGCGACCTTGCGCTCTTGCCATGGGGGTTGCTGGCGATCGCGGTATCCTTGGACCTTTTGTGGTCCATGCGCCGGCCGGCTCAATT
This sequence comes from Hyphomicrobiales bacterium, assembly GCA_022360615.1. Lineage (GTDB taxonomy): Bacteria > Pseudomonadota > Alphaproteobacteria > Rhizobiales > JAKSCL01 > JAKSCL01. The sequence goes on from JAKSCL010000292.1 coordinate 5,153, forward strand.
GAGCTACGAAGCTCCCGGTGAGGTGTTTGTCGGCGACCGTTTTCTGCTGGAGCTTGAAGACGAGGGGGCCAATCTCGGCCAGCGGGTCCGGTTTCACTGGCCGGAAGGTTTGAATGGGCCAGCAGAAAGCGCCTTCGGGCCGTCCGGCGGGCGAGGGGCCAGATTGAGCGTGCCGGTCCAGGCGGTGCGCCGCGGTGTCTGGTCCTTGCCGAAAGTGTGGCTTTTCTGGCCTTCACGCTGGCAATTGTTTGAGTTCGTTCCATCGCCCCGGCTCGGCGCGGAGATCCGCGTGGTTCCCAATGTTCGCGTCGCACAGTCCGGCGCACTGACGACCCAGGTCGTCAGTGCGCTTTTCGGGATGAAGGAGAACCGCGCTATCGGTGACGGTTCGGAATTCCATCAGCTGAGGGATTTCGTGCCGGGCATGGACGTTAAGACCATCGATTGGAAACGGTCGGCCCGGAAACGTGCGCTGGTTGCCAAGGAACTGCGCGCCGAGCGCAACCACCATGTCGTTCTGGCTATCGACAATGGATTTTTGATGCGCGAAGAACTCGCCGGTATCCCCAAGATCGAGA
>JAKSCL010000250.1 GCA_022360615.1 Hyphomicrobiales bacterium
GATCTCCCTGCCGGTCAGATTCAGGGCGTTTTCGACATTCCCACCGACAACCTCTTTGCCGCGCCGGTCATGACCCGCGACATCGAGGAGATGTTCGACACCAAGAACGTCATGGTGGTCTCGCCCGATGTGGGTGGGGTGGTGCGCGCGCGCGTGATCGCGAAACGTATCGATGCACCGCTCGCCATTGTCGACAAACGCAGGGAGCAGCCTGGCGAATCCGAGGTGATGAACGTCATCGGCAATGTGGAGGGGCGCGATTGCGTTCTCGTTGATGACATCGTCGATTCAGGCGGCACGCTCTGCAACGCCGCCGACGCGCTGATCGACATGGGGGCCACCTCGGTCAGCGCCTATATCAGCCACGGCGTATTGTCGGGAGGCGCGGTCGCGCGTATTGCCGCCTCGCAGTTGAAAGAGCTCGTGATCACCGACTCCATCGCCCCGACTGAAGCTGTGCGCGTTGCCCAGAATATAAGGGTGCTCTCCATCGGGCCGCTTATTGGCGAAGCGATCGGGCGCACGGCGCACGAGGAATCCGTCTCAAGCCTTTTTGACTAGTGGTTCGAGGCAAGATGGCTGAACCAGTCACCATCCTCGAAGAGACCATCCCGGCCTGCGCGGGCTGGAGCGGCAAGGTGATGCATGGCGAAACGCTTATCCTCACCGATCTTAAAGGTGCCCAAGCCGTCGACGCGCTCTTTTACAACTTGCACATGCCGCAGGAGCGTTATCACGCGCCGAACACGATGAAGGCGGCGGGAACGACTCATCTCACCGCCGGCCATGTGCTTTATTCCGACGAGGCCAATCCGCTGGTGAGCGTCATCGCGGATGACTTTGGCGGGCATGACACGATTGGCGGTTGCTGTTCGATCCCCTCCAACCGGATGTTGTACGGCACGCCCAACACTGGCTGCCGCGAGAACTTTCTGGAACAGTTGGGCAAGCACGGTCTTGGCCGACGCGACATCGTGCCGAATGTGAACTTCTTCATGCAGGTGCCCATCGGCACCGATGGTGCCGCTGAAATCGCCCATGGCGCCTCCAAACCTGGCACCACGGTGACGCTGAGGGCCGAGATGGACGTGCTCGTCGTCCTGTCCAACTGCCCGCAGGTGCTGAACCCCTGCAATGCGTTCGACCCGACGCCTGTGAAAGTGACGGTCCTGGAAGCGTCCTAAAGCCAACCGCCCGCTCTTCAACCGATAATTTTTGCGGTGTTGCGGATTCCGGGTGGAAAGCTTAGGGGGTCACATGGCTAACCGGGTATATTGGCTGTCTCCACCGACAAAGCCCGTTTTCATCATCTCCGTCGCCCTGGCGGCGCTCGCTTTGCTTGTCTGGCTCGACGTGGTGAATATCGGCATCGTCCAACGCTATCTCTTTGAAACGCTGCTGATCGCCTACGCGGTTCTGCGCGCGGGCAATCTGTTCCGGCGCATGTGACGCCTGAACGGCGGACAGACAGCCGTCTGTCGTGCCCTGACCACCGGCCAGCCGTCTTCCCATTGCAGCCGCCGTTCGCCGACCCAGGGAAGGCTCTCTCCGCGGCGGCCGCAGTGGTGGAATGCGAAACACATCCTGGCTCTGGATGCCGCCGTCCAAATCACAGCTTACCGAAGCATCGCAGCCCATCTTCGACGCCCCTCCCACTGATCGGACACCCGCTATCTGTCCCGCCCGTCCCCGTGATGCGGCACCGCGACCTGCTTGCGCCCCCAGCCCCCTTGCCGATGAAAAAGAACGGGAGACTGAAGATGAGATTCCGAAATGAAATCCTCAATTCCCTGCAAGGAAAGCAATCATTAACTCATAAAATCTACGTTTATCCGTAAATTCTACTAGATGGAAATCATCATGCGAAATCTCCCAAGAGTTCAAAGTCTCCGTGTCAAGTTGTCTGTGTTATTCCTGACAATGGTCGCGGTCGCGACTTTGATGATGGCTTTGTCCATTGGATGGATTTCAAAAGACCTCAAAACAACCGCGCTCACGGAAAGCCTGCAAAGATCGGCAGATCTTTTGAACGAAACGATAGATGCCGAACGTCAGCGGGCGCTCGCCATGGCCACCAGCCTGGCGCATCACCCCTCGACCGCGGCGGCTTTGGCGGCGCGCGACCGGGAAACCCTGGCGCGCGAGTATGTTCCTGTTTTTGAGGAACTAAACCGGGCCTTCGACATCAAACAGTTTCAGTTCCACACCGCGCCGGCCACTTCGTTTCTCCGCGTGCACAAACCGGAGAAATTTGGCGACGACCTCTCAAGCTTCCGGCACACCATCACCGCCGCCAATAGCACGAAGGAACCCGTTTCCGGCCTTGAACGCGGGAGATTCGGCATTGGCGTGCGAGGCGTCGTACCGGTTTTCCACAGTGGCGAGCATGTGGGTTCAGTGGAATTCGGCCTCGGCCTGCATCAGGCATTCCTGGACAGCTTCACAAGCAATTCTGCAGTCCCTGCAACGCTCTACAGAGTTGAGGAAAACGGTCTGGAACCCTTTGCCGATACGCTGGAAGCCGAACTCGATGCTTCCATGATCTCATCCGCACTGAACGAACCGATCATGATGCTTGAACCGGAGGGTTTGGGCGGCAACCTGGCTCTCATTGCCGTGCCCATCAACGACTATTCGCAAAACGCAATCGGAGTCGCCGTCCTCGCCGTCGACAAAACCCGCTTCGATGCGATCGCCGAGCGTGGAAACATGCTTGCCTTCGCCCTTGCCGGCGTTCTCGCCGTCATCGCGGCGCTGGCCATACTTTGGCTCAACCGTGGCATCTTCAGCCCTCTCGCGAACGTGCTGGAAGCCATGTCCCGGCTTTCGAAAGGCGATACCGATCTGGACATTGAAGGCGTCGGACGAAAAGACGAAATCGGCGATATCGCCGCCGCGGTCCAGGTATTCCGCGACAATGCGATCGAACGCTCACGGCTGATGAGCGAATCGGAAAAGGAACAAGAGGCGCGTGCGGCGAGACAAAAGGCGGTTGAGGAACTCATTGCGGGCTTCCGCGATGAGATCCAGGAGTTGCTGGACGACGTTGCCGGCAATGCAGAACGGATGCAGACGACGGCGAAGGATCTCTCCTCCGTCGCAACCGAGACCTCGACCCAAGCGGGTGGAGCGGGTAGCGCATCGCAGGAGGCATCTGAGAACGTTCAGGCTGTGGCCGCAGCGACTGAAGAACTGGCTTCGTCGATCACCGAAATCTCGCAGCAAACCCAACAAGCCTCCCGGACCGCGGAGAAAGCCGTCGAGGCGGCTGAAACCAGTAATGAGATGATTACGGGTTTGGCGACGGCGGCCGAGAAAATCGACGGTGTGGTTGCTCTCATACGCCAAGTCGCGGATCAGACCAATCTCCTGGCGCTGAATGCAACCATCGAGGCGGCACGCGCCGGAGAAGCAGGCAAAGGCTTTGCCGTCGTGGCGACGGAAGTGAAGGAACTGGCCGCACAGACCGGTTCGGCGACCGATGAAATCAATACTGAGATCGCCGCCATGCAATCGGCCACCGCGCAGGCAGTCGAAGCCATCCAAGCCATCACGCAAACCATCGGCGAAGTCTCCACCTCGGCGAATGCGATTGCGGCTGCGGTGGAGGAACAAGGCGCTTCGACGGGTGAGATCTCAAGCAATGTTCAACGCGCCGCCACTGGGGCAAGCGGCGTGTCGGAGAACGTTGCGGGCGTTACGCGGGCAGCAGCGGAAACTTCCCAATCGGCAGACCAGGTTTTGGCCGCGTCCGACGAGGTGTCCACGAAGACGCAGAGACTGCGGACCGTCGTCGACGACTTTTTGGGACGCGTCGCCGCAGCCTAGGTGTTTGTTTTTTCGCGTGTCCGGACGGAAAACGGATTTCCACTTTTCCTGAATTTGCTTTAGCCGGAAAGCGGACGAACCGAACACATCGGCTGGTGTTTGAGGGGTGAAGCGGAGCGTGTATCAAAGACGCGCCGATTACGTCCTCAGCCGCTCCGGACATCCGTATGAAACCGTTTCTCATCCTGCAGCTTCGCCCTGAAACCGAAGTATCCGATAGTGAATACAAAGCATTTTTGGAGAAGGGCGCACTGTCTGAAGCGGAAACGCACCGTATCCGGCTCGATCAGGAACCTGTGCCTGATCATCTGAACCTTACCGATTACGCGGGCGTTATCGTCGGCGGCGGGCCAGGCTGTGTCAGCGACGCTCCGGAGACAAAATCGGATATCGACCGGCAGATCAAAAACGGCGTCATGGATCTGATGCCGGCGATTATCAGCCGCGACATCCCGTTCATGGGCTGCTGCTACGGCATTGGCATTCTGGCGAACTATCTGGGCGCGCCGGTCTCAAAGGAGCGCTATGGCGAACCGGTGGGCGCGGCGGAATGCATCGTCACGCCGGAAGGCCGCAATGATCCGCTGCTTGGCGGGCTACCGCAGGAATTCACGGCCTTTGTCGGCCATAAGGAGGCTGTGCAGGCCTTACCGGACGGTTGCGCGCATCTCTTGTCCTCACCCGCCTGCCCCTATCAGATGATCCGTTATGGACAGAACGCTTACGCCACGCAGTTCCACCCGGAAGCCGACGGCCACGTTTTCGAACTTCGCATCGAGATCTACAAGGAGATGGGATATTTTCCACCTGAAGACGCCGACCGCCTGATCGCGCTCTGTCACTCTGAAGACGTTCATGTGCCCGAACAAATCCTCAGGAACTTCGTGGCAGCTTACCGTGACCGGTGACACGCCGTTCAGCGCAGCCCGTCCTCCCAGGGCGGCATCGCCGCAAACCGCTCAGCCAGATGGTCGATAAAGGCCCTTATTTTTAGCGAAAGATGCTTCGCCGAAGGAAAAACGGCGGAAAGCGGTATCGGCTCGTTCTCACGGACATCCGGGAGAACCTCCTCAAGCGCGCCTGATCGCAAATGCGGCGCGACCATGAAGCTGGCGAGACGGCTGACGCCGATGCCGGCAAGGCTCGCCTGCAGAATGGTTTCCGCGCCAGCCGCTGAAAACCGGCCTGAGACGGTGACCGCGAAGGGTTTGCGACCGGGCTTCTGAAAGGTCCATTTCTGTAAGTGCGGCGCCGTCGCGAACCGAAGACAGTTGTGGCGCTTGAGGTCAGCCGGTGTTTCGGGGCGGCCATGGCGCGCCCAATACTCCGGCGATGCCACCACGTGTCTGCTGAACCCTGACAGCTTGCGCACCATGGCGCTTGAATCCTGGAGTGCACCGGTCATAAGCGCCACGTCGACCCCTTCCTCAATCAAATCCACGGGCCTGTCGGTCTCCAGCAATTCCACGGAAACGCCCGGGTGGCGCGCCATGAAATCGGCGATGATGGCCGGCATCGAACGCTCCGCCAAGGTCACCACGCAGCTGACCCGCAAAAGCCCCCTCGGCGCTGATTGAAGGCTGGCGACATCGGCCTCCGCCGCTTCGAAACCGGCAAGCGCGTCGCGGCCTCTCGTGTAGTAGCGTTCACCCGCTTCCGTGAGGCTCACGCGCCGCGTCGTCCGGTTCAGGAGCCGCACCCCCAACCGTGCCTCAAGATTGGAAACAAGACGGCTGACGCCAGATGGCGCAAGACTTATCGCACGTGCAGCCGGTGCGAAGCCCCGATGCTCGACAACGGCGACAAACGCATTCAACTCGGCCCATTTGTCCATTTCAATTCATGCAAAAATTAGAACA
>JAKSCL010000067.1 GCA_022360615.1 Hyphomicrobiales bacterium
CTTACCGGCAATAGGAGATATAAACCAGGTACCTGCCCGGCTGTCTGATTTTGACAAGAAGGGAAGGGCGAATGCGCTTCCAAAGACAAGGGCAGGAAAGATACATACGGCAAGTATTGGATGAAAATGGAGCAGTAATTCCTGAAATCCGCCAAAATACCAGGGTGCTTTTGCCGGATTGGGGCTTAAGTTGGCATTGGCCATATTTTCCAAAGGGGCATTGACGAACAGTGCCATAACCATAACAATCGCAATAAGACAAGCCCCCACGACAGCTTCTCGAACAAACAGGTTGGGCCAGGAGGGTACCATCTGGCGGACGCGTTTGTCATCTTGGTTTCGAACCCGGCTGAATATAACCCCGCCTGCTTTTCTGATTTTCCAAAAATGGATTGTCAGCATGGATACGAACAAGATGGGAATAAGGGTTGTATGGCAGGTGAAAAAAATCTGCAAGGTTCTATGGCTGACACTTCCGCTGTCTGTGATAAGTGTTATCAGCACCTGTCCAAAGGGAATATATTCCAATATGTGGATACATATGGTTATTGCCCAATATGCGGTTTGGTCCCAGGGAAGAAGGTAACCTGTAAAACAAGACAAAAGAATGAGGCTTAAAAGCCCGATACCAATGAACCAGTTTGATGATCTGTCTTTTAAAAAACCTAATGTAAATACAACCCTGAGCATATGGCAGAACGCAAACACAACAAGCGCATTTGCCGACAAGAAATGAATATTTCGAATCAGCCTGCCGAATGTGTATTCCTTTTCCATGGACAAAACAGAGTTGTACGCAAGTTCAGGTACCGGCGTATAAACCAAAAGCATAAGGGCACCGGAGAGCATTAGCATAGCCACTAATACGAGGGACATCCCCCCTAAACCAAATGTTTTATTGAATGCTAACACCTCCATTGAAACCGTTCTGGGATGAAGGTGTTTTATAAAATCTGCTATTTTATGTTTTGCGGCGCGTCGTTGTGATGTTTTTGAATATGCTATCAATTCTATTATTTAACCATATAACCCTTATATCAGGGCATGCTGAATGCGATCTGTTAAAGTTGCTTTGACCTTTTACAGGGAAAACAACAAGATGAGTTATGATGCTAACCTGATAAAA
>JAKSCL010000246.1 GCA_022360615.1 Hyphomicrobiales bacterium
CCGCGTCCGCAGGCTGTCATCTCGTTCATCGAAATGCCGAAAGCGCCATCGCCGGCAAAACCCACACAAGGCACATCGGGGCAACCGATTTTTGCCCCGAGGATAGACGGCAGTCCGTAGCCGCACGGGCCGAAAAGCCCCGGAGACATGTACTTCCGCCCTTTCTCGAAGGTCGGATAGGCGTTGCCGATCGCGCAGTTGTTGCCGATGTCGGTTGAGATAATCGTCTCCTCGGGCAATGCCGCCTGAATGGCCCTCCAGGCTTGCCGGGGGGACATCCGGTCGGGATCGCGTTCGCGCGCCCGCGCGTTCCAAGTGATGCCGGGATCGTCGTCCTCATGATCCATGGAGGAGAGCTGTTGCGCCCATGCCGATTTGGCTTGCGCGACCATGCCTTCGCGCTCCTTGCGGCCCGCATCGCCTGCCGTAACCGACAGTTTTGCAAGGATTTGCTCGGCCACTTTACGCGCATCGCCCTGGATGCCGACCGCCACCTTCTTGGTCAAACCGATCCGGTCGGCATTGATATCGACTTGGATGATCTTGGCGTCCTTCGGCCAGTACTCGGTCTGATAGGCGGGCAGCGATGAAAACGGATTCAGCCGTGTGCCGAGCGCCAGCACCACATCGGCTTTCGAAATCATCTCCATTCCCGCCTTCGAGCCGTTATAGCCCAGGGGCCCGCAGGACAGCGGGTGGCGCCCCGGGAAAGCGTCATTGTGCTGGTAGTTGCAGCAGACCGGCGCGGAGAGACGTTCAGCCAGCGCTACTGAAGCCGGAACCGCACCCGAAAGCACCACGCCAGCACCATTGAGGATCACCGGAAATTTGGCTTCGCTCAGGATTGCCGCAGCCTCTTCGATTGCCGCCGGGTCTCCGGGCGGATGATCGATACGCACGATTTGCGGCAGTTCGATATCGATGACCTGGGTCCAGTAGTCGCGCGGTACATTGATCTGGGCCGGAGCCGAACCGCGGAACGCTTTCAGGATCACGCGGTTCAGCACCTCGGCGATACGGGTCGGGTCGCGCACTTCTTCCTGATAGCAAACGCAATCCTTGAACAGCGCCATCTGCTGCATTTCCTGGAAGCCGCCTTGGCCGATGGTCCTGTTTGCCGCCTGTGGGGTCACAAGCAGAAGCGGCGTGTGGTTCCAATAGGCCGTGATGACCGGTGTAACCATGTTGGTGATGCCAGGCCCGTTCTGGGCGATCGCCATTGACATCTTGCCGGTTGCGCGGGTGTATCCATCGGCCGACATCCCAGCATTCACCTCATGCGCGCAATCCCAGAACTTGATCCCCGCTTCGGGAAACAGATCCGAGATCGGCATCATGGCCGAGCCGATGATGCCGAACGCATGCTCGATGCCATGCATCTGCAAGACTTTCACAAAGGCTTCTTCTGTCGTCATCTTCATCGTTTTGCCCTCTCAGTGCGTGGCGCGCCGGTCTTCCAGGATCATGTCGCTCGCTTTCTCGCCGATCATGATCGCCGGTGCATTGGTGTTTCCAGAGACGATCTCCGGCATGATCGA
>JAKSCL010000021.1 GCA_022360615.1 Hyphomicrobiales bacterium
ATCGCCCGCGCCATGGCGCGGAGATGGACAAGCGGCCGCCAGGGTGAACCATCCGAGAGGACGTCGATCCGCTTGTTGATGACGGCGGAGGCGACGAAATCGTTCAAGACGAGATCGAGCCGCAAGAGGGGCGATAGTCCGCAGGCGGTTGCAAAGCGCAGCGCCGTCACGGTGAAGCCGGGCCGGGCCAGCATTTCGAGCTTTTCTTCCGCGGCCACCTTGGAGCGGGCATAGGCCGTCAGCGGATTGAGCGTGTCGGTTTCCTTGCGTGGTGCGTCGGAGCCCGCACCATACATGCTGCATGAGCTTGCAAAGACGAAGGCACCGGCGCCAGCCTCACGCGCCAGCCGCGCGGTTCGCACCGCCGCGCCTTCATTGATGGCAGCCGTCGGTGCCTCAAAAACCTTGCCCATCGGATCGTTTGACACGGCGGCGAGTTGGACGACGGCATCGAAGCCTTCAAGGTCGGCCGCCGTGAGGTCGCGCGCATCTTTTGCGATGTTGGGTACGGCCGCCACACCGCGCGCGCCATTGAGCGTATGGCGTGCGAACCAGTCCACATCGTTCCCCGCGATATTGGCATCAGGGCGATGGGTTCTCAGATGGTCAATCAGGGCTGGCCCGATATAACCGTTGTGGCCGTTGATCAGGATGCGCATCGCACCCGTCCTTCACCAAGCACCTCAAGCAATGCGTTTGAGACCCGCTCGGCCTTTTCCTCCGTCACATGATAGCCGGACGGCAGATTAATGCCGGTTCGCGCGACCGCATGGCCTTCGGGCTCGGGCGGCAGAAATCGCTTGCTCTGGGGATAGGCGTCAAAAGCCGAGAGCCTCGAAAGCGGCGAGAAGAAAGGCCGCGTATCGATGCCGCGCGCTTTCATGGCAGCCATCAGCGCGAATTTGTCGATGCCGAAGGCCGGGTCGATGACCGCTGTCACCATCCAATAGGAGTTGACGATGCCCTCGGGCTCTGCATTGAGCGCAATGCCGGGCCTGTCACCAAGCCGTTCGGCATACCAGGAGAAAATCTGGCGCTTGTAGCTGACGAGTTCGTCCCAACGCTCGGTCTGGGCGAGGCCGACCGCTGCTTGCAAGGCGCTCATCTTGTACTTGAAGCCGATCTCGTCGTTGAGGAAATCGACGGAACCGGGCTTGCGTCCGTGATCGCGCAGGATCGTGGCGCGCTGGTGGATTTGATCGTCGCCGGTCACGAGCATCCCGCCTTCGCCGGTTGCGATGGTCTTCGAGCCGTGAAACGAAAACGCACCCGCAACGCCGTGTGCGCCTGCGGCCCTTCCGTTGCGGCTTGACCCGAGCGCTTCCGCGGCATCCTCGATCAACGCCAAACCATGGCGGTCGGCCATTGCCTCCAGGGCGGCATAGTCTGCCATCGAGCCGTAGAGATCGACGGCGATGATGGCTTTGGTCTTCGGCGTGATCGCGGTCTCGGCGGCTTTCGGATCGATGCACCATGTCAGCGGATCGATATCGACGAAAATAGGCGTCGCCCCCACATAGGTGACCGGTGCAACGGAGGCGATCCAGGTAACGTCCGGCACAATCACCTCATCGCCCGGGCCAATACCGCTCGCGGCAAGCGCCAAGTGAAGGGCGGCGGTGCAGTGGGGCAGTGAGATCGCGTGCTTCACGCCGACGCGTTCGGCAAACAGCTCTTCGAAACGGCGGTTAAAGGCATAGTGGTTCGAAAACCACGCGGTTCGCGCGGCCTCGGCCGCGTAAGCTTCTTCGCGCTCCGTAATCCAAGGTCCTGCAACGGGGATAACGTTCTGTGTCTCGGCCATCGTCCCACCGGTTGGCGCGGCGAAGTGTGTAAGATCGGAAAAAAGCGAATCACTTTGCGCTGCGCAGCAAAGTTTGAGAAGGACCGGCTCCATTGACAACCAAAGACGACCGAGAAGACTTCGAAGCCCACAAGCAGGAACAAGCGATGGCGCTTGGAAACGATGCTGAGGTTTTTCGCCAGGGCATCGATTACTTCGCCGCCACTGACAAATACGACTACACCTATCTTTGGAGCTGGCTCGGCATCCCGATCATTCAAATGCCGGCCGATATCATCGCGACACAGGAGGTCGTCTGGGCCACGACGCCCGATGTGATCATCGAAACGGGCATTGCGCGCGGCGGCTCGATGATCTTCCTTGCCTCGATCCTTGAGATGATCGGGAAGGGTAAGGTCGTCGGCATCGATATCGATATCCGCGCTCATAACCGCGAGAGCATCGAAAAACATCCCCTTTCCAAGCGCGTGACCATGATCGAGGGCTCGTCGACCGCGCCCGAGATCCTTGAGGCTGTGGAAGCCGAAATCCCGGAAGGGGCCTCGGTGATGGCGATTTTCGATTCAAACCATACCCGCGACCATGTGCTCGCGGAACTGCGTGCCTATGCGCCCATGGTCACGAAGGGCTGCTATCTCGTCGTGGCGGACACGATCCTTGGCCATTTCGGCGAAGATCAGACGCCGACCAAACGTTCCCGCGTGCTCTACAAGGGCGACGAACCGCACGCCGCCATGAACCAGTTCCTCCAGGAGACTGACCGCTTCGAGCCCGATCCGGTGATCAACGGCAAATTGATTTTTGCCTCATCACCTGGAGGCTATCTGATCTGCACCAAGTGAGGCGCAGGTGTGTTATGGCTCGAGAACGAATTTGCGGCCATGCAAAAGGATGTAGGGCTGATACTTCCCAAAGGATGTGGCCCGGATACGGCGTTGCAGTTCCAAATCATCCGCGTCGAGCGGTACGGTTTTGATGCGATCGAGATCGCGGTGCCGGAACGTGACCGGCCCCCAGCCTTCCCCGGCATAGGCGTCTTGCAGCCGCGCAAGCCCGTCCATGCCTTGGTCATGGAGGAGGCCAGCAGTCTTTTTGAAGACGCTCAGCTGATGCTCATAGGTTTTTGCAATAAGCGATGACACTGTGTCGCTTGGCGAAATCGGAAAAGACCGTGTGGTGATGATGGGGCCATTGTCGACCTTCTCGTTGAGATGGTGGACAGTGATGCCTGCCTCGGTATCGCCATTGTAAAGCGCCCAACTCACGCCGCCCGACCCAGGATAGCGGGGCAGCGAGGTGTGAAAGTTGACGGCTGCGCGCCTCACGCGCGCGAGGAAAGGCGCACGCAGGATCTGTCTGGTCTTGAAGGTGAAGACGTAATCCCAATCCCGCTCGATACATATGCCAGGGGAGGTCTCCCCGACAGTGTTCTTGCCCATCACGGGAAACACCTCGGAAAACAGCGTTCTTAGATGGTCAAGCGCAGCCTCGGAGTAAGGATCTTCCGCAAGCCCGAAAAAGACAACGCATTCACCTTTCATACGCTTCGTTCTCCTGCGGGGAACAGCTTCAGTTCGGGAACGGCAAGTGCGAATCGGCCGCCCCAGTCGGCGATATGGCTGGTATTGCGGATGATTTCCCCGGCAATATTCCAGGGCAGGATCAAGATGGTGCCGGGCTTGCGCGTGACGATGGCGTCTTCGGCGAGGATGGGAATGCGGCTGCCGGGCAAAAACTGTCCTTGCTTGAGCGGATTGCGATCGACAACGAAAGAAACGAGGTCGGGCCGGACGCCCGCATAGTTCAAAAGCGTGTTGCCTTTGGCGGCGGCGCCATAGGCGGCAACCGTCCGGCCGCTCCGCCTCTCCCCGATGAGGAAGGCAACGAGATCATCCTTGATCCTGTCGGCACGGACCTGAAAATTGCGATAAGTGTCAGGGTGCTCAAGCCCAGCATCGCGCTCGCGCGCTTTGACGGCCTCCACCCGGTCTGCGACGGTCCGCTTGCCGGTGTCCCGCCGTTGCGCGAATACGCGGAGGCTGCCGCCATGTGTCGGCAATTCCTCCACATCGAAAACCTGAAGGCCGTTCGCCGCAAGCACCCGCTCGGCAACCGCTAGGGACAGGTAGGAAAAATGTTCGTGATAGATCGTGTCGAACTGTGTCTCGCCGATGAGGTTCAGGAGATGGGGAAACTCGAATGTCGCAACCCCATCCGGTTTGAGGAGTTCGGCAATGCCGCTGGTGAAATCGTTGATATCCGGCACATGGGCAAGCACGTTGTTGGCTGCGATCAGGTCTGCGCCGATGCCGTCGGCACGCATTTGAGCGGCAAGGCAACGCCCGAAAAAGCTCTCGATAATCTGGAGGCCGCGCTCGCGTGCGCGGGCGGCAGCAAATCCGGTCGGTTCGACGCCGAGAACGGGTATTCCCCGTTTTTGGAAGCACTCAAGAAGGATGCCGTCATTGGCGGCGATCTCGACGACGAGACTGTCAGCGGTAAGACCGAGTTTCGGCGTCATGGCCCCGGCATAGGCGTCCACATGGGCACGCCATGTCGCGGATATCGAACTGAGATAAGCGTAATCGGCCGAGAAGAGGTCTTCACGGCCCGCGAAGTCTTCCGTCTGAACGAGCCAGCAAGCTTCACAAACGAGCACTCGCAAGGGAAACCAAACTTCGGGCGCGTTGAGGTCCTCAGCTTTCAGATAGGCGTTTGACGGTGGGGCAGAGCCGAGATCGATCACCGGCAGCGAGACCTCTGCGCCGCAGTGACGGCATCTCAAAGCTGCACTCCTTCAAAACCTTCACCTGCAAAAGGAGCATTCGCGTCCCTTTCTGAAAGACCTTCGACCGGGAGCGGCCAGTCGATCCCAATGGCAGGGTCCTGCGGGTGAAGCCTGCCTTCTGCTTCGGGCATCCAGGGTGCCGTATGGAAATAAAGCATTTCCACGTTGTCGGTGAGCGGCTGGAAGCCATGCGCGAAGCCTTCCGGGATGAGAAAGCTGCTTGGCTCCAATCCGTTGAGGCGCTCGGCATGCCAATTCAGAAAGGTGGGCGAACCGGCCCGCACATCGACGGCCACATCGAACACTTCTCCGCGCAGGCACGTCACGATCTTCGTTTCCGCATGTGGGGGATACTGGAAATGCAGCCCGCGAACCGTACCGTGCGCCATGGTCGTCGAGCGGTTGATCTGCGAAATCGCCAAGGGATGCCCAATTGCCTCCTCAAGAGAGTTCAGACAAAACAGCCGCTCAAACCGGCCTCTTTCATCGCCGAAGGGATGACGTTGAACGAGCGCCAAGCCCTTGAGCGACAGGAATGTGACCGAGAGAGACGCCACCGGGTTTTGGATTCACGCGACGGCGGCTGTGGCGCGCTCTTCATCGGCGCCGTTCGCCCAGAGCTTCCAGGGCGCGCGGCCCGATGCCCAGAGCGACTCCAGGATGTTTTTGTCCCGAAGCGTGTCCATCGCCTGCCAAAAGCCGTTATGCGAAAAGGCGTAGAGTTCGCCAGCCTCCGCCAAGCGCTCCATGGGGGCGCCCTCCCAAGCGGTTGCGTCATCGTCTATGAGTTCCGTGACGACAGGCGAGAGCACGAAAAAGCCGCCATTGATCACGCCTTCCCCGCCCTTTGGTTTCTCGGAGAAACCCGTCACAGCACGTGCCGAGAGTTCAAGCGCGCCATAGCGGCCCGGCGGCTGAACAGCGGTGACGGTTGCGAGATGACCATGCGCCTTGTGAAAGGCGACAAGCTCCTTGATGTTCACATCGGATAGCCCGTCGCCATAGGTGAAGCAAAAGCAGTCTTCGCCCCGCAGATATTTTGCGACCCGCTTCAACCGTCCGCCCGTCATGGTGCTCTCGCCGGTGTCGACCAGAGTCACTTTCCAGGGTTCGGCGTGGCGGCTGTGGACATGCATTTCGTTGTTCTGCATGTCGAAGGTGACGTCCGACATGTGCA
>JAKSCL010000020.1 GCA_022360615.1 Hyphomicrobiales bacterium
CCGAGGATGCCGAGCCGCGTGATGATGAAATGGAAGAGAAGCGGTCCGATGACGGCGGCCGCCGTGACCAGCAGCGCGACCGTTCCAAGGTCGGGGCCAATCCCCGTTTTCAGAAGCACGATCCGCGTCACCGCCATCGGCAGGAAGAAGGCGAGATAGACGACGATCGAAAGCGATCCAGCGTAGCGCAGGGCCGCACCGATGTTGACCTTCGACAACAGCACCGAAGCCGAAACCACGGCGACCGCACCGAAATATCCGAGTGCAAGCGAAACCACCGGCAAAGTGGCGACGCCGGAAAAAACGGCCCAGCCATTGATGACGCCCCAGACCGCCAGGATGGCAAGCGCGGGAAGCGCGTTCCCGTCCACCCAGTCCGCATAGCGGAAAATGGCTTTGGCGAAGATATAGCCCGAATAGAAATAGACGAAGCGTGAGGCAAACTCATCGACCAGCAGCGCACCCGTGTGGATCGGTGCGATTTCAAGCCCCGCTGCGACGGCCCATACCGCAAGCCATGGCACATTCCGGGTAAGTTTTGTGACGACAAAGAAGATCGGCAGGATGTAGATGAACCAGAGCGTGCCGAAGGGCTGCACATAGGCCAGCAGATACATCTGGAGCGTGCCGAGCGCGCCGTATTCATTCATGAAACCCGGCGCCTTCAAAGCGAATTGGATCGTCACCCAGATCGCGTAGAAATAGGCGAAATGGACGACCTTGGAATCCAGATAATCCCGCCAGGGCCGGTCGATGCGGGCGGCGAGGAACAGGCCTGCAATCAGGAAGAAATCAGGCATGCGGAAGGGCGCGGCAAAGGCGACCAGGGTGTTCATCCAGCTCGTTTCGCCCGCGCCCGCTTCGACGCCGAGCGTCGAATGCATCATAACGACGAAGACGATGCACAAGCCTTTGCCCACATCGACCCAGTCGATGCGGGGTTTTGTGTCTCTTTTCGGCACAGACGCAGTATGCATGGCCATTACTCTGTCTTGACGTAGAACACTTAAGGCCGTTTGAGCGGCCCCGTACCTTTCAAAGAGCAAGGCCCGTGCCGCGCGCGAGGGGCCTGGGATTTGGTGTTTAAACAGGGGGTGAACGCCGGTAACCCGGCTCATTGCGGGAACCGGGCCAATCGGTTATCTTCCGGCCTGCACCATTTACGTTGCCCAAAGCACCCGTAGCTCAGCTGGATAGAGCGCCGCCCTCCGAAGGCGGATGTCAAGTCTGGTGATGGTTAAAGGTGCCACGAGAAAGAGATTTTGAATCAATGGCTTGGGCTGATGTCGGAACTGCCCTTCAAACTGGCCGGAGGTTCGAGTAAGCACTGCGTAAGCAGTAGGA
>JAKSCL010000049.1 GCA_022360615.1 Hyphomicrobiales bacterium
TCCAGGTCGACATGAAGGACGGGGAGACCATCTTCGTCGGCATCGAGCGGCTGCATCTGGAGCAGGACGCGGGTAAAAGCGTTCACGACCTCGGCCCCGGCGTCTCCCATGTCGATCTCAACCGGTCCGGCGTCGCGCTGATGGAGATCGTCTCGAAGCCCGATCTCCGCTCGTCCGAAGAAGCCCGCGCCTATGTCACGAAGCTGCGGACGATCCTGCGTTATCTCGGCACGTGCGACGGCAATATGGAGCAGGGGTCGCTGCGGGCCGATGTGAACGTCTCGATCCGGAAGCCCGGCGGTGACTTCGGCACCCGCTGCGAGATCAAGAACGTCAACTCGATCCGCTTCATCGGCCAGGCGATCGAGTACGAAGCGCGCCGTCAAATCGATATTCTGGAGGATGGCGGCACGATCGACCAGGAAACCCGGCTGTTCGACCCGGGCAAGGGCGAGACCCGCTCGATGCGGTCCAAGGAAGAGGCGCATGACTACCGCTATTTCCCCGATCCGGACCTCTTGCCGCTTGAATTCGGGCAGGCGTTTGTCGACGCACTCGCCGAAGCGCTTCCGGAATTGCCCGACGAAAAGCGGGCGCGCTTCGTCTCAGACTATGGGCTGAAGCCCTACGATGCCGGCGTCCTCGTCTCCGAGCAGGCGCTTGCCGATTTCTTCGAGGCCGCGGCCAAGGGCAGGGACGCCAAGCTCGCCGCGAACTGGGTGATGAACGATCTCCCGGGGGCACTCGCCAAGGCCGGCAAGACGATCGATCAGAGCCCGGTGAGCCCTGAGCAGGTTGGCGGGATCATCGATCTTATCGGCAACGGCACGATTTCCGGCAAGATCGCCAAGGACCTGTTTGAGATTGTCTTCGAAGAGGGTGGCGACCCTGCCGATATCGTCGAAAAGCGCGGCATGAAACAGGTAACCGATACCGGCGCCATCGAGGCCGCCGTCGATACCGTGATCACCGCCAATCCCGACAAGGTCGAGCAAGTCAAGGAAAAGCCGCAAATGCTCGGCTGGTTCGTCGGCCAGGTGATGAAGGCCACCCAAGGCAAGGCCAATCCGCAAGCCGTCAACCAGCTTCTGAAGGACAAGCTCGGCATCTGAGCGCTGTCGCCGGATGCCCCGATGCCGACAGGCCGTGCCGTATGTTGAGGGCGAGCGAAGCGCCCCTTGACGGGCTCGCGGCCCTTTACTCGGCCGCACCGGACGCCATTTCAAACGGACCCGTCAGTACAACTCTTGGTTTGTCAGGCTGGCGTCACGACGGTCACGCAAGTAAGAGTGTGGTTGCGCGAAGCCGCCCGGCCTTCGCCCGACACGAAAAGGAGGCCGATCAAATTGGCATTGGACCTGACACCCGAACATCTTCGCGAAGCCGTCCACCGGGCAGACCCCGTTTCCAAGGAAGGCTTTTACGAACGCCTTTTCACACTGGCGTTCGGCAGCCTGGTTTATCCCTTCGCGCTTGAGGATCCGGTCGTCGATGTCGAAGGGCTTGGGCTCGGCCCGCAGTCGCACGTGCTGGTGATTGCATCCGGCGGATGCAATGTTCTCAACTATTTAACGGCCAATGTCGCCAAGGTCAGCGCGGTCGATCTGAACCGCGCCCATGTGGCGCTGACCGAACTGAAGATCGAGGGCGCAAAGCACCTGCCGGACTATGAAAGCTTTTTCCAGTTCTTTGGAAACGGGCGGCACCCTGGGAACCCGGCACTTTACGACACTTATCTCAAGGGCGCTTTGTCGGACCCCAGCCGGACCTATTGGAACGGCCGCGGGGTGCTAAGGCGGCGGCGGATCACGATGTTCGCACGCAACTATTACGCGCAAGGCATCCTTGGCTATTTCTCCTGGTTCATAAACACCTTTGTCCGGCTTTACGGCGTCCGCCTTCCGGACCTGGCCAGAGCGACGACCCTTTCGGAGCAGCAGCAGCTCTTCGATTCCGGAATCCGGCGGATCGGTCAAAAACGCTTCTGGCAGTGGCTTTTGAACCAGCCGGCCAGTCTTTACGGCCTTGGCATCCCTCCGGCGCAGATCAAAGCGCTTACGGAGGACGGCACCAAGCGTCTGGCGGATATGCAATTGGAGCGTTCCGAACGGCTGTGCTGCGCTTTCCCGGCAGGAGAGAACTATTTCTTATGGCGTGCGGCGCGATTGCCCTATACCGCCGACGGGTCGACACCCCTGCCGCTCTATCTGCAGCGCGAACACTTCAACACGATCAAGGCGAATGCCGGACGGGCGTCCGTCACGCATGAATCCCTGACGCGCTATCTCGAACGGCAGCCGGAGCGCTCGCTGACCGCCTTCGTTCTCCTCGATGCGCAGGATTGGATGGATGACGCGCAGCTCAATGCGCTCTGGACACAGATCACCCGGACGGCCGTTCCAGGCGCGCGGGTGATTTTCCGCACAGCCGGCGTGGAGACCATTCTTCCAGGACGCGTCGCCCCGGACATCCTCGATCGCTGGGACTATCTGGCCGAGCGCTCAAATGCGCTTTACGAGAGAGAGCGCGCTGCCGTCTATGGCGGCGTTCACCTCTACGAATTGAGAGATGCGCCGTGAGCGGCGATGGGAGCCATGCGGTCCTGATGGACCGGGTCTACCGCCATACCCGCCACATCTATGATCCGACCCGCAAATACTTCCTGTTCGGCCGCGACCGTGTGCTTGCGGAGCTTGACGCCGAGCCCGGCCATGGCGTTCTAGAGATCGGCTGCGGGACCGGCCGGAACCTGATGAAGGCTGCCGCGCTTTATCCGGATGCCCGTTTTTTCGGGGTCGACATCTCAAGCGCCATGCTGGAACTGGCGGGCCGGAAGCGCGACCGCATGGCCAGTCTGCGCGCCCGTGTCCGGTTCGGCGAGGGCGATGCCTGCAGCTTCGATCCCAATGCGCTTTTCGGTGTCGGGAGCTTCGACCGCATCTTTTTCTCCTACAGCCTGTCCATGATCCCCGATTGGCAAGGGGCTCTCGGCCATGGGCTTACCCTTTTGAAACCGGGCGGGCGGCTTTCCGTGGTCGATTTCGGGGACCAATCCGGCTTGCCGGGATGGTTCAAGGCAGCCTTGTTACGGTTCCTATCGATCTATCACGTCACACCGCGCACGGCGTTGCCCGATGTGGCCAAGGCGCTTGCAGCGCAGCAAGGCACGGATTTCAAGGTTGAAACCAAGCGGATTTTGAAAGGCTATGCGCAACTGATCACCATTGCCGCAACGCCTGGCAATGGCGCGGGCGCTCAAGGGTAAAGGCGCGCCCCCTCCGTTGATAGAGATGTGATGGGCGCTTGCCTTGTCCCCATGCGGAGAACCGCTTATTTGACAGCGGTCCCGCCGGACCGCACCCGCCCCCGCACGTAGCCTTAGCAATCGGAGACCCCGCCATGCGCTTTGAGAACGCCAAGCCGATCGAACTCTATTACTGGCCGACGCCCAATGGCTGGAAAATCACGATCATGCTTGAGGAGACCGGCTACCCTTATGCGTTGCGTTACGTGAATATCGGCAAGGGCGACCAGTTCGAACCGTCGTTCCTCGCGATCGCGCCGAACAACCGCATGCCGGCGATCGTCGATCCGGACGGCTCTGGCGGCGAGCCCATTTCGGTGTTCGAATCGGGCGCCATCCTGCAATATCTCGGCCGCAAGACCGGCATGTTCTATCCGGCGGACGAGCGGGTGCGGGTCGAAGTGGAGCAGTGGCTGTTCTGGCAAATGGGCGGCCTCGGGCCGATGGCGGGCCAAGCGCATCATTTCCGGAACTATGCGCCCGAGAAAATCGCTTATGGCATCGAGCGCTACACCAACGAGGTGAACCGGCTTTACGGCGTGATGGACAGGCGGCTCGCGGACCGTGAATTCCTGGCGGGCGACTATTCAATCGCCGACATGGCCTGTGTCGGCTGGGTGAAGCCCTATGAGAACCAGGGCCAGGACATCAACGCCTTTCCGAACCTGAAACGCTGGTTCGAGACGCTTCTAGCGCGCCCGGCCGTCGAGCGCGGTCTTCTTGCCGGCAAGGAGGAACGGGAAAAGTTCGATCTGGCAAGCGACAAGGACGCCCAGGCCGTTCTGTTCGGCCAAAGGGCGCGCTAGAGCGAAATCCGTTCAGTGTGATCGGATGCTCGCTCTCGGCTTTTGTTCGGCCGCACGGTCCGAAAACCGGTTCCCATCCCTGGATCGAGTCAAAGGACATGCTTTTCGGATCGTGCTCTAGCGGCCTTCATTTCACTTCCCGGCCGGTGCGCGGAGGACTGGTATTGCGTCCTTGACATGAATCCGCGGATCACCGCCGAATTGAACCTATTGGATTTACTGGAAATACAAGCATCGTGACCGGATGTTCGGCAGGAAAGCCCTTTGCCGGACGGTGTTTATTTCCGCTTCGCTCCGGTGATCCGAGGGCGGTGCTGCAGCGTTTGACGATGCTGTCCGCTAGCAGGCGCGATATCTGTAAAGCTTAAGTGTATTTGACCGTGAAGGCGCAATATAACGGCGGTATTTTTATGTTCATTTGCCTCTGTTTTTCCTTTTTTGGAGGAATATTGATGCAGTTCATATTCTGCTAAGTTTATAAATAGTTTCATCTTTCTTTATTCGAAATTTACGCTGTCGCTTTACCCGCGATTCAGCTCCGCTTGCGTAGGATCGTGTCCATGGCTGGGGGGAACCCGGTCTTGGGAGCCGGCATTGAGACCGGTGGGATGGTCAAACAAAGGGGAGCATTATGGCTCGCGTTGATTTTGGGGAAATTGGAACGCCGTTCGTTCCGGCATCGGATGCACCGGGGGATGTGTTCTTCCGTCTGGGTGTGATGTATTCGACCGGCAACTCGGTCGAGCCGGACCGCGTCGCGGCCCACAAATGGTTCAATCTGGCTGCCCATAAGGGCAATGATCAGGCGCTCGGCTATCGCGCCGAACTGGCTGCTGAAATGTCGCGGGACGAGATTGCGGAGGCGCAGCGTCAGGCGCGCGAGTGGATGCAGCTCCACTAGGTGTTTAGTTCCGGCATTTGATGGTGCAGTCTTTTCTTCGGAATGGAAAGAGGCACTATGGGACAAGTTCTTCACGGGAGCGCCCGCACGACAGAGGCGGTCCGTTGTGCAATACAAAATAGTCAAGAGAGCCTGAGGGCGCATATATCGCCCTAACAGTGCGGTTCTTCTCACTGCGTCATTTGCCGGCCTTGAGCCGGCAATCCAGGGCAAAACATTGGACCTCCGCGTTTTTTTGGCCCCGGACCACCGGGGCACGCCCGGTGGTGACACAGACACGATGCGATGGAGCCACGTGCCGCGCTTTCGCCCATGCTTCGAGACGGCCCCTTGGGCCTCCTCAGCATGGGGCGTGCTTGCTTGCGGACTCTCCTGCGGTCCCCGGAATACGCTCAGGGACTTTGGCCTGGAGTGACAGTGGGTGCGGCGAACGCCAGGTTGCAACGACCCCGTTTACCGGTGGATTCCGGCTGAAGCCTGTCCCGGACCCCAATCCGGGGCCGGAATGACGTTTGAGGCTCGTATTCCCGTTCCTCAGAATGAGAAGGGCGTATTTTGCCCTATGTGCTTTCGAGACGCGGGCGCTGCCTACTTCTCAGCACAAGGAACGGTTGATTGCCGCCTTACTCCAAAGGCCGTCAGTGTCCGGCTCCGGAAGGGGCGGGCAGGCCTTCGATCATCACATTGACGCAGGCGGCCTTACCGCTCTTCAAGGCGCGCGACAGCGCGGCATCAAGCTCGGATGCCTCGGTCACATATTCACCGTGGGCGCCAAGCGCCGCGGCGGCCAGATCGTAGCGCGCATCGCTGAGCTCGCACCCGGTCAGCCGGTTCGCCCCGTAGTCGCGCAGCTGGATTTGATATTCCGCGTTCCACCGCCGGTCATTGCCGATCACGACAACGAACGGCGTGCCTTCGCGGGCGGCCGTCTCGAATTCCGCGAATTGGAAACCGACCGTTCCGTCCCCCATCAGCGCGATGACCGTTGCGCCCTCCCGCGCCGTCTTCGCGCCGAACGCATAGGACAGACCGCCGCCGATGGCGCCAGAGACACCATTGATGATCCGTGCGTCCGGCTTGGTGACGGCCTGCGCCCACTGGCCGAATTCGCCGCCATCGCAGACGAGGACGGTGTCGCCGTCATCCGAAACGAAACGCTGCACGGCGGCGCAAAGCTGGGCGGGTGTGATTTTGCCGTTTGCGGAAGGCGCATCCTCTTCGTAGCTGCGCCAGGCGATAAGACGGGCGGCTTCGGACCGCCATTCGCGCCGCGCCGCAGCGGCTTCGCCAGCCGTCATGAGTTCCTTGGCGAAGGCGCGCGGATCGGCCTTCACGGCAAGGAAGATGCGGTTGTCCAGATTGCGGCGCGCGCGCTTGAGCTCGCCGTCATCGGCGTTGACGGCGATCCAACGCGTTTCCGGCGGAATGGCACCGGCCTTTCCGAAGCCGAGGGTGAAATCGATGCGCTTGCCGAGCGCCACGATCAAATCGGCCTTTGCAAGGACCTGCGCGATTGCACCAAGGCTCGGATCGTTCAGTCCACGCGGACTTTCCATGGCGATGACAGGTGCATCGACCGCATCGCCGAGCGCTTCGGTGAGGCCTGGCGCGCGGGTGGCGTTCAAGGACGGCCCGAGCACGATCATCGGCGTCTGCGCCCCCGAAAGCGCTTTAAGCGCTTGCGCGGCATCGCCAGCGGCCGGGCCGATGGCCTCCGGTTCGAAGGCGGTGGGTTCCGGTACCGTTCCAGAGGATGCATCGCCGGTCACCACATCGAACGGCAAGGCGATATGTACTGGGCCCTGCTTGCCGGACCGGGCCGTGCGGACCGCGCGGGCGGCATCGCCGCCAAGCGCCGCCGGGGCCTTGGCGCGGAAGGCAAGCTTGGTGACCGGCCTTGTCATCGAGACCTGGTCCAACTCCTGAAACGCGCCGCTTCCATCCTGGCTCAATGGGCTGTCGCCCGACAGGAGGAGGACGGGCGTTTCCGATTCAAATGAGGTGAGAAGCGAGGCAAGCGTATTGGCCACACCCGCGCCCGCCGTCACGAGGGCGACCCCGGCCTTGCCCGTCAACTGCGCGTAGGCTTCGGCCATGTGGACCGCGGATGCCTCGTGCCGCGTGTGGGTGATCTCGATCCCGGCATCGAGGCAGGCATCGAAAATCGGCATGATCTGATTGCCGGAAAGGGCGAAAATCCGTGTAACGCCCGCAGCCGAAAGCGATTTCACCAAAAGGTCAGCACCGCGCAAAAGGCTTACTCCTCACTTGACGCCGCCATGACGCTGTTGGCCCGCGCCGACCGAATTCCGGCGCGGACGATGGCGATGATGGCGATCACCGTGACGGTCCAGAAGAACCATGTGATCGGCCCACGGAACAGGATCGACGGATCGCTGCCGGACATGAGCATCGACTGGCGGAAATTGTCTTCCAGAAGCGGCCCAAGGATGAAGGCGATCAGGAAGGGGGCGGCAGGCACATGATAGCGCATCATCATGTAGCCGATCCAGCCCATGACGAACATGACGCCCACATCGAAGATGTTGTTGTTGACCGCGAAGACGCCGTAGATGCAAAGCACGAGCACGGCGGGGACCAGGATGCGCTTCGGAATGTCGGCGACATATTTGAAACCGCGGATCGCGGCGGAACCGATGAAGAACAGAAAGATCGAACTGACGATCAGGCCGATGAAAAGGCCATAGATGATGTCGA
>JAKSCL010000085.1 GCA_022360615.1 Hyphomicrobiales bacterium
AAGAAAGCTTGAAGGCGTCATTTCCGTTTCCACCGTGGCGCCTCAGCTCACCGATGAGGGCTGGCGTTTCGGCGGCTTTGAGAGCGCCACGCAAGACCATCTCTTCGGCTCCACCCACATGCACGAGATCTATACACGCGCCGATCCGCATTACACCGGCCGAGCCACGGTTCCCGTCCTCTGGGACAAGGTTGAGGACCGGATGGTGAACAACGAATCGGCCGACATCCTTCGCATGTTCAACCGCGCCTTTGATGCTTATGGCGACGTCACCGTCGATCTTTACCCCGCGGACCTTGAAGCCGAGATCGACGCACTCAATGCCGATATCTATCAAAGGCTCAACAATGGCGTTTACCGCGCCGGTTTCGCTTCAAGTCAGAAGGCCCATGACGAGGCGGTCTTAGACATCTTTGCGGCACTGGACGCACTTGAGGCCAGGCTTGCCGACGGCCGTGAATATCTCTTCGGCAACCGGCTGACCGAGACCGATATCCGAGCCTTCGTGACACTTGTCCGGTTCGACATTGCCTATCATGGGCTCTTCAAGACAAACCTGAAGCGCATTGCCGATTACCCGCATCTCGACCGCTATATGAAACGCATCTACGCGCTTCCGGGCGTGGCGGAGACCGTCGATTTCGATCACATCAAGCACGGCTATTATTCGATTAAAGCGCTCAACCCCTCGGGCATCGTGCCCTTGGGACCGATGATGGGTTGGGCCGCGGGAGGCAAAGCCGCGAGTGACGGCGGCGCCGAAACCGCCTAATTTTCCGCCGTCACGGTCCAAGGGAGCATTCATGCGCGATCCCGTCATCATCACCTGCGCCGTCACGGGCAATCAGACCACGCCGGAACAGAATCCGGCGATCCCCGTGACGCCCGAAGACATCGCGCGCGAATCCCTTAAAGCGGCGGAAGCGGGTGCGGCAATCGTCCACATCCATGTGCGCGATCCCGAAACCGGTGCGCCTTCGATGGATCTCGGGCTTTACCGGGAGACCGTGCGGCTTATCCGCCAGAAAAACCGGAACCTCATCATCAATCTGACAACGGGGCCCGGCGGACGGTTTCACCCGAGCGAAGAAGACCCGAAGATCGCGGGGCCGCGCACCAACCTGATGCGGCCCGAATTGCGGGTCGAACACATTGCGGACATCCGCCCGGACATCTGCACCCTTGACCTCAACACCATGACGTTCGGGCGCGAGGTGGTGATCAACACGCCAGGCAATGTGTCCGTTATGGCGGGGATCATTCGCAATGCGGGGGTTCTCCCCGAGCTTGAAATCTTCGACTCAGGCGATCTTCATCTTGCAAAAGACCTCATGGCCAGCAGCACGCTTGAAACACCCGGGCTCTTTTCCTTCGTGCTCGGCATCAAATACGGCATGCCGGCGACGCCTGAATCGATGCTCTATCTACGCAACATGCTGCCGGAAAAAGCGCTGTGGACGGGGTTCGGCGTCGGGCGGCAGGCGTTTCCGATGGCCGCACAATCCGTTCTTCTCGGCGGCCATGTCCGCATCGGCCTTGAGGATACGCTCCATATCGAAAAAGGCGTGGCTGCGCCTGGAAACGCCGCGCTCGTTGAAAAAGCCGGGTCGATCGTCAAAGCGCTTGGGGCAACAGCGAGCACGGTCAGCGAAGCCCGTCAGCGTCTCGGTCTGCCGGAACACCCGCGCGGCGATCTTTGAGCGTTGCTACGGCGCCCTGAAATGCTTGGAGAGCTTCAGGCTCTGGGCTTGATAGTTCGAGCCGAGTGCCGCCCCATAAAGGCGGTCCGGTATTTCGCAAAGACGCTCATAAACCAGCCGGCCAACGACCTGCCCGTCCTCAAGAATGAAGGGCACCTCGTGGCTGCGGACCTCAAGCACGGCGCGCGAGCCCGCACCGCCCGTCGCCGAATGCCCGAAACCTGGATCGAAAAAGCCCGCATAATGGACCCTGAATTCGCCCACGAGCGGATCGAACGCGACCATCTCCGCTGCATAGGCCGGCGGCACATGGACGGCCTCCTTCGAAGCCAGGATGTAGAATTCATCCGGATCGAGGATAAGGCTGGGGTGGCGGCCCGCCGCAATCGGCTCCCAGAAATCGGCGACTTCATACTGGGCGCGGCGGTCGAGATCGATGACGGCCGAATGCCGCTTGGCGCGGTAGCCGATGAGACCGCCAAGCCCGGGACCGGCAAGATCGATGCTGAGACAAAGCCCGCTTGCAATAAGCGGCTCGGCACCGGAGACGAGCGCCGCCTCCTCATGCAGCGCCAGAACATCGGCATCCGAAAGCCGCGGCTCGCCCGACCGGAAACGGATTTGCGAGAGCCGTGAGCCCTCGCGCACGAGAACGGGAAAAGTGCGTGGGCTGATTTCAGCGAACAGCGGTCCGTGATAGCCAGCGGCGATGCTGTCGAATGCGCTTCCCCTATCGGCAATAACCCGGGTGAACACATCGAGACGCCCCGTCGAACTCTTCGGATTGGTGGACGCGGCGATTTCCGCAGGCAGCTTCAGTTGCTCCTTCAACGGCACCAGATAAACGCAACCGGTCTCAAGCACCGCACCCGTCGTCAGGTCGATGGTATGGAGCGCCAGACGGTCGAGCTTGTCGTGGACAGTGTGTTCGGGCCCAGGCAAAAAACTTGCCCGGATGCGGTAGGCGATTTTGCCCAGCCGCAAATCGAGGCTTGCCGGCTGAACCTGATCGTTTTCGATACCGTCGCCCGCTGCAATGATGCCGTCCGCAGCAAGCCGTTCGATTGTCTGCGAAGGAAAAAGACCCACTTCCCACTCAGCCATGGCGTGAACCCTGCATGGGTGTGGCAATCAAAAGCGGGCTTTCA
>JAKSCL010000120.1 GCA_022360615.1 Hyphomicrobiales bacterium
ACCAGATCGAGGCCGGCGGCGGTGGTGGCCGCCAGGATCAGGAATCCGACACCGGCCTGGACGAAGCCGCCGTAAAACCCGGCGCCGAGCAGGGCGATGACGGATGCGGGCCGCTCGCCGACTTTAAGCGCCGGGGTGCCCACCGGCGGCGCTATCGCCGCCGGTCTGATCAGAATCACCAGCGCCATACTGATCATGGCGCCCAGCAGCAGCGGTTTCAGCAGCCAGTTGGGCAGGTAAGAAGCACTGGCGGCGCCGGCCAGCCCGCCCAGCAGCACCGGCAGCAGAATCGGGCCGAGATCGGCGGTGCTGAGCTTGTCGTACTTTTTAAACCCCCTGACTGCCACCAGGGCGTGCAGAAACACCGCCACGCGGTTGCTGGCATTGGCGATATCGGCGGGCATGCCCAATATCATCAGCGCCGGCACGGTGAGATTTGAGCCGCCGCCGGCCAGCGTATTGATCACACCGGCCAGCAGGCCGGTGACAACTAGCAGAACAATGCCAGCGGGGGTCAGTTCCATAAACGGGACAGGTGTGAAAACAAATGGCGCATCATAATTCTTCCTGGCAGCCTTGAAAACGTCCCTGCACTTTTATTGCCCAGGCCGTGGCCGGCGCGATGGCAGGATGTGATGTGTGTCGCGAAATTTCCCTCGACAGTTTATATAATCCCTGGTGACCGAGATGTCAGCTTCAGTGCCTGAAGACCCCATACCACTGGCCCAGCGGGACGATAACCCGACAACACAGTGGCAGCACCCGCCTCGACAACGACCTCGGTTCATAATCAAGGATTATAAATTTACCAAAGCTTAGTCAGGGTATTACCAACCACACTTTTCACGCCGGCGGGGAAAGATGTCGCTGCACGGAGCCGCCGTCGCCGCTGGTGACGCCAGCGGGCCGGCATCGCAGTGACCAAACAGGGAGGGCCACAAACCGGCGCGAGGTAATACCCGACTGCATGACACACGGGCGAGACACTATGGCAAATTACCAGCTGATCTGGAACCTGCACGGCATTCGCTACAAAGAAAAAGCCGTCAACTTCCTGCAGAGATTCGAGGATTCACTCTGCGTTTTTTCCGGAGCGGTAAGCCAGGTCTACGCCAACTACAATATCTGGCCGATCACCGCCGACAACAGCAAGCTGCTGGTACTGCCCAACCCCCACGCCCACCATGACATTTTTCAGTCCATTGACAGCGGCGCGGTAAT
>JAKSCL010000130.1 GCA_022360615.1 Hyphomicrobiales bacterium
ACGGTGATTTCGGCGTCAAAGGAATCGGCAAGCTTTACAAACTTCGCCGAGGCGCGGGCATGCAGACCACGCTCATTGACGATTGTGATCGTCCGGCTTGCGGCGGCAATGCCGCTGCCTGCCTGTTTTTCCTCGACTCCGCTTTCGCCACCCAAGCTCATGAATCAATCCGCGAGAATCTGACTGGCGATCTTGATGTAGCGGCGTCCCGCCTCCTGGGCTTCGTTTACCGCTTCGGCAAGGGGGGCGTCGGCGCGAACGCTTGAGAATTTCACGAGCATCGGCAAGTTCACCCCGGCAAGCACTTCCGTTTTATCGCGGTCGGTGACGGAGATGGACAGGTTGGACGGCGTTCCGCCAAAGAGGTCAGTCATGATGGCGACGCCCCTTCCGCTGTCGACGTTTTCAACGGCGTTTAAGATTTCCCTTCGGCGGGCTTCCATATCGTCATCGGGGCCAATTGAAATGGCGGCGACCTGCTGTTGCGGCCCGACAACGTGTTCAAGTGCGGAAATGAACTCCTCCGCGAGGCGACCATGCGTCACCAATACCAGCCCGATCATGTCTTCCTTCACAACGGCACTGCAAAAAACCGCACCCAGAAAATAAGCGGTTGTCACTCACACGCAAGCCGAATGCCACAGCATAACTAATCATTAATGTTCGATCCCAACGCGCATCGCAGGATCGCGGCGGCATTCGGATCATTCGCCATCAACTGAATCCGGGGAAAGCGGAGCCCTAACAACAAAGCCTCCGCACTTGCGTCATCCGGAAACCGTTCAGGCCCTTCTTCCGAAAAATCGACAATATGGCTGACCCTTACGTAAGGCCATGGCATGACGGACACAATGCCGTGACCGCGCACTTCGAGGCGAGCTGCGATCCTTGGGGAAGGGCGTGCAACCAGCCGCCCGCCATGACGTGTGACCAAAGTGCGATCATCGGCGACAAGACGGCAGAAACGTTTTGAAGGATCGCCGGCAGCCCAATCCAGCATGGCAAGCGCGAGACGGCTCTTCCCAGAGCCTGAACGCCCCCGGATCAAAACGCCTGCAGTGCCAATTGCAAGCGTTGTCGCGTGAACGTTTTCCGTTTCCAGGAGGGGGCTTTCGGCCAAACGACGGGCCTAATCCACCGGCAGCAAGACAACAAAGCGCGCACCCGCGCCATAGCGCCCATGCTCGCCGATGCGCGGATCGTTATGGGTAAAGGGCCGCGTCTCGGCCCAGACACGGCCACCATGCGCTTCCACAATCTGACGCGAAATCGAAAGCCCCAGCCCTGAATTGTTGCCGAAGGCCTCGAATTCGGGCCGGTCGGTGTAGAACCGCTTGAAGATCTGCTCGAGGTTCTCCGGGCGAATTCCCGGGCCGTCATCGTCGACGACGATTTCCACGGCCTTCCTGTGGCGGCGCACCGTTACCCGTACCTTGCCGTTCGGCGGCGAGAAGGAGCGCGCATTATCGAGGAGATTTGTCAGGACCTGGCCGATGCGCAGATCATGCGCCGTGACGGCGAAGTCGTCCGGCCGGTCGCCCTCCACCATCAACTGTGCAGGCGCCTCGTCATCTTTCCGGATTTCGTTGAAGAGATGGATCACCGACCGCGCCATATCGGCCACATCCACCGGACCCGCCTCTTCGCGGGCCAGTTCCGCATCGAGGCGTGAGGCATCCGATATGTCGGAAATCAGGCGGTCCAGGCGGCGGATATCGTGCTGAATGATCGCGATAAGGCGCACCCTATCCGCTTCCTCGCGCGCCAGAGGCAGCGTCTCAACGGCACTTCTGAGCGACGTCAGCGGATTTTTCAGTTCGTGCGCCACATCGGCGGCGAAACTCTCAATCGCATCGAGGCGCTTGTAAAGCGCAGCCGTCATATCCCGCAATGCCTGTGAAAGATGGCCGATCTCATCGGAACGGTCGGTGAAATCGGGAATCTGCTCCCGCGCCTTGATGGAACCGCGCACACGCTCAGCCGTGGCCGCCAATCGCCGTACCGGACCTGCGATCGTCCCGGCAAGCAAGATGGAAAGCACGATCGTCACGGACGAGGCGATCAAGAACACACGGAAAATGCCTAACCGCTCTTTTCTGAGAATGTCGTCGATGTCGCCGGAACGGGTCGAAAGAAGAAGGGCCCCGACGACCGCCCGGAAACGTTGCACCGGAACAGCAACGCTGACGATCAGTTCTCCCCGGTCGGTGACCCGCACGACACTTGCGGAAGAACCCTGGATGGCAAGATCGACCTCGGGATAGCCAAGCTCGCTATCCGGCCCCAGTTCCTGGTAAATGGGCAGATTACCGCGCCAAATCCGCGTCCAGACCTGGCGAAGCAAAGCGGCAAAGGCGGTCTCCTCCACCTCATCCGGGTTGGGCAAGTCGTAACGCAGAATGTCGCCGCGCGTGTAGATGTGGCGCGAGTCCAAGATGAGCGCGCCGTCGGAACCGTAAATCCGCGCCCGTGTGCCAGTCGGCGTGATCAGCCGAGAAAGAACGGGCGCAACGCGTTCCGGGTTGATGGGGAACTCGGTCGCATCGCGGTCGGCGAAAGGATCAAAGCTCTCGCCCGTCTCCAGTTCCAGAAGACGCTCGGGATCGATGGTGAAATCACCGGTCTCGACCGTTGCCGACGCGGCAATCGCGGCCGCGATGATCTCGCCCTGCGTCGAGAGCGCCTGAATGCGCGCTTCGATAAGCCCCGCACGGAACTGATTGAGATAAAGGATGCCGAAGACGAGAACCGCAAGACCCACAAGGTTGAGCGTGACGATGCGGCGCGTGAGGCTCGTGAAAAGCGTCTGATTGAGGAAACGGGCAACGGCGGCAACGATCCGGACCGGCCTTATGCCTTGGCGGTCCAGACCACGCCCCGGGGCGGCGCTCCAGCCCTCTTGCGTCTCAACCGCCATCGGCTCCCGCTATACCTCCTTAAAACGATAGCCCACGCCGTAAAGGGTCTCGATCATATCAAATTCGTTGTCGACCACCTTGAATTTTTTGCGCAACCGTTTGATGTGGCTGTCGATCGTGCGGTCGTCCACATAGACTTGGTCGTCATAAGCCGCGTCCATCAGGGCATTGCGGCTCTTGACGACGCCAGGACGGTGCGCAAGGGCCTGCAGGATCAAGAATTCGGTGACCGTCAGGACAACCGGCACATTATTCCATGTGCAGGTGTGGCGTTCGGGGTCCATGCGCAGCGCACCGCGCTCAAGCGCTTTGGCGCTCGGCTCGGTCACAGCGGCGGTATCACGCGGTTGGGTGCGGCGCAGGACGGAGCGGACGCGTTCAACCAAAAGCCGTTGCGAAAACGGTTTGCGGATGAAATCGTCCGCACCCATCTTCAAACCAAAGAGTTCGTCGATCTCCTCATCCTTCGAGGTAAGAAAGATCACCGGCATCTCCGACTTCTGGCGGACACGGCGCAAAAGCTCCATGCCATCCATGCGGGGCATCTTGATGTCGAGGATCGCGAGGTCGGGTGGATTGGTCGACAAACCGTCGAGCGCGGAGGCGCCGTCCGTGTAGGTTTGCGTGCGGTAACCTTCAGCCTCCAAGGCGATGCTAACCGAGGTGAGGATGTTGCGATCATCGTCGACAAGCGCGATTGTGTGCATGGGGCGCTCCCGTATCACGTCCAACTCTCCTTCGGCGCCTAAGATTCAATGGTGCTTAAATTGTGGCAGCTTGGTGTAGTGTACAGCAATGCCATGACATATTGTCATATTTCCCCCGATCCAGCCTAAAATTCAGGGGCTTAAGTGTGAGCCATTATGATCAATAGCGAAGCAATGCATGAAAAAGGGCCAGGTCCGGACGATGATCTGGCTCATCTTTCTCTTAAGGCCCGGCGGCTTTTGCGCGCCTCTAAAACCGGTTCGCTCGCTACTCTCACGCGCGACACCGGTCATCCTTACGCTTCCTTCGTGACGCTTGCAACGGCGATTGACGGCAGGCCTCTGCTCCTGATTTCACGACTTGCACAGCACACGCTCAACATCGAAACCGATCCCAAAGTGTCATTGATGGTCTATGACGCGCCATCCGTGGACGACGCCACCGGCGACGATCCCCTTACCCGCCTGCGCGCTACCGTCATTGGGACTGCTGTCAAAGATACCTCCGACGCCGTGAAACGCCGTTATCTCGCCCGCAATCCGGAGGCGTCAATGTATGCAGGTTTCGGTGATTTCAGCTTTTACCGGATTGAGCCGGACACCGTTCATGTGGTTGCCGGCTTTGGCGCCATCCGCACCTTTCCCGCCAAAGCCGTCTTCATTGAAAAGAAACACGCCATGTCCTTCGAGGAGGGCGAAGCGGGGGCTGTCGATCATATGAACGAAGATCACCTTGATGCCCTGGCGCTTTACGCCACATGCCTTCTAGGCGAGGCGGAGGGAGACTGGCGCATCACTGCCTGCGACCCCGACGGAGCGGATCTGACAAACGGCGAAAAAACCGTCCGGCTGCCATTTCCAGAAACGGCTTCCGCGTTCTCCCAGCTTCGCCATATCTTCAAACGTATGTCTGATGCGGCCCGTCAACCTTAAAGCTTGCTTGTTGTCGCTGTTTCGGGAACAACACAGTAATGTGACAGGGTCAGGCGGTCGCACCTTCAAAAAAAACATCAAGCGGCCATAACCGGGAAAACGGAGAGGCAAAAGTGGAGGAGACGGGTCTGCGGAACCGGGACGCCGGGGCCGAAGCTATTGGTTTGGACAACGCCCACACCATCAACTGGAATTTCAACGAAGCGGCCCTCTACGAAGAGGCTCTCAAACGCGGCGAAGGCGAGGCGGTTTCAGGCGGCCCCATTGCGGTCAACACCGGGCAACACACCGGCCGGTCGGCCAAGGACAAGTTCATCGTCTTGAGCCCCGCGACGGAAAAGACGGTCTGGTGGGACAACAACGCTCAGATGAGCGCCGGTCAGTTCGAGACGCTTCTGTCCGACATGCAGGCGCACGCGGCGGATAAAACCCTTTATGCTCAGGACCTCCATGGCGGTGCCGATCCTCAATACCGCCTCAACGTCCGCGTCTATTGCGAGTTCGCTTGGCATGCCCTCTTCATCCGGCATCTCCTCCGGCGCCCCGCAACGCAGGAACTCTCATCCTTCGTTCCAAGCCTCACCATCATCGATCTGCCGAGCTTTCATGCCGATCCGGCGCGCCACGGCACCCGTTCCGAAACGGTGATCGCCTGCGATATCGACAAGCGTATCGTTCTTATTGGGGGCACGGCCTATGCCGGAGAAATGAAGAAGTCCGTCTTCACCTTTCTCAATTATCTCCTTCCGGCCGAAGGTGTGATGCCCATGCATTGCTCGGCCAATGTGGGACCGGGCGGCGACGCGGCCATCTTCTTCGGCCTGTCGGGCACCGGCAAGACGACCCTTTCCGCTGATCCCGGACGGGAACTGCTTGGCGATGACGAACACGGCTGGGGAGCGGACGGCATCTTCAATTTTGAAGGCGGTTGCTATGCCAAGACCATCCGTCTGCGCCGGGATGCCGAACCGGAAATCTACGCCACCACCGAGCGCTTCGCCACGGTTCTTGAAAACGTGGTGATCGATCCAGTGACACGGACCCCCGATTTCGACGATGGATCGCTGACGGAGAACGCCCGGTGCGCCTATCCGCTGCACTACATTTCCAATGCGAGCGAGACCGGCCAGGCCGACCATCCTAAAAACATCGTTATGCTGACGGCGGACGCCTTCGGCGTTATGCCGCCGATTGCAAAGCTGACTTCCAGCCAGGCGATGTACCACTTCCTGTCGGGCTACACCGCCAAGGTGGCTGGCACGGAGCGCGGCTTGACGGAACCCGAAGCCACTTTTTCGACCTGCTTCGGAGCCCCCTTCATGCCCCGTCATCCTTCGGAATACGGCAATCTCCTGCGTGCGCTCATCGCTCAACACGGCGTCGATTGCTGGCTCGTCAATACGGGCTGGACGGGAGGTGCTTATGGCACAGGTTCGCGCATGCCGATCGCCGCGACGCGCAAACTCCTGACGGCGGCGCTTGATGGCTCCCTGGCGCAGGCCAATTTCCGGAAAGATCCGTTCTTTGGCTTCGACGTGCCGGTTGGCGGCGATCCAGTGTATGCCGGTCTCCTCGATCCACGGGAGACCTGGGGTGACAAGGCCGCCTACGACGCGCAAGCCAAGCGGCTCGTCGGGATGTTTGCCGCAAACTTTTCGAAATTCGAAGGCTACGTCGATAACGATATCCTGGATGCCGCACCGGTCATCCAGATGGCAGCCGAGTAAAGGCGAAAGACGTGAGAGAAGCAAGAACAGCCCGGCCCGACTAGCGTATCGGCGGCTCTTCGGAGCGCTGGAGGGGCGTGTCAACGCGCACCCAGCCATCGCGTGCACGCACATGATCGTCAGCAAGCCGCCAACGCGCCGTCGGCTCATCGAAATCGCTCCGGGAACGCTTCAGCCTCAATTGATCGAACTCGACCCGCCAAGTGTCGTCCGGCCATGTTTTTAAGTAACGGGCATAGGCCCGGCCGCCGTCCGGATCGAGAAAGACTTTTTCGGAGCGCGTTTCGATGCGGACAGCGAAGCCGTCAGCGCCTTTTTCATAAAGGGGTCTGCGGAAAAGCTGCTTTGTGTCCGGTTTTTCCACCGAGTTGGATGTCACGTAGCTTTCCTCGGCCACGAAAGGCACAGGTTCCCCTAACCGGCATCCATGCACGGGTACGATCTTCAGCCGCTTAAGGCGCCAAATCACACCCTCGGACTCCATATAGAGGATTTCGACAAGACCGGTTTCGCCGCCTGCGGGAACATAACGGACCCGGGGCGGATTACGCGCCGCGATGTTAGCAACTGTACCATCGGTGCAGGTGACGGCGAGGACGCCATCGCCTAGGTCCGACGGCGTGAAAGCGTGAACGAAACGGTTCGTTCCTTCCATCGGTTCCGCCGCATGGCTGGCCACTCCGCCGAATGAAACAGCAGAAAGAATGAAACCGGCAGCATGAAACCGAGACATGTGTTTCAGCATGAACACAATTTGCGGCGCTACGCGCCGCGCGGCAAGGTCACCGTCCGCCAGCTACGAGAACACAATTAGTTGAGCGCGTCTGTACGCCGTTTGATATGACGCCAATTCAAGTATGTGAAAGCGCCAATCATCCAACGCCATGGGAGACACGCATGCGCGCACTGTTGACTGCCATTATGCTTGGAACTGCCATTACTGTTTCCGGGATGCCCGGCGCAGTCGCTGAACCAGGGCTCAGCATTCCACCTGGTTTGAAAGTTGTCGAGGAACAGCGGCTTGCGGGCGATAAGCGGGAGATTCTGATCCGCCGTTATGTGAACACCGCGGGCGAAATTGTGCGGACAACCTACTATGTGAAAACCGGTAGCTTCGGTTTCGCGCCGGGCACCTATAACCGGTATCATGACATCGTAGAGCCGCGCTTCGACGCTGACGGGCGCGACAAAAAACGCTGAACCCATTGTCACGGCTCGGGCGCTCCAGACGGAAAAGATTCTATTTGGCCCATTCTTTTGGGCTTGAAGGGCGGGCGGCAATTGACAGCCGCCCGTCATTTTTATGGGTTAGGCCCTCACGACACTTAACGAAGGCCAGCCATTCATGGGATTTGCAACCGAGATCGGCCTACCGGTCGCCCTTGCCATTATCATGTTTTCCATGGGCTTGACGCTCAGGCCGGCGGACTTCGCGCGGATTGCCGAAGCGCCCCGGCTGTTTGCCCTTGGCGCCTTCTCGCAAATGGTGATCCTGCCGGCTGTCGCCTTCGTCCTCGTGTTTTCTTGGGATAACTGGTTCGGCATGAACCCGGCGATTGCCGTGGGCTTTCTCATCCTCGCGGCTTGCCCCGGCGGCGTGACCTCTAATTTCCTCACCCATGTGGCGCGTGGCGACACCGCCCTTTCGATCACACTGACAGCGGTCATCAGCCTCTTAGCCGTCCTCTGGGTGCCGCTGATCGTCAATTTCGCACTTTCGGAATTCATGAGCGCCGAGGAGGTTTCACTGCCTCTTGGGCAGACAGTGATCGAGATTTTCCTGATCACCACGGTGCCTGTTTTGACCGGGATGATCCTCAACCACTTTCGTCCGGCGCTCGTGGACCGTATCGAAAACTCCGTCATGCGGCTTGCGACGGTTCTGTTCTGCATCGTGGTCGCCGGGGCAGTGGCTGCGGAATGGAATTTGCTTGTCACCCATTTCTCAGAAGTCGGCCCCCCGGTTCTCATCCTCAATGTTTTAATGTTGGCGATCGGGTTCGGCTGGGCGCTTTTGTTCCGGCTGAGCCGTCCGCAGGCAATTGCCATCTCGCTCGAAACGGGCCTTCAGAACGCTACGCTTGCCATTTTCGTGGGCGCGACGCTCCTAAGGAATGACGAGATGATCGTCCCGGGTGGCGTCTACGGCCTCGTCATGCTCGCGACCGCTGGAGGGCTCGTTTTGTTTCTGCGGCGTGAAGCCGCACCGGCGAAGGCCGAAACCTCAGTCAATCCATCGAAATGACGCTTGACCCCGTGGTAGTGTGTGACCGACTTCCTCTCGGTTTGTGCTGATAAGGGCTTCAGCCATGCGTCATCGCCTTCACATCCAGTGTTTGGCACTCTTTTTTTCTTTGGGTGCCGCCGTCTTCTTCCCGGCACCGGCTGAAGCCGGCAAGGCAGAAATTGAGGCGATGGTGAGAGAGATTGATGAGCGGATTGAAGACCTCACCAGGCATTCGGGCCGCTTCACCGATGGCAAAACCATGCACCAGTTCGATGCCCATCTGGATGCGACCGGTGTCCGCCGCATCGTCGAAGGGATCGAGGGCGGGGATATCCTCCGCTCGCAAGCGCAGTACCACTATGCCGATGGCCAGGTGATCCGTTATTACGAGTCCGGCGTGCGAAAGGGCGATGGCGGGACGCCAAAGCCTTTCGTGCTGCGCATCCATTTCGAGGACGGGCTGATGGTCGCGGGAATGGGCACGGACGGTCCGCGGCGATCCGACCCGATGCCCGAAGAAGCCGCCTTTGTCCGCGGTGTTGCGCACGAGCTGCGCGAACGCGTGGCTGATCCCGGCAATGCGGACAAGATTGCCCTACGCTATCAATGTGGCGAGGGCCGCCCGGTCAAAGTCGATCTCGATCTTCCAGCGGGAACCGCACTTATCATCGATGAGGAAAACCCGCCGCCGCTTCTCTTGGATGCCGCCGTTTCCGCATCCGGCATGAAGTACGAAAATAACGGCGATCTCTTTTTCATGAAGGGCGCGAATGCCCGTTATGCCCGTGAGGGCGAGGCGGAAGTCACCTGCCGCAACCTGAATATGGCGGAGTAGGCGCTAAAGCGGCGGGTAGCCGTCGTTTCGTCGATGAACGGCGGCGGTACAGCACCTGTTCATGTAGCAGGTTCTATCCTCTTACCCAGATCGGAAATGCCTTTTTCCGCGCTTCGCATCGAAGCACCGGAAAAGCGGACATAAACGCCGTCCAAGACCTCTAACAAGGGAAACGCCTATGCCTATTCCAATGCGCGCCGCTGCCGTTTTGGGTTTTACCTTTGCGCTCCTCGCTGCACCGCCGGTCAGCGCGCAATCGATTGGCGGACCGGGAGGGTCGATCGCCCCAGGCCTTAAGCTCTTTGAAGAACACCGCCGCGATGCGAAGAACCACGACATCATCATCCGCCGCTATGTGGACGGGGATGGCAATATCGTGCGGGTCCGGTATTTCGTGAAGACCGGTAGCTTCGGTTACACGCCCGGCAAGTACAACCCCTATTTCGACATTGTAGAACCACGTTTCGACACCGATAATAGCGATCGCTATTACCGCTGAGCTTCGGTTTCGATAGGGAACAGGCCGATGGAAACAGCTTTTCAATCAATCAAGTAAAAAGCTCTTCTTCCGGACGAACGCACCGAAATCGGTGCGTTGCTCCTCCGCGTATTGGCGGGCCTTGTCCTCCGACCAGCCATAACGCCGCGCTTCGCCGAAACGGTCGATTGCCCGCTGTTTTCCGTAGGGCATCAGGGCTTCGCGGCGCATGTCATACATTTCGACCTGTTCGCGTAAATCCGCCTCATTGAAGCGGTCAGTGTGAAGCGTCACCTTAAGCGGCAGCCGGGGCGCAACCGGTGGCGCTTCTTCAGGCCAGCCAAACGCCACACCCGCGACTGGAAAGACGTGATCGGGCAGACCGAGCAGGCTGCTCACTTTGTCTGGATGATTGCGGATCTGACTGACCGGGCAGCAGCCGAGGCCGACGGCTTCCGCGGCGGTCACGAAAGCCGAAAGCGCAATCGCCGCATCCACCGCCGCGTTGAAGAATGCATCTAGATGATCGTTCGCAAAGGGGTGGCCGCGCCATTCGTGCAATTGCCGCTGACGGCGGTTGTTGCCGCAAAAGACGAGGAAGGCCGGTGCGCCTTCCAGCCAGCCCCCACCGGACAAGGCGTCGATCCGTTCGCGAAGGCCGGCGTCTTCGATAGCGATGATATCACGCTGTTGCAGATCCGATTTCGCTGGCGAGGACAGGGCCGTTGCCGCCAGGAGGCGGATGAGGCCCTGGTCGACAGGTTCGTCCCGGAAGGCCCGGCACGAACCGCGCGCAGCCATGTCCGCCAGAACTGCGAGACCATCGATGCGCCCATCTATCTCCACTGCCTCGCCAAAGCGGCGGGACAAGGCGGAATTGAGTTTGGCGGCTGGGTCCGATGTCTCTGGCATGGCGGGCTTAAATCCAGATTGGGTTGTTTGACCAGCGCCCTATAACACAGCCGGAACGCAAGCGGTGACCGCTAAGCGGCCTGCGGGTGAAGGCCAATCTTCACGCACCGCCCCTTGCGCGTCACCAATGCCTGCGACATTGCATCGGGCGATCTCGATATCGCCAAGGCAAATCATCGAAAGCGATTGAGCCTGTTATCACGTTCGCGGAAAAGCCCGCTTCCATTTTCGGAGCGGGCCTTTTCGTGCCCGGGACCACACATCTTTTCAGCTTAACGTGTGATCGGAACACGTTCCTTTGAAGTGTTCTGTCTCCGAACAACCACAGAACCATATCGGTCGCAGCAGACGAGATGAGACCAACCGAAACAGGCTTTAAGGAGATAGAAATGCGCGTGTTCCTCACCGCCCTCTTGCTGGGCGCCACACTGACGCTGCCCGCCATCACGGATGCCGACGCGCGGCCGGCACGCGTCAAAAAACTTGAAGAGAAACGACT
>JAKSCL010000012.1 GCA_022360615.1 Hyphomicrobiales bacterium
CGCGGGATCGCAGCGAGCCACGACGCGAAACGACTTCTCGCGATGTCCGATCACGAACTGGAGCGCCTCGGCATGGTCCGCGAAGATGTGGTGCGTGCCGTTATGACACGCCATTTCGATGTTTAGACGGACGTCGAAACGGGATCAGTCCGTGATCTTCCAGACAACCGAGACGGAGGCGGTGATATCCAGTTCGCCGGCCTCAATCGGGACGGGCGCGGCCTCCACGGCTGCGGCCATCGTACGGCCATGGGGGATTGGAATGCCGCCAATGCCGCCTTCATCGATGCTGATGATTTCGGCGAGTGTTACCCCAGCCGCTTCGGCGATGATTCCGGCCTTGCGGCGTGCGTCGGCGACGGCTTTTTTGCGGGCCTCGTCCTGATGCGGCTCGGGTTCGATAAGCCCGAAATGCGGTCCTGAAATCTGGTTGCCGCCTTCGGTGACGACGGTATCCAGGATTTCGCCGGTCGTCTCGAGCGCGCGGATACGCACGCTTACCGTATTGCGCACCTGATAGGCGACAATGCGGGGCGGTTCATTGTTGCCGTTGTTCTGGTAACGGCGGTCGCTCCAAACGGGTGAGATGGAGACGTTGGAGGTCT
This sequence comes from Hyphomicrobiales bacterium, assembly GCA_022360615.1. GTDB lineage: Bacteria > Pseudomonadota > Alphaproteobacteria > Rhizobiales > JAKSCL01 > JAKSCL01. The sequence continues at coordinate 606 of JAKSCL010000012.1, forward strand.
GGAGGTCGCGGGCTGCGATACCTGCCGCCTTCAAGGCTTCAATCATGGATGCGGTTTGCGCCGTGTTTTCAGAAAGCGCCTCACGCGCCGTTTCGGCTTCGGTGATCACACCGGCGCTCATCATGACCATGTCCGGTTCAACCGCCACTTTTCCGGTTCCAGTCACTGAAATCGTGCGCGGGCGGTCTTCCTCATCCGCTATAGACGGCGTCGGCGCGAGCAGCATCAGCGCCGAGAGACAAGCAGCCAGTAAGGCGGCGGAGGGGATGGGCATGTTTGAAAACTCCCGATTTGAAGCCAAGTCCATTTTCGCGCCGTCTTAGCATGCTGAGAGGCAATCGCGATGTTTTTCCGGTTATGCCGGGTATATGTTGGAAATCGGGCACGGCTTGGGTTATATCGCCCATCCGCCCGTCTCGTCTGCGTTATCGCGTGGCCGGTTTGGGCGGCCCCAGAGGTTTCCGGGGGCCTGTAGCTCAATTGGTTAGAGCCGGCCGCTCATAACGGTCTGGTTGCAGGTTCGAGTCCTGCCAGGCCCACCATCATCTCGCTGCGGCCTGGGAAAGTCGTTTCCCTTGCGGCTGAGATACTCAAAGCTTTCCATTCTTCGCGCACTGCTTTCAAAAGCTTGCGTTTTCTCGGCTTAAGGTTTCGAAAAAACGCGATATGAAAACCAGTGTCGTCCAGTTGGAGCCGCTCTCGCGTTTCCGGTCGAGGGGGCGCGATCTTCGAAGGTGAGGGGACAACGTGCACCTGCGATGTCAACGGGCGCAGAAAGCTCCGCGATCGGGTCGCAGTCATTGGCGGGTTAGTTTAATGCTTCATCCGGGCTTTCACCGGCCCAGCGCCCTGCGCTCGTCTCCGGTCAGCACTTTTGCGGTCGCCCCGGCGATGACGGCCTCCTCGTCGGCAGGAACGACAACCGAGGGTGCGCCGGTCCAGGACAAAAGGGCCTCGATCCGCTCCCGGACGGGCGCGGCGTTCTCGCCGATGCCGCCTGTGAAGGCGATCAGATCGACGCCGCCCATCGCGGCGACCGCCGAGCCGCTATGCCGCGCCGCCCAGTAGCAGAAATGCTCGATGGCGAAGGCCGCTTCGGGAGTACCGGCCGCCTCCAGCATCCGCATATCGGAGGTGCCGTTTGAAAGGCCCTTTAGTCCGCTTTCCCGGGTCAGAAGGCGCTCTGCTTCGTCGACGCCCTCGTCGCGCGCCAGCCGCAGCACCACTGCCGGGTCAATCGCGCCGCATCGTGTGCCCATGGTCAGACCGTCGAGCGGTGAGAAACCCATCGATGTCGCAACCCCGACACCCTGGTGGATCGCACACACGCTCGCCCCGTTGCCGAGATGGAGCGCGAGCAGGCGGTCGGGCAGGGCGGCATTGATCAGGCCTGGAACCCGTTCAACAAGCCCCTGATAGGACAGGCCATGGAATCCGTACCGCCGGATGCTTTTTTCGCGGAGCCGGAGCGGAAGGGCAAAAGCGCTGGCGGTCTCGGGCTGGCGTGCGTGGAATGCGGTGTCGAAACACGCGATCTGGGGCAGGTCCGGCATGAGGCCGGCCAGCGCGCGGATGGCTGCGAGAGCCGGCGGATTGTGCAGCGGCGCGAAAGGCGACAGCGCCTCGATGCTTGCCATGACCGCGGCATCGATCCGCGCCGGGGCGGTGAAGTCCGCCCCGCCGTGAACCACTCTGTGTCCCGCGCCGCTAAGCGCCTGAAAGTCGAACCCGGCTCCCACAATCGCTTCCCGGATCAGGGAGAGTGCCGCGGCATGATCAGGCGCTTCGACGTGGCGGGCGCCGCCGGGGCCTTCGAGGCTGGCTGCTCCGCCGATTTCGACGACCGCGATGTCAAGCAACCGGCCGTGTCCCGAGCGATCGAAGATCGCGACCTTCAGGCTCGACGAACCCGCATTTACGGTAAGCAGCACGCCTGTTCCAATCTTTCAAAACCGGGCGCTTGGTTCATGCGACCTGCTGCTGGCGCATATCGCCCGGATCGATACCCGCGACGGCGACGGGTTTCTTCATTGCGTCGCGGCGGAACGGCTCGCCCAGTTCCTGGTTGAGGACGCATTCGATGAAGGTGGTCACCCCGTCGTTCATCTGCTCGCGGATGGCTGTGTCGAGTGCTTCCGTCAGACCGGCCATGGTGTCGGCCTTGACACCTTTGAGCCCGCAGACCTCGGCGACCTGGGCGTATTCGACGCCGACATTCAGTTCGGTGCCGACGAAATTATCGTCGAACCAGAGCGTCGTGTTGCGCTTCTCCGCCCCCCACTGGTAGTTGCGGAAGATGACCATGGTGACCGGCGGCCAGTCATTGCGGCCGCAGGCCGTCATCTCGTTCATCGAAATGCCGAAGGCGCCGTCGCCCGCAAAGCCGACGCAAGGCACGTCCGGGCAGCCGATTTTCGCCCCCAGGATCGCTGGGAACCCGTAACCGCAGGGACCGAAAAGGCCGGGCGAGAGATATTTCCGGCCCTCTTCGAAGGTCGGATAGGCGTTGCCGATCGCGCAATTGTTACCGATATCGGTTGAGATGATGGCATCGCGCGGCAGGGCCGCCATGATCGCACGCCACGCCTGGCGCGGCGACATCCTGTCAGGCTCGCGCGTGCGGGCACGCGCGTTCCATGTCACACCCTCGTCGTCGTCCTCGTGATCCATCGAGGAGAGCTCCTGCGCCCAGCGCGATTTCGTGAAAGCGATGAGCTCCCGGCGCGCTTCGCGCCCAGCATCCCCGGCATCGGGGCTGAGCTGTTCAAGGATCTGTTCGGCCACCTTGCGGGCATCGCCCTGGATGGCGGCATCGACTTTCTTCGTCAGTCCGATCCGGTCGGAGTTGATGTCGACTTGAATGAGTTTGGCGTCTTTCGGCCAGTATTCCGCCTGATAGGCCGGGAGCGATGAAAACGGGTTGAGCCGCGTCCCGAGCGCGAGCACCACATCTGCCTTGGAGATCAGCTCCATCGCCGCCTTAGAGCCATTGTAGCCGAGCGGCCCCGCATAAAGCCTGTGGCTTCCTGGGAAGGCGTCATTGTGCTGGTAGTTGCAGCAGACCGGCGCGCTCAGCCGTTCGGCCAGCGCCTTCGAGGCCTCGATCGCGCCGCTCAGCACCACGCCGGCGCCGTTGAGGATCACCGGGAACTTCGCCTCCGACAGCAGCCTGGCCGCTTCGGCGATCGCCGTCTTGCCGCCGGACGGCCGCTCGAACCGCACGACCTGTGGCAGCTCGATGTCGATCACCTGGGTCCACATGTCCC
>JAKSCL010000258.1 GCA_022360615.1 Hyphomicrobiales bacterium
CCGTTCCCGATTTCAATCTGGGGCTGCTTGCACAGAAAGGCTCGCTGTTTGTGACGCGCCCGACGCTCTTTACCTATATCGCATCGGATGAAGACCTGCAGGCGACGGCCAAGGACCTTTTCGACGTGGTGCTGGATGGTTCGGTCAAGATCGAGATCAACCAGACCTACGCGCTGAAAGACGCAAAGACCGCGCATGAGGATCTTGAGGGCCGCAGGACGACGGGAGCGACGGTTCTTACCGTCTAACGCATTTGCGCAGGCAAAGGTTCCAATCAAATAAGGCTGGGGAACATCCCAGCCTTTTCGTTTCTCCGGAGGGTTTTGTCAGTTCGTGGCCGCGCCGACGAGCTTTTGCGCGGCCGCGCGGCTTTCGGCGATCTCGCCCTCGGGCAGGCGGATGAGCCCCGCTTCCACCAGATAGCCATCCGGTCCCATGGCCGCATCGCTCATATATTCGGTAAGGAAGTCTTTCAGCGTTTCAACTTCCGCAATGCGGTTGTTTTTCACGTAAAGGTATAGAGGACGGCTCAAAGGATAACTGCCGTTGGAGATCGTTTCAGGCGTGGCGTCGACGCCGTCGATGCTGTTGGCGTGGATGTCGTCCGCATTGCTGAAGGCGAAGGAATAGCCAAAGACACCGAAGGCATCGGCATTCTCTTTCAGAACCTGCACGAGCTGGTCGTCATCCTCGCCGCCTTCGATGAAATGCGGCGCGCCGCGCAGGGTCTTGCAGTAAGCAAGGTCCTCGATCTCTTCGAGCGCCACTTTATTGATCCCAACTTTCTCGCAACCCTCAGCCATCGCCAAGCTCTGGAAGACCGCCCGGGTACCGGAAGAGGGCGGCGGGCCGTAAACCAAGATTTCGGTCTCGGGGAAATCACTGTTCACATCGCTCCACTTGGTATTGGGATTCGGGACCAACTCGTCGCCGCCGATGATACGTTCGGCAAGGGCGAGGAACAGGTCCTCGAGCGAGAGATCGACCGTTGCGCCCGCATTGCTGCTCGCAACGACAATGCCATCGTAGCCCACTTTGATTTCGGTGATTTCGGTGACGCCGCGGCGCGCGCAAATCTGGCGCTCCATGGCTCTCATCGGCCGCGATGCGCCCGTTACGTCCGGCCAGAAATTACCGTAACCGAGGCAGAACAGATTGAAGCCAGCCCCGGTCCCGGTGCTTTTGAGGTCTACGTCGATCCCGCGTTCTTCAAGCTTTTCAGCCACTTTGGCCGTGAACGGATAGACCGTGGACGAGCCGACAATCTGGATGGTTTGCGCCTTGGCAGCCCCGGGACCTCCAAGGATAGCGCCGCCGATCGTGAGCGCTGCAAGGCCAGCGGCCAACCTTAATTTCATGATTAAATCCCCCCGGACGAAAACCTCTCAATGCTCGACTTAAACCAGCTCGGTCACAGCCATGTGACTGGGAAAAGCAATAAGGCACGGAAACTTAGCGCAGATGACGCAAGGTTATGCAGACGCTCCGCAATGATGGCTCCAAGCCGTATTTTCGCCGCTTTGCGGCGCATCGGTGCATCACCGTTCCTACCGGCCGGCGACCGGTCCAGAAAAGGCCAAAAAAGGGTTGTGCATGCGCGTGACTTACCCATGATCGCGCTCGTTTTGAGTCTCACCCGATGGAAGTGATGGGCAGCCCTTCAATCCTTTTCGTTCACAAGAACTTTCCCGCGCAGTTTGGCTCCCTCGGCACCCAGCTTCGCGAAACCGGCTGGCAGGTGACGTTTCTCACCGCGAAAAAAAACGCCGCATCCGGCACATGCCGTATTGCGCATTTTGACGAACCGAGGAAAGCGCGCGCCGGCAATCATCCTTACGTGGAAGATCTCGAAGGCACCGTTCTTCTGGCCGAAGAAGTCTCCAAGGGCTTGTTCAAACTGAACAGAGAAGGATACCGGCCCGATATCATCATGGCGCATTCCGGACTTGGCGCGGCCTTCGTCGCCAAGGACCTTTGGCCCTCCGCCTGCTACATCCCCTATTGCGAATGGTGGCAGCGCTTTCCCCAAGCAAGCACGCATTTCCTCACCGGCAAGACACCGGGCGATGACGTGCGCCTGCGCCAGCGCTTCCGCAATGTACCGAAGCTCCTCGATTTCGAATGCTGCGACCGCGCGCTCTGTCCGACGCAATTCCAGACCGACCAGTTCCCGATGCGGCTGAGAACGCTCATCACCGTCATCCATGACGGTATCGACACGGTGTCGCATGCGCCGGCGCCGGAGCGTCCGCTGACGATCGGCAACTACGTCGTTGCGGATATGCCGGAGATCGTCACCTACGCGACCAGGGGCATGGAGCCGCACCGCGGTTTTCCGCAATTCATCCGTGCGCTCCACATCCTGCAGCAACGCAGGCCGAAATTGCATGCGCTGATCGCCGGTTCGGACCGCGTTGCCTATGGCAATCCCTTGCCGGAAGGCGACAGCTGGAAAAAACGCATGCTGGCCGAATGCGCGTTGGATATGAGCCGCACGCATTTCACCGGAAGGCTTCCGCGTGAGGATTATCTGAAGGTGCTGCAGGTCTCGAACGCGCATGTCTACCTCACGGTGCCGTTCGTTTTGTCTTGGTCGATGCTTGAGGCCATGAGCACGGGCTGTGCATTGGTCGGATCGAATACGGAACCTGTGCGCGAGTTCATCCGCCATGGCGAAAACGGGCTTCTGGCGGACTTCCACTCTCCGGAAGGGATCGCGGATGCTATCGAATGGTTGCTCGAAAACCGGGCCGAAGCGGCACGCCTTGGCGCTCAGGCCCGCGCGCTCATTCTGGCGGAATACGATCTCGATCGCGTCTTTCAGCGCAAGCTGCGCTGGTTCCAGGGCGCGATTGGGGTCCGGTAGGGGATCAAGCGATTTCGGCGTGACGCGCCATCGCCGAATCTCTCGCAAGAACGTATCTTCACACGGGCTTTTGACGTTTGGCGCCCGACATGGCGAGACCCAGTTGTTCCGCCTTTTGTCATCCCGGCACGGAGGTAGAGGCGGCTCCGCATATGCCATCCATGCGCAGCAGCCCATGGCCGTAGACGGGATCGGGGCCGGGGTCGCCAAGGTCTTGCGTGTTTTCCAGCAGCATACGGCTCAACCGGCTGCTTTCGATCCCGGGTTGCTGCGCGGTGAGGATGGCAGCCGCTGCTGTTACGAACGGCGTGGCGAAAGATGTGCCCGTCTTCCATCGGGCACCCGAGATGGACGCAGCGGTCCACACCGAGACACCGGGCGCCGCGATATCCACATGCTCGCCCCGTCCAGCCCGGCGGAAGATCCTGCCGCGCGCATCCACGGCCGTGACCGCCACGACCGACGGATACGCGGCCGGATAGGCCGGGCCCACACGCGGTCCGGAATTTCCAACCGATGCGATCACAAGCGCTCCTGCCGCAGCGATCCGTGCCACGGCGTCGCCCAGCACGGTGTTGTCTGGCCCCGCGAGGCTCATATTGACGATCCGTATGTCGCGGGACCGGAGCAGATCAAGCGCTGCCGCGAGCGAGAACGCATCGGCCCTTTCATCGCCGCCATCGCGGTGGAAGGCATCAACGGCCACAACAGGGCTGTCCGGCAGCAAGCCGGGCGCGCGGCCTTCGGGCGCCCCGATCAAAAGAGCGACCACAGCCGTCCCGTGGATTGCCCGGGACGGCTCCATCGCCTCGTTGGACACCCGGATGACGGTGAGATCGCGCCCAACAAACGTCTCGTGATCCTGGTTTATGCCTGTGTCGATCACACCGATTGGAACGCCGGGCGCGGCGCAAACCGCGTCCTCGGGGAAGGCGATCTGCCGGAGTTGAACGCAATGCGGATCGTTACAGGCGGATTGGACGCCACGGTAGTAGTGGTTGAAATCGGCGTTCTGGCCGGATGGCAGGGCTTGAACCTCCGCACGCGCCGCCTGAAGCGTAAGACCGGCCGGAATACGGAGCCTGTAAACGGTCGGCCCGACGCCGGCTTGCTGAAGCAGCACGAACCCGGCGTCGAGAAGGGTCTGGAGATCGCCATCGTTTAGATTGCTGACAACGATTTCGTCGGGCGCGCGATCGGGCCGGGCCACCGGAGTAACGCCACCGTCGTCGTCATCATCGTCATCGTCGGATCGGATGATGCGTCTCCCGTGGTCATCATCGTCATCCTCGTTCCAGCCGCGGTCGTCATCGTCATCGGCCCAAGCCGCAGCAAAAGGCATTTGCCCCGTCGGCGACCCGATTGCGCCGGCACACAAAAGACAAAGCGCGAAAAGCAAAATTCTAATCATTTCTTCACCCGCGATTGAATTTCTGCGGCGTCACCGCGTATTACGCGTCAGATCGAAAACCATTCCACGCGGCGCATTGATGCAGGATGATTTTGTCGAGGCGATTATCGCACTTCTACCAAACCTCCAACGTTATGCGTTGTCGTTGTGCCGCAGTACGGATTTGGCGGAAGATCTTGTTCAATTGGCGGTCGAAAAAGCGTTCCGCAGCCGCAATACTTATGATGCCGCGCAGCGCCTCGACGTCTGGCTGCTGCGTATCGTGAGAAATACCTGGATCGATGAGACGCGCCGCACCAAGACACGGGGCGTCGAAATCGACATTCACGAGAATCCCGATGTCCTGCACGCACCGGCGTCCCATACCGCCGAGGAACGGATGGAGCTTAATGCGGCCTTGGCGGCGATCTATGCGCTGCCGGACGCCCAGCGCGATGTGATGATCCTCGTCTGCGTCGAGGAACTCACTTACCGGGAGGCGGCGGAGGTTCTGGATGTGCCTGTCGGTACCGTGATGAGCCGCCTTGCCCGGGCGCGGCGCGCCTTGGCCGAAAACCTGGGAATAGAGAAAACTGGCAATACGTAGTCGTCGTGAGCGAGCCAAGGGCCCCATGCAATGAAACCCGATGACCTTACCCTGATGGCTTTTGCCGACGGCGAACTGACCGGCGACGAACACGATGCCGTGGCCGAAGCCATCGAACGCGATCCGTCATTGCAAAAGCGGCTTGAGATGTTCCAGATCACCCGGCAAGTGGCAAACGATACGATGCATGCCGTGCCGCTGCCCTCCGGTATGGAGGGGCGCATTCGGACGACAGCGGCCAGGATCGAAGCGGAGGCGGCGGGCTCTCAGAACGTGGTTGCGCTTGACTTGAAGCGCCGCATTTGGGTGCGTGCGGGGTTTGGGCTGGCCGCTTCGCTCGCGCTTGGCATGATGATCGGGGCGGGCCTGATGGGGCCCGTGGACGAAGACCCTGCGGGTTTTGCGCGGCTCGATATCTCGCCGGTTCAGCCTCTGCTCGGTACACTGCCCTCAGGCGACAGCGCCATGCTGAACGGCGGCGGACGTGTGACGATGATCGGCAGTTTCCGAACGGGCGAAGGGAATCTGTGCCGCGAACTGGAATTCGTGCCGGAGGATGGCCGCGATATCGTGGCGGTCTCCTGTTTTGAGGACGGCGGCTGGCGGCTGCGCTTTGCCGTTGCTGCCGACGTGCCCGATGCAGAGACCTTCGCCGCGGCAAGCACGCTGGAGGTGCTTGAAAGCTATGTGCGGAGCATCGCGGCAAGCCCGATCCTAGAGCCCATGGAAGAAGCGGAAGCGCTCGCTACCCTTCGCTAGCCGTTCAGGCCGCGCCGATCTTTTTGCGGCCGAGCAGTTTCAAGGTGATGTTCCGTCCGAGGACAAGGGGCGGATAAAGGACTTTCGCAGCGGCAGGCCGGTTGAAGGCAAGGCGGATGAGCCGGTTGAACAGACCCGACGGTGTCGTCATCGCCGCAAGCATCGTCATCGCGGCATCGCCATGGTGGAACCGGCCGTCCATCTCGACAACCATCCCGTCATTCAGGTCGAGCCCCTGAGCTCGGATTCTCTCAAGGACCGGATGGCTGCCCCGCCCATCAATCAACTCGACCCCGCCCGCAGCCTCGCGCAGCCGCACCATCTTCACATATGCCATGCAGAATGGGCATTCGCCGTCATAGACGACACGGACAGGCGCCTTCAAGGATATATCATGTTCCATCGGCTCATCGCTTTATCTTGCCGGACCGGCGTGAGAAACCCCGCCGGCATTAGGGAATACGGCGGTGGGCGCCATCGTATTCCCGCTGACGCACCCTTTCGGCAATGAGAAAACCATGCCCAGCCTGCGGTCAATCGGCTCCCGTCTCGGGTCGCATCTTGAAGCCCCGGTCAGCATCCAGTCGCTTGTGATGGTGCGGATCGCCTTTGGGCTGATCCTCGCTTGGGACTGGTGGCGATACGTCAAATACGACCGCATCAACCGCTACTATGTCGAGCCCGATATCCTCTTTCCGTTTTTGCCGTTCGCGCAACCGCTTCCCGAGCCCTGGATACATATCGCGTGGGGCGGCGTCGGCGTTTTCGGTCTGATGGTGGCGTTCGGGTTCTTCTACCGCTTCGCGATTGTCGGGCTGACACTTGTGTTTGCCTATTTCTTCCTTCTCGACCGGGCGCAGTATCTCAATCACAACTATATGGTGATCCTCTATGGCGTGTTGTTGTGCTTCATGCCTGCCAACCGCGCCTTTTCCGTCGATGCCTGGCTGTTTCCAAGGATCCGCAGCCTCGTGATCCCGCGCTGGCCCGTTACAACC
>JAKSCL010000198.1 GCA_022360615.1 Hyphomicrobiales bacterium
CAGGCCAGGATGGCAACGGCGATGAAAAGGGTGATAAAGGCGACGAGCGTCTCAAAGAACGAACGCTGCGGTGGCTCAAGCCGCTTCAGACGGCTCGCATCATCGGCAAAACTGTCGGCTATGCTCGTCATCGCCTTGCTCCACTTCCAGTCAGTAGCGCGGCATGAAAATGGCGGGCGCAGGCGCCCGCCAAAGGCCGTTTTAGCGTTTCTTATTTTCTTGGAAGTTCGGCTGAAAGACGCTCAAGTTCGGCGAGCTCCGCTTCGATTTCCTGAACCTTGGTTTCTTTTTCCTCAGCTTTGAGCGTGTCATCCGCCTGAATGGTCAGCTTGTCGCGGAACAGGGCGAGCTGACGGATCGGGTAGAGCTGCGCATTGGAGGACGGAATGAACGGCCCCCAGCCATCGGAGAGGTTTGCAAGGATTTCGCGGTCTTCCTTGATGTCTTCTTCCGAGCCGATCCGGCCATAGGTCATGAAGAACGTGTAGATTTTGTTCTTCACATCCTGCGGAAGATTGGCGCGCCAGACCATCGGGTCGGACGGGATCAGCGGCGAACGCCAGACTTCCTTGATCTTGGCGGCGTCTTCCGGGCGGCTCTTGGCGAGACGCGCATACATCGATTCCGTGTTGTTGGTGGCGAAATCGATTTGCTCATTGGCGACCGCGAGAGCGTTCGTCTCATGATTTGAATTGAGAACGCGGCTATAGCATTCGTTCGGATCGATGTTGTTCAGTGCGAACACATAGTAGCCGGGCACGAGGAAGCCCGAGGTGGAGTTCGGGTCGCCATTGCCGAAGGTCAGGCCCTTCGAGCAGTCCAGCACGTCTTCGATCGTGTTGATGTCGGCGCGGTCAGCATGGGCGATGAGAAGCGAGTAGTAACCTTCCTCGCCCGTGTCTTTGATGGTTTGCGCAAAAATCTCGCCACCGGCGCGGTCAACCGCTTCCATGGCGGATTTGTTGCCGAACCAAGCAACATCAACTTCGTCGAAGCGCATGCCTTCGATGACGCCGGCATAATCCTGTGCGAAGAACGCCCTCACCGGCACGCCGAGAAACTCTTCCATCTCTTCCAGGAACGGCCCGAAGCTTTCTTCAAGCGCTGCAGCGGATTCCGTTGAGATAATGCCGAAGTTGATTTCCGTGATTTCTTCGGCATTGACGCTGGCCGTCATTGCCAGAGCGGCGATACCGCCCAAAAGCATTCTCTTCATATTGGGGCCCCTTTGTTCTTACTCCGGTTGGCTTGTTAGCGGACCGCATCCTGCGATGCGGCCATTTCCCCGTTCACACGAACCGGGGAAACCTGTGAATGCAGTGCTGCTGTATCCGCGTCCGTCTCTTTGTCTGCGGCACCGTCCGCTTTGGCGCGTTTGCCCACAGGTCCCACCTGTCCGGGCAGGATCAACTCATCGGCCTGCGCGCCGTAAAGCTTTGTCAGGAATGCCGTGTCGATATTTTTGACCGCTCCGTCATAGACGATCTGGCCGTCTCTGAGCGCAACCATCCGATCGAAATACGCCATGGCGTAGTCGACCTGATGCAGCGAGACGACGAGTGTCATGCCGTAGCTGGTGTTGAGATCGACAAGAATCTCCATCACCTTTTTGGCTGATTTCGGATCGAGAGAGGCGATCGGCTCGTCGGCCAGCACGATTTTCGCTTCCTGGATCAGCGAGCGCGCGATAGCAACGCGCTGCTGTTGTCCGCCCGAAAGCTGCGAGGCGCGTTTTTCCGCATGCTCGGCGATCCCGACGGTTTCGAGTGCGGCCATCGCCCGGTGCTTCTCGTCCATGGTGAAATAGCCGAGATTGCCCCGCCATGTGGGCACATGGCCGAGCAGTCCGATCAGCACATTGCCGATCACCGACAAACGTTTCACCAGATTGAACTGCTGAAAGATCATTCCGATTTCACGGCGAATGAGCCGGGCATTGCCGGAAAGCTGGCCTTTTGCCTGTATCCGCCGGCCGAAGACGGTGACCTCGCCGTTTCCCGGATCGCTTGAAACAAGACCCGACACGTGCCGGACAAGTGTCGACTTGCCGGAGCCTGACGCTCCGATCAACGCGACCCGTTCGCCTTTTTGGATGGTCAGGGAAACATCTGAAAGTGCTTTGACGGGCCCGTACGTCTTCGACAGGCTCGCAACGCTGATCGCAACGCTATCGCTCGCGTTCATATTTGCCCCTTGATCCAGTGCCCGCTGCACGTCCGGGCGTCTGGGTGGTTACAGGTCCGAATACTCAGCCAGCCTTGCCCGGCGACTTCCCCGCCCGGAATGGATCGCCATTGTCACCTTGACCAATTCACGCCTAAGAATAACCTGAAGCAAAACCTCTCCCTTTACCTAAGAATGGAAAGGAAGTGGTCACGAAATTGGTCTAGATGCCTTTAGTTGCTAGGGTGTAGGCAGTACCGATGACAGAGGTATGACAGACAGCCCCGTTTCCACTGGCGTTCACGGCAGTTTCAACAAAAAGCCAAACGTCCGGGAATGTGTTCACCGCTTTTTGAATTCGGCCGCCCCGTCCCACCCACGCGCATAGCGCGCTTCCAGATCATAATAGGCGTTGAATCCGACAGTTTTTCGAAGCTGGGCAAAATCTAGGATGTTTTCTGCCTGTCTGCCTGCTTTCAAGGCGTTGAGAGCGTCTGCCATTCTCTTCATCGCGGCGGAAATCAGGGTAAGCGGGAAGGCTGCGAGCCGGTAACCCATCTCTTTCAACGCATCGGGCGGCAGGATGGGCGTATCGCCGCCTTCGAGAAGGTTCGCCATGTGAACGCCAGGAATCTCGGCGCAAATTTGGCGCATTTCTTTATCCGAACGCGGTGATTCGACGAACAGGATGTCGGCGCCAAGTTCGGCGAAGGCCTGGCCCCGGGCGATAGCCTCCGCAAGACCATCGGTCGCGCGCGCATCCGTGCGGGCAAGGATGAGGATGTCGGTTCCCTCGTTTCGTGCATCGACCGCGGCCCTGACCCGTTCGAAGGCTTCCGCGCGGTCGACGACCGTCTTGCCGCGCGTATGGCCGCAGCGCTTCGGCATGACCTGGTCTTCAATCATCACGGCAGCGAATCCGGCGCGGGCATAGCCTTCGACGGTGCGCCGCACATTGAGCGCATTGCCATAGCCCGTATCGCCGTCGCCGATGACGGGAATATCGACGGCGGCGCAGATGTTGCGGCCTTGGTCGAGCATCTCTCCATAGGAGATGAGCCCCGTATCCGGCGCTCCGATGCGTGCCGCCGATACCGCAAAGCCCGACATAAAGCTGATCTCAAAACCCGCTTGCGCGATCATCCTTGCCGACAGGGCATCGAAGCAGCACGGCATGACGTGCAGCCGGTCTTCCTTCAAGAGCGCGCGGAGTTTGTCGGGCTGTGACAGCATGGCCGAATTCCCCTTGGTCTTCTCGTTCGGCTGTGTTGGCGGGTGGCGGTCATAACAGATTGAACGGCAGATAAAGTGCGATCTCTGGGAAGAAAAAGATGAGTATGACGGTGATCAGCATCATGACCAGGAACGGCCAGACGCCGGAAGCGACCTCGCCCATGCGCGCCTTTCCAACCGCCTGTATGACATAAAGATTGAGTCCGACCGGAGGTGTGATCAGCGCGCACTCCACCATGATGACGAAGAAAATCCCGAACCAGATGGGATCGATGCCAAGCGGAATCAGTGCCGGCGACAAGACCGGAACCATGATCAGCATCATTGAAAGAGCTTCGAGGAAAAGTCCCATGAGGACCAGGACGATGGCGACGACCAACATGAACAGCGCCGGCTCGCTGAAGCCCTCGATAATGAAGCCCGAAATATCCTGTGGTATCCGGTAAAGTGTGATCGCCTTGCCGAAAACCTTGGCGCCCGCGACGATCAAGAGAATAGTCACCGTAGTCACCATCGAATGCATGACCGCTTCCTTGAAGTCGGCCCATGTGAGGGAGCGCAAGATGACCACGGTGATGACGATCGACAGGGCGAAGCCGATGGCGGCAGCTTCGGTTGGCGTGAAGATGCCGGCATAAATCCCGGAAATAATCAGAACGGCAAGGGCAATGGAGGGCAAGGCGCGGATACTGGTGCGCCAGCGCTCGTCCCATGATGCCCGCGGACTAGGTTCGTAGCTGGACGAGAATTGCGCATAGAGCATCGAGAAGACGCAAAACAGGAATATCAGCAGTAAGCCGGGGCCGATTCCGGCCAGAAACAGTTGGATCACCGATTCCTCGGTGATGAAGCCGTAGACGATCATCGGAATGGAAGGCGGGATCAGAATACCCAACGTGCCACCGGCGGCCAAAAGGCCCAGAACGCAATTGCGCGGGTAACCACGTTGGGTCATTTCCGGGATGGCGACTGTCCCGATGGTCGCGGCGGTGGCCACCGACGAACCTGAAATCGCTGCGAAAATCCCGCAGGATAAGATGGTCGCCACCGCCAACCCTCCAGGCCAGTGCCCTACCCAAGCCTGCACAGCGGAGAAAAGGTCGCGTCCCACGCCGCCCTTCAGGAGAATGTTTGACATCAGCAGAAAAAGCGGCACGGCCAGGAGAATGAAATTATCCATCGCCGACAGATAGCCTTGCGGCACGATCAGCGGCGAAAAGTCTGCCATGATCAAAAGCGCAAAGCCCAAAAGGCCGAGTGCGAAAGCGACGGGCACGCCCGCGAGTAAAAGCGCAAAAAGCGCGCCGAGAATGAGAACTGAAGTCATGGTTGGTCTTGCGGCCTGTTAAAGCTTGGGCGAGGATCAGTGATCAACGGACACTGTTGCGGGAAGCGGTTCGCCTTTGAGAAGGCGGAAGGTTTCGATGAGGGCTTGTAGACCGAGGAGAAGAAATCCAAGGGGGATGGAGGCTTCGATCCACCACATTGGAAGGTCGAGAAGGGTTCCCGCCGTGCGGCCACGCTCAAAGGATTGATAAGCGATGCCGCTGCCGTGCCAGACGATGACAAAGCTCAGGATTGCGACCGCACCCATGGAAAAAATCTCCAGGCCTCTGCGCAATAGTGCGGGGAGTTTGTCGGTTACAATGGTGATGCGGATATGCTGGCGGTTGCGCAAAAGCGCCGCCGCTGCGAGGAAGGTCGCCCAGATGAGAATGAAACGGGAGAGTTCCTCTGCCCAGATGGTCGGGGAAATGAAGACATACCGCGCGATGACCTCATAGATCAGCATGAGACCGGTTACGACGAAGAGCCAAGCGGCGACCGTCGCGAAGCTATCTGTCAAGCGATCGTAAAAGCGAAGCATGGCAAGACCGAAACCTGAGTGATGACCGCAGCTTCCCAAGAGCTGCCTGTTGAAGAAGCGTCAATCGAAAAGGCTGCCCGTCCAAGTGGCAAATGACCGTCAAGGGAGCAGCCACCGCCAAAGCACGGCAAGCGGCGGAACCGGTGCGTTGGATAACGGGCCGAATGCATGAGAAATGACCAGCGCACAGACCAACGACTAAGGTGTCATTGGTTCAGCATCGTCTTACGGAAGTGGCTGGGCACCAGATTTGCCCCCGCGCGGGCTTGGATGCGCAAGATGAATGCGCCGCCAGACCTGCCCGCGCACGGACTGACCGATCAGTTGGTTTTTTGCAACTCCAACGCAGCATCGTAAACTTCGCGTCCGAGATCGCCGGAAGTAGCGAGAAAATCGTCGATGACCGGTTGGGCGGCCTCACGCCAAGCAGCTATTTCTTCCGCGGTCGGCGTGTAGATGGTCATGCCGTTTTCCTCGGCAAGCGCATAAGCGTCTTTTTCGATATTGGCCATATCCTCGCGAACGGCGATTTCGGCCTTGATGGCGGCCTCTTGGACGATCGCCTTTTGACTGTCCGGCAGGCCCTGCCAGAAATCCTCGTTGACCACGACGATAAACTCGATGGCCGCGTTATTGGTTCTGGTGATGGTGTCCATCACCTCCCAAAGTTGGCGGGCCTGAATGCCGGATACGCCGGTCATGCCGACATCAACGGTGCCGCGCTGATAAGCCAGATACTGTTCGGAACCTGAAATCAGTGTCGGCGCGCCACCGGCTTTTTCCACCCAGGTGCCGAGTGTTTTGCCGAAGACCCGCACTTTCTTGCCCTCAAGGTCGTTCGGCATCCGGATCGGTTCCTGCTTCGACAACAAAACATTGCTGCCATAGGCCTGCCACCACAGGACCCGTGAACCGGTTTCAAGGATCGCGTTGTCCAAAGGAGTACGAACCGCGCTTGTCGGCTCGACGGCTGCGCGCAGCACATTCTCGTCATTGAAAAGGAACGGCATGTAGAACAGGTCGACAGCCGGAATTTCCCCCACATAACGGGTCAATGAGGCCACGCCCATTTCAATGGAGCCCGACCCGACCGCTTGCGGTACTTCATTGTCGCGGAAAAGCTGGGCGGAATCGAAGATTTGCACCTCGATTTCACCGTTCGAATTACTCTCCACTTCTTCCTTAAACAGAAGCAGATTTTGTCCCAGATGGCTTTTGAGCGGCAGTTGCAGCGTGATGCGTAGCGTTGTTTCTGCAGCGGACGCGGTTTGAAAAGGTGCGGCAAGTACAAAGACAAGGGCCGCAGCAGCGGCTGCGCCAAGCAGTTTCATGGGTTTCCTCCCGTTTCGCCGGAAACGATCATTTTGATTTTAAGGCACGGAAGCTGACCCATTCATCGGCTGAAAGCAAGGGCTGTTCCTCATAAAACCCTGGTTTCAGAGGCTTTGGAGTGCCTGAGTACGTGAGGGTTTCGACAGATTGCAGGACAAATTCCACTGCTTCGGACACGCATCCTATCGAGGCGTAGACGTTCCTTGACGATCGTATCGCGGTCACCTGTCCTGGACCTTAAAGCTCTTTGAAAATCCTGCATAAAAAAGGGCGTCCGAAGCCGCCCTTTTGGTCACATTTGGTTCGCCACGTGTCAGACGAGGCCGTGTTCTGAAAACGGCAGGTCGCGGATACGCTGGCCGGTGGCCGCGAAGATCGCATTGGCCACGGCGGGGCCAATCGGCGGCGTACCTGGCTCGCCAATGCCCGTCGGAGATTCTTCCGATGGCACGATGTGGACCTCGACCTCAGGCATGTCGGACATACGGATCGGTTCGTAGAGGTCGAAATTCCCCTCATCCACCTCGCCGTCGATCAAGGTGATCTTGTTGCGCAGGACCGCGCCGAGACCGTAGCCAAGACCGCCTTCGATCTGGGCAATGATGTTGTCCGGGTTGATCGGGATGCCGCAATCGACGGCGCACACGACTTTTTCCACCCTCATCCGTCCGCCATCGTCCATGGATATCTCGGCGATCTCGGCCACATAGGAGTTGAAGCTTTTATGCACCGCGACGCCTCGGTAACGGCCTTCGGCTGGGGAGGTGTCCCAGCCGCTTTTTTCCGCCGCAAGCCGCAGAACATGTGCGTCGCGCGGTGCATCGGCCAGATGTTTCAGGCGGAAAGCGACCGGGTCTTCGCCAGCCGCTTCAGCCAGCTCGTCCATCATGGTCTCCATGGCGTAGGCCGTGTGGGTGTGGCCGACCGAACGCCACCAAAGGACGGGCACGCCAACCTCCGTGGTGTGCAGCTCGCCCCTGAAATTCGGGATCGCGTAGGAAGACTCAGCCACGCCCTCGGTCGAGGTCGCGTCGATCCCATCTTGGACAAGCGCGGCCTCAAACGCCGTGCCCTTGAGGATCGACTGGCCCACAATACGGTGGTGCCAGCCAGCGATCGTGCCGTCGGTCTTTAGCCCGGCGCGCACACGGTGAACGACGAGCGGCCGGTAATAACCGCCGCGCATGTCATCTTCGCGGCTCCAAGTTAGCTTGATCGGGCGGCTGGTTCCGGCATTCCGGGCGATCATCGCCGCTTCCACGATATAGCCCGCATCGGGCGTCGTCCGCCGTCCGAACGAGCCGCCCGCCCATAGCGTATTGATCGTGACGTTTTCAGCTGGAATGCCCAGGACCTGGGCCGCGACCGCCTGGTCCACGGTTTGAAGCTGCGATGCGAACCAGAACGTTGCCCGGTCGCCCTCAAGCCGAACAGTCAGATCGAACGGCTCCATCATGGCATGGGCGAGGAACGGGAAAGAATATTCGGCTTCGATGATCGTCTCCGCCTCTTCCAGTCCGGCAAGCGCATCGCCGTGTTCCTCGAAAACGGTTCCCTCGGTCTGCGCCAGGGCGCGGTACTCCTCGAGTATCGCGTCGCTCGAGCGGTTTTCGGCTTCGGAGAAATCCCACTCCGCCGTGACTGCATCGCGCGCCTGGAACGCGGTCCAGGTATCGTTCGCAAGGACAGCAACGCCTTGCGGCACCTCGACCACCTGGACCACGCCGTCCATGGTCTCAGCGGCTGATGCATCGAAGCTCACGAGTTTTCCGCCGAAGCGGGGCGAGCGCAGCGTTGCGGCATAAAGCATGTCCGGAAGTTTCAGGTCGATGCCGAAAAGCCCGATAGAGCCTTTGGACTTCGCCGGAACATCCACACGCGGAAAGTCTTTGCCGATATAAACCCATTGATCGGGCGTCTTCAGCGGCGGGTCCGCCGGTGGTGTGACGCTGCTTGCAGCTTCGGCAAAGGTGCCGAAAGGCGCTTGTTTGCCAATACCGTCGTGGCGCAGCACGCCGTTCGAGATGGCGATCTCGGAAGCCGGGACATCCCATTCCTCAGCGGCTGCCTCAACCAGCATGGCACGGGCCGTCGCGCCCGCCTTGCGGTACTGCTCCCACGAGTTCGGTATGGCCGTGGAGCCGCCCGTCCCCTGAACGCCGAAGAAGAGGTTCCGATAGAACTCATTATTGGCTGGCGCGAAGTCTGCCTGCATCTGCTCAGGCGATGCATCCATCTCCTCGGCAACCAGCGTGCAAAGGCCGCTGGCCGTGCCTTGGCCCTTGTCGAGGTGCTTGGAAAGAACGGTGATGGAGCTGTCCGGCAGAATGCGGACGAACGGGTTGAACATCATCTCGCCATCGGCTGTGGCTGCTTTTGCCTGTGACGAGGTTGCAACGGGAAGATAGGCGCCGACGAGGAGCCCCGCGCCCGCGCCTGCCGAAAACTTCAGGAAGGTGCGGCGGGTCGGTTTCGCGTTTTGAAACGTGCGTTTCGTGAGCTGGTGAAACATGATCGGATCTCCGTTCAGGCGTTCATGATTTCGCTGGCGCGGTGGATTGCCTTGCGGATGCGGACATAGGTGACGCAACGGCAGACATTGCCGTCCATCGCCGCGTCGATATCGTCATCGGTGGGCGTTGGCGTTTCGTTTAGGAGTGCCGCCGCCGACATGATCTGGCCCGATTGACAATAGCCGCATTGGGGAACTTGCAGCTCTTTCCATGCGGCCTGAACGGCTTCCGCCGCCGCCCCTGAGACGCCTTCGATGGTGGTGATCGAAGCGCCTTCGATATCGCCAAGGAACATTTGGCACGAACGCGTTGGAACACCGTCCCAATGGACGGTGCACGCGCCGCACATGGCGATGCCGCAGCCGAATTTCGTTCCCGTCATATCGAGATGGTCGCGAAGGACCCATAAAAGCGGGGTGTTCGGATCGGCATCGACCTCACGCTCTTCCCCGTTGAGATTGAATTTCACCATTTTCGCATTCTCCTCTCCCGCCTATCAGGCGCGCCCGATCGATCGAATGACGGCTTGGCTGGATCGTTGATAAGTGAACGGCGCAAGCGCTCTGCACTTTTTTAAATTCTAAAGTAGGCGCTGGTCTGGCAGATAGGCCAATGGCATTATTGTTTAAGTCCGCTCCTTGGACATGCCCCATAAAGCTGAGCTTCATAATCGTTATGGCGTCACAGAACCGGCTCGATCCTTTGACCGCATTCATGACCGTTGCGCAGACCGGCGGTTTCTCGGCGGCAGCGCGGCGTATGGGGGTATCACCGCCAGCAGTCAGCCAGGCCGTGCGCGCACTCGAGGACCGTTTGGGCGTACCGCTTTTCGTGCGTACGACGCGGAGCGTTGGCTTGACCGAGGCAGGCCACCGTTTGCAGATGCGCTGTGGTCCTGCGCTTGAGGAACTTCAGCGGGCGCTTTCCGATGTGGGCGACCTGGGTGAGAATCCGGCCGGCTTTCTGCGGCTGAATGTGCCAAGCGTGGCCGTGCCGCTTGTGATTGCACCGCTGCTGGCGCCCTTTCGTGAGGCATATCCGAACATCGAGATCGAAATCGCGGTCGACGACGGCCTTGCGGACATTATCGCGGAACGTTTCGACGCGGGCATCAGGGCCGATACCCTCGTCGATAAGGATATGGTGTCGGTGAAGCTCACGCCACCGTTCAAATGGTGCATCGTGGCCTCCCCCCTTTATGCGGAGCGTCGCGGTTTGCCGCAAACACCCGAAGAGCTGAGCGACCACGATTGCCTTAAGTGGCGGATGCAAACCTCAGGGGCGGTCTATACCGACTGGCACGTGATCGCGGATGGCAAGGATGTGCGCATCCCAACGAACGGCACATTCACGGTGAACGATCCCGAACTTCTCCATCGTGCGGCGCGCGACGGCATGGGCTTGGCCTATACGCTGGAACCCTCGGTTACCCGGGATCTGGAAAAGGGGCGTCTTGTCCCTGTCCTTCAGGCACACTGGCCATCGGAGCCTGGCCTTTGCCTCTATTTCCCGCAGGGCGCGCAGAAGCTTGCGAAACTGCGCGCCTTCATCGATTTCGCCCGGGCTAACCTGATGGCCGGCGCGAACAGAAACGGCGCACAAAGGCCTCAATAAAAAAACCGCTCTTCGACGATCTTACCGTCCTTGACCGTATAAAGCGCCACTTCCTTCATCTGTGAGCGCTCGCCATTGTCCTTCTGGGTGACGTCCATCTCATAGATTACCGAGAATTGGTCGCCGTTGACCATCGGGCCGGTGACGGATTCCGAATGGACCTCGAAATTCTGCTCCCACCAGGCGTGTTTCTGTTTGATCGCCTCGCGGCCTTGAAGATGGGACATTTCACCGGGCATGGCCTCGATGCTGACGACGTCATCCGCCCAGAACTGGGCTTCCGCATCCTCGTACTTTTTGTCTTTGCATAGTTGAGTAAAGGCTTCCGCCACTTCGCGCGTGTCCATGGTTCTGCTCCCTCTCTGTAGCGCGGCTCTGCCTAGCACGAAATTGAGACAGCTTGGCGATGCCGCGTATGCTCCGGAAAAGTGGGCACCGGTTTTCCGCCAAGAGCATGCGCAGCTTATCATTCCGCGTCACGCCAATACGCATGCGGGCGGTGAATCGAAAGCAGCCTAAAATGAAAAAGGGCGGCCTGACGGCCGCCCTTAAAGGTAAGCAATGGTTTCTTGATATTAGAAATCCATGTCGCCGCTCGGATCGGAGATATCCGATCCGAGCGTTTTAGTTGATGGTCGGCTTTTCTGGATTTTTGTCGGCTATGCCGGTCAAAAATCCATGCCGCCCATGCCACCGCCGGGCATCGCCGGGGCCGGCGCGTCTTTCTTCGGTGCTTCGGCAACCATGGCCTCCGTCGTGATCAGGAGACCGGCAACCGAGGCCGCGTCCTGAAGTGCCGAGCGCACGACTTTCGCCGGGTCGACGACGCCCATTTCGACGAGATCGCCATACTCGCCCGTCTGTGCGTTGAAGCCGAAAGTGGCCGCGCCGTTTTCCAGGATCTTACCGACCACGACGGAACCTTCATCGCCAGCGTTTTCGACAATCTGGCGGACAGGCGATTGAAGTGCGCGGCGGATGATGTTGACGCCGGCGTTCTGGTCGTCGTTTTCACCCGAGACCGAATCGAGGACCTTGGAGGCGCGAAGCAGTGCAACGCCGCCGCCAGACACGATGCCTTCTTCAACAGCGGCACGGGTGGCATTCAGCGCATCGTCGACGCGGTCCTTCTTCTCCTTCACCTCGACTTCGGTGGCGCCGCCAACGCGGATCACCGCGACACCGCCCGCGAGCTTCGCAAGCCGCTCCTGCAGCTTCTCGCGGTCGTAGTCCGAGGTGGCCGCCTCGACCTCGCGGCGGATCTGCTTGATGCGGGCCGACAGGTCCGCGGCCGAGCCGGCGCCGCCGACCACGGTGGTGTTCTCGGAGGTGATGGTGACCTTGCGGGCGCGGCCC
>JAKSCL010000046.1 GCA_022360615.1 Hyphomicrobiales bacterium
AACACGCTGCGCTGCTACATGAACATCACCTCGCACCGTCCCGCCGTTTGGTACAATGGCGAAAAGCTGACGGGATATGACGCGGTTATCCCCCGCATCGGGGCCTCCGTCACTTACTACGGGACCGCGGTTCTCCGGCAGTTCGAGATGATGGGCGTTTGGCCGCTGAATGAATCCGTGGCCATCACCCGTTCGCGTGACAAGCTGCGCTCGCTTCAACTCCTCTCGCGCGAAGGGGTCGGACTGCCGGTCACGGCTTTTGCGCATGATCCCAAACAAGCCGAGGAAGTTATCCGCATGGTTGGCGGCGCGCCGGCCATCGTCAAGTTGATCGAAGGAACGCAAGGGATCGGGGTCGTCCTGGGCGAAACGCAGAAATCGGCGAAATCGGTCATCGAGGCCTTTCGCGGGGCCAATGTGAACATTCTCGTGCAGGAATTCATCAAGGAAGCGGGCGGTAGCGATATCCGTGCGGTCGTGGTGGGCGGAAAGGTCATCGCCACCATGCAGCGTACGGGCGAGGAGGGCGAATTCCGCTCCAACGTTCACCGGGGCGGGCATTCGAAACGGATCAGGATCACGCCGGAAGAGCGCTCCACCGCCGTGCGGGCGGCGAAAATCATGGGACTCAATGTCTGCGGCGTCGATCTTTTGCGCTCGAACCACGGTCCGGTCGTTATGGAAGTGAACTCCTCGCCCGGCCTTGAGGGCGTCGAAAAGGCGACGGGCGTCGACGTGGCAGCGGCCATTATCGGGTTCATGGAACGCCACGCCACGCATGGTAAAACGCGGACACGCGGAAAGGGGTGAGGTCCGGGCATCATGGCGGATTGGTCGGCGCAGCAATATCTTCTTTTCGAGGAGGAGAGGGCACGGCCGGCGCGCGATCTCATCAACGGTTTCGCGCTTGAAAATGTGCGCGATGCGGTCGATCTCGGCTGCGGACCCGGCAATTCGACGGCACTGGTCCTGAGCCGGTATCCCAATGCGACCGTGACCGGGGTCGATCTTTCGCCCGATATGTTGGAAAAGGCGCGTAGGCGCTTGCCTGACGTAACCTTTATTGAGTCAGGTATCGAGGCCTGGGAGCCGCGATCGCCCCTCGATCTTATTTTTTCCAATGCCGCTTTTCAATGGGTCCCAAGCCATGTCGACGTTTTGGTGGGGGTTATGCATCATTTAAGGTCCGACGGCGCTCTTGCCGTTCAGATGCCGGACAATCTCGATGAGCCGAGCCATCGCCTGATGGCGGAAACCGCAGCCTTGGGACCTTGGGCGGAGGCTTTGCGCGATGTTGAAGGCGGGCGCGAGACCATTCGCCCGGCCCAGGATTATTATTCCGCCTTGAAGCGCCATGCCTCCCGGGTCGATGTCTGGCGGACGGTCTACAACGTGCCGCTTGCTGGTCACGGTGCGCTTGTCGAATGGTTCAAGGGTTCGGCTCTCCGGCCTTATCTGGGCCGATTGAACGAGGTGGAGCAGAAGGCGTTTCTCGATGCATATCAGCGTCGCATCGCGCAGACCTATCCCGTTCTGCCGACCGGCGATATTCTCCTTGCTTTTCCAAGACTGTTTGTCGTGGCGAAGCGGGCGTGATGGAGGATCTGCCGATGGACCAGCGTGTGGAACAGCCTGAAATCCTGCCGAAAGCGAAACGCGAGGGCATCGTCAAAGCGGTTTACCGCACTCAAGACGATGACAGTTTTGAAACCGTGGAGGCTGCCGAATTGCATCTCGGTTTTGAGGGTATCCCCGGCGACCGGCATGCTGGCGTGACGCGCAAAAGCGGTGGGCGTGAGCCTTGGTATCCACGCGGTATGGAGATGCGAAACGAACGCCAGCTTTCCCTTTTGTGCCCAGACGAACTCTCCGAAATCGCTGCCGCCATGGCATTGCCGCAGGTGCGCGCTGAATGGATCGGAGGCAATGTTCTGATGGATGGCATCCGGCATTTCTCGTTTCTGCCGCCCGATACCCTGCTTTTCTTCGAGGGCGGCGTGACGCTTGCCGTTCAGCGGCAGAACGGGCCGTGCCGGTTTGCCGGGGCGGCAATCGCCAAGCGTTTCGACGGCCGCGATGGGCTTGATCTGCTCTTTCCGAAAGTGGCCAAACGGCTGCGCGGGCTTGTCGCATGGGTTGAAAAGCCCGGGACGATCAAGCCTGGGGAGGCCGTCGAGGCGCGCATCCCCGAGCAATGGATTTACCGCTAATCCTCGCTCTGTCCCGGCATATCAATCGTGTCGAGATGCGGTTTGATGTCGATAAGGGCGGTGCCGTTCATACAGTCGAGCCCCTCGGTGTCGATTTCGCCGGTG
>JAKSCL010000101.1 GCA_022360615.1 Hyphomicrobiales bacterium
AACGCGACGACCGGGTGTTCTATTTCACCACTTGCGGCTGGATGATGTGGAACTGGCTGATCACCTTTTTGGCCAGCGGCTGCACGATTTGCCTTTACGATGGCTCGCCCTTCGCGCCTGACGGCAATATCTTGTTCGATTACGCTCAGGATGAGCGTTTCGCGCTGTTTGGCACCTCGGCGAAATACATCGATGCCGTGAAAAAAGCGGGGCTCAGGCCTGCTGACACCCACGACCTCTCAAGCGTCCGCCTCCTTACCTCGACCGGTTCGCCCTTGGCGCCCGAGAGTTTCGACTTTGTCTATGAGGGTATTGGGCCGGATGTCCATCTTGCCTCCATATCGGGCGGCACGGATATCGTCTCGTGCTTTGTTCTCGGAAACCCGTGGGAGCCCGTCCATCGCGGCGAAATCCAGAATGCCGGGCTCGGCATGGCCGTCCAGGTCTGGAACGATGCGGGCACAGCCGTGCGCGAGGAAAAGGGCGAACTCGTTTGCGCCAAGCCGTTCCCATCGATGCCGGTCAAGTTCTGGAATGACGAGAGCGGCGAGAAATACAGGAGCGCCTATTTCTCGCGTTTCGAGAATGTCTGGTGCCATGGCGATTTCGCCGAATGGACGGCGAATGGCGGCCTCATCATCCATGGCCGTTCCGACGCGACCCTCAATCCCGGCGGTGTCCGGATCGGGACGGCGGAAATCTATGCCCAGGCGGAAAAAGTGCCTGAGGTGCTTGAGGCCATCTGTATTGGGCAGAACTGGGACAATGATGTCCGCGTCATCCTTTTCGTCAGGCTGATGGAAGGCGTGACATTCGACGAAGAACTTGCAAAACGCATCAAGACGCAGATCAGGACCGGCGCCTCGCCGCGCCACGTTCCAGCCGTCATTCTGGAGGTGCCTGACATTCCACGCACCAAATCGGGCAAGATCACCGAGCTTGCTGTGCGCGACATGGTGGAAGGCCGCACGGTGAAAAACAAGGAAGCGCTCGCCAATCCGGAAGCGCTCGATCATTTCGCCAACCGGCCGGAACTGCGCGCTTGACTGATCGCGCAACACGGATTGTTCAAACACCGCCGGTTGCGGCGTGAACCCCCCGTTTCTACAATAGCTTATGTCGCGTCTTACACTTTCGCCGTTTGAACGTCCGGCATCCGTTGAACGGGTTAAGCCGCGTCGCGGCATTGTCTATTTGGCGCTTTTCCTGGCCTTGCTCTTGTTCACGCCCGTTCTGAGTGTGATCATCTCCGCCATCGGCACCGGGAGCGGTGCGGGTGCGGCGCTCATGGAAACGGTGCTGCCGCGTTACATCGCGAACACGCTGGTTCTCGTGATCCTTGTGGGCATCGGCGTTTTCGTCATCGGCACAGGGGCGGCGTGGCTCGTGACCATGTGCCGTTTTCCGGGGCGCGCAATCCTCGAATGGGCTTTGGTGCTGCCATTGGCCATCCCGGCCTATGTGATGGCCTATGCCTATACCGATTTCCTGCAACATCCGGGTCCCGTTCAAAACCTCTTGCGGGATGTGACCGGCTGGGGGCCGCGCGATTATTGGTTCCCGAACATCCGTTCGGTCGAGGGCGCGGCCCTTATGTTCACGCTTGTCCTTTACCCTTATGTCTATCTTCTGGGGCGCGCCGCCTTCCTGAAGCAGTCCGTCGCCGCTTTCGATGTGGGGCGGACCCTCGGACGCACACCCTGGCTGTCTTTTGTTACGATTGCCGTGCCGCTTGCACGGCCCGGCCTCGCCGCCGGCGTGGCGCTTGCACTGATGGAAACACTTGCTGATTTCGGAACGGTGGCCCATTTCAGCGTCGAGACTTTTACGACTGGAATCTATCGTGCCTGGTTTTCCATGGGTGACCGGATCGCGGCCGCGCAGCTTTCCGTTGGGCTTCTTGCATTCGTCATTCTCGTCATAGCGCTTGAACGGGCGCAGCGTGGCGGCGCCCGCTTCGATGCTGGCAGGAAGTATGAAGATTTGCGCTATTTCAAACTGAAGGGCTGGCGTGCGGTCGGCGCCATACTGTTCTGTCTGACGCCGCTTTTCTTCGGCTTTATCTTGCCGATCATTATCCTCATCAACTTGTCAATGATCGGCGGACACGATCTCTTCGGCCCGCGCTACATCCAGCTCGCCCTCAATACATTCACACTCGCCGGCATGAGCGCCGTTCTGGCTGTGGCGATCGCGCTTGTGATTGCCTATGCGCAGCGGCTTCAGCCGGGCAGGCTGACCGTGGCGGCGAGCCGGATTTCAAGCCTCGGCTACGCGATGCCGGGTTCGATCATCGCGGTTGGCCTGTTGATCCCGCTCACCACCTTCGACAACACCCTCGATGCGTGGATGCGGGCAACCTTCGGTGTTTCGACGGGGCTTCTTCTAACCGGCACGATTGCCGCGCTCATTTTTTCCTATCTTGTGCGTTTCATGGCAGTTGCCCTTTCAACGGTCGAGGCGGGCCTCGCAAAGATTACGCTCTCCATGGATGATGCCGCCCGCACGCTCGGTGCGACGGCGGGTGGAGCCATGCGGCGCGTGCACCTCCCGATGATGCAGGGGTGCAGCCTGACAGCCGCGATGATCGTCTTCGTCGATGTGACGAAGGAACTGCCTGCCACCCTTATCATGAGGCCCTTCAATTTCGACACGCTTGCCATCCAGGCCTACCGCCTCGCCTCAGATGAACGCCTTGCGGCGGCATCGACGCCCTCGCTTGCCATTGTCGCGGTCGGGCTTATACCGGTGATCTTTCTAAGCCGCCAGATCGCCAAATCGCGGCCGGGGTCAGAATAAGGGCCGGACTTGAAATCGTTGAGTTTCAAGACGCTTTTTGGAAATCGAAAGAAAGCCGGCCGGGAACTGCGGATCTCTCACGGCCCGGTCGAGCGTCACGCATAGCAAGACTGGGATGGTATCGAAACCGCCCGATCCCTTGAAGGGCGGCTTGTCTGCTTGAGTGCCGCTGACCGGCGGCGCGGCCGCCCGCGGGTCAGCACTCTTCCAATCTGTGCATGTCGACGGTTTGCAGAAAAACGCCGATTTGGGATTCGCTTACAAGCAGAACATGCGGCTGGACGATGTTGAGAGACCGGCTCAACCTTTCATTGATGGCCTTGCAGATGAGGTGCTTGAGCTCCGCATTTCCTGCCGCTTTAACGAGCGCCACACGCACCGCTTCCACGGCCTTTGCGATTTCCGGTTGGAAAAGCACATCATCAAGGCTAAGCGAAGCGCCCTGTTCGACACTCATGCGTGCATAGGCCGCTTTCGCCGCTGATGTGACATCGACATCAAACGCGTCCTGCGCGGTCTGGAGCAGGGCTTTGGCGAAGTCCACGCGCCACACCAGCGGGGACCGGCGAATCTGATTCGAGAAGACATGGTCCACGCTGTGATGGAATGCGCGGAACAGCGCAAATGCCGCGTAATCGTTGCTCTCCAGCAGGTGCGTACGGTCGGTCTTCTTCGCCGTAGCGCACTGGGCGAAAACCTTCTTTGACATCTCCTGGACTTTCGAGGACGATTTAAATGCGGCGAGAACATTATTGATATCCTCGAACTTGATGACACCGCCATTCGCCTCGCAACGTACACGTAGCGCATCGGCGAACAGGTCGGCAGCGTGGACGGCCGCGCCGATACAGTGATGTCTTCCCGACCACCATGCACCCATCTGTGACTCCGGATTTTATGCGCTCCAAGAAAACAATATGAAGTGTTTATAAAAGATGTACTCCTGCGCAGCGCCTCTCTATTTTTGATTGCAAACGAATTATATCTAAACTTATGAGATATGATGCTTTGTGGAAGTCGAGTTTGACGTGATAATATTTAATCCTAGTCATAGGCGGTCGGTGTGAATGCTTCGGATAGTGATCGTTGATGAGCGGTCTCAATGCAGAACTGATGGTCGGCAGGGTTTGTCTTCGTATTCTTTCACGGCATCAAGTTTGTTTTGATGCGGATTCCAACAAAAAAGCCCCGGCCGAAGCCGGGGCTTAAGTGTGGCGGGGGTAACCGCCCGGAGAGTTATTAAGCGTTTTCAGTCAAGATCGAGCGTCGTTGCTGCATCAGGAAAACGCGATACTTTTTAAAGCGGGCCGGCTTACTTGAAGCCGACACGGTCAAAGATCTGCTGGGCGAGCGCTTGGTTTTCGCCGAAGCTCGTCAGCGCGACCGTGTCGCGCTTGAATTCGCCAAGGCCCAGAACCTCTGCCGACAAGGAGACTTCGGCGACGACCGGATATTCGTCATTGCCTTCAGCGAAATATCTCTGTGCCTCGGGGCTGGCGAGATATTCGAGGAATTTGACGGCGTTGTCCTTATTCGGCGCGTTGGCAAGAACGCCGCCGCCCGAAATGTTCACATGCGTGCCGCGGTCATCCTGGTTCGGGAAGACCCAACCGACCATGTCGGTTTGGCCGGAAAGGTCTGTTACGTCCTTGCGCAGCGCGCGGGCGAAGTAATAGGTGTTGGCGACAGCGATATCGCATTCACCGGAGACGATGGCGCGAATCTGGTCCGTATCGCCGCCTTCGGGGTCGCGGGCCCGGTTCTCCCAAACGCCTTTTGCCCATTCTTCAGCAGCTTCCTCGCCCTTGTGCTCGATGATCGATGCCAGCAGCGAAAGCATGTAGATGTTGGAGCCCGTCCGGGTGCAGACTTGGCCTTTATATTTTGGATCGGCCAGCGCCTCATAGGTTTGCGGCGGGTCGGTCACTTCGTTCTTGTCGTAGAAGATGACACGGGCGCGCTTCGAGAAGCCGAACCAATGGCCATCGGGATGGCGCAGATAGTCGGGGATGCTTTCTTCGAGCGTGCTGGAGGAAATGGGCTGGAAGAGTCCCTCCTGATCAGCGGCCCACAGGCGGCCCGCATCGACGGTAAGGAGGACGTCGGCCGGGCTGTTCGCGCCCTCGCTTCTGATCCGCTCAATGAGGACATTCGCGGAATCTTCGATGCGGTTGATCGTGATCCCAGTGGCCTCCTCGAAATCCGAGTAAAGCCGCTCATCAGTGTCATAGTGGCGCGATGAGTAGAGGTTCAGTTCGCCCTCGGCTTGAGCGGTTCCCATGAACGCAGCGGTTGCCGCGATTGCTCCACCCAGAAGCGCGGCCATCAGCACACGCTGGCGTGTTACTTGTGTCGTCATGTTCGATCGTCCCTTTTTTCTTTCTTTGGGTCTCTCCAGGTCTCAGTGGTGTTGCGCTGAGAGCGCCTTTGCCATGTGCGGCGCGTCGCCCAAGTCGACGGACTCGGGAAACGGCATAAGCCTCTGGTTGAGTTCTTGCAGCACATCGGCAAAAGAGGTTGCGGCTTCGTTCGCCGCGTTCAGTCCGCCCGGCCCGGCAAGCGCGTAGGCGGAAGCCCGTGCTTGTTTCGGTGCGTTGTTGTGAAGCGCCGCGATCATCGCCGCGGCATGAAATTCGTCGACGGACAGCCTACGGCAGCGGCAGGGGAATACGTTGAGGCCGCTAGGCGAAACCGTCCTTAGGGTTTTTGCCCAGTGGATAAACTCGCCAAATGCCCGGCGTCCTTCACGTCCGCCAAGCTCCTTTGCAAAAAGCGTCCACGCCTGATCCCAGCAGGCAACGTCCAAGGTCTCATAGCCCGCCATCCAAAGGCGCAAGCCTTCGATGACAAGCCGTTCCGGCGCACGCTCCAGCGGGCAATAGAGGCAGGAGTGAAACGGCGCTGTCATGACTGCCCCTTGCGAGTTGGACGCGAGCGGAAAGGGGCGCTGATCGGTAACAGTTGGATGCGCGACAGGGGTGCGCGGAAATGGAATGTCATGCGCTTTGCTTGATAGGCAAGCCGAGCCCCCAATCCAGCCTGAGGCCGCGGCGAACGAAAAGTTGCGCTGCGCAGACGGCGCCGGCGCGAAAGCCTGGTCCACATCTCATCCCCGAATTGACGGGGTTCAAAAGCCCCGACATCAAAGGCCGTCGTATTTTACCGTTAAGGAGACAGAAGTGTTTATCCGTGTCAAGATTTTCAATAGATTATTACTTTAGAAATAATATAATTTAGAATTATTCTATTTAAAAAAGAGATGTATAGGAAGTAAAAGCAATAAATAATACTATTAGAGGCTTGGGGTGTTGTAATAGATGTGTAGACTTTTTCAGGCTTTGCCGCATCCTAAACGCGGCTGCGGCATTCTGACTTTCACGCAACTGGCGTGGCGCCATCGAGAATGGTCTTAAACCAGGCCGTATCGATGTTTTGGCCGCACAGGATGACTGCGGCCCTCTTTCCGTTCATCGTCTGGCGCTCCTGCATCAACGCAGCCAAAGGTGCCGCGCCCGCGCCTTCGGCCAGATTATGCGTGGTGCGATAATAGATCCGGATTGCTTCGGCGACCTCGTTGTCGCTGACCGTGACAATCCGTTCGGCGCCCTTCCTGATAACCTCAAGAGCGTCCGGGTTCGGCACGCGCACAGCCATTCCATCGGCGAAGGTGTTTGCGCTGTTGGTCTCAACGACATGGCCTGCTTTTAAGGAATGCGCATAGGCTGACGCATTTTCCGATACAACGCCGACAATCTTGGTGGAAAGGCCGAGAAGGTCGCGGGCCATGATGAGCCCGCAGATACCGGAGCCAAGACCGATCGGCACATAGACTGCATCAATCTCTTCCAGGGTGCGGAACAATTCGAGCGCGTAGGTGGAGACTCCGCGCACGAGATCCACATGAAATGAGGGCGCAAAATACTTTCCAGTTTCAGCGGCGTGCGCCGCCGCACCCGCGCAGGCTTCATCGAAATCGGACCCATATTCAATCAGCTCCGCACCGAAGCCGCGCATGGCCGCATTCTTTTCCGAACTGTTGCCATGCGGCACGAAGATGGTGACAGGTATGCCATGCTTGCGTCCGGCATAGGCGAGACTCTGGCCGTGATTGCCGCGTGTCGCGCTGACAACACCAGGGCAATCGGGCATTCTGCGCTTCAGCCCGTCAAAGA
>JAKSCL010000052.1 GCA_022360615.1 Hyphomicrobiales bacterium
ATTTTTGAGTTGAGAAAGAGGTGAAGTTCTACAGAGTTAGGATAATGTGTTCTCAGATTTATTACTATCTATAGCAGAGACTTTCCTTAAGATTAAAAAAAACTTGACTTCAAAGAGTTCAGCTTTATAAAATATAGCTATAAGATGTTCCCGGACGATTCTATTTTTACATATATAATTGGCTCTAATATATCTGAGTGAAAGGAGATTATTATGAAAATAGTAATTATTGGAGGAGTAGCTGCTGGGATGAGTGCTGCAGCTAAGGCAAAAAGGATGGCAAAAGATGCAAAAATAGTGGTATATGAAAAAACAGATGTAGTATCTTATGGAGCATGTGGATTACCCTATTTTATTGGGGATTTTTTTAGCAATAAAAATCGTATGGTTGCCAGAACAGCAGAACAGTTTGAAGAAAGTGGTATAGAAGTGAAGATCAATCATGAAATAATCGGGGTTAATGTTCACACTAAGACAGTATTGGTCTCAAAATTAGCTACTAGAGAAGTTTTTGAAGACAGCTATGATCAATTAATGATTGCTACAGGCGCAAGCCCAATCATTCCACCGATTGAAAATGTTTCACTGGAAAATGTGTATACATTAAAGAGTATAGAGGATGGGATTCGAATAAAGGAAGCAGTAATGGATGCAAAAAATAAGGAAGTTGTAGTTATTGGCGCTGGATTTATTGGAATTGAGCTTGTCGAAGCGATTAAAAAATCAGGTAAAAATGTGCACTTAATTCAATTGGATGAGCGAATACTACCTGATTCGTTCGATCAAGAAATTACAGATATTATGGAAAAAGAATTAGCAAGCCATGGAGTACATTTACACTTAAAAGAAACAGTGAAAGCTCTAAAAGGAGATAGTAAAGTAACAGGAGTAATTACAGATGAAGGAGCATATCAAGCAGATGTTGTAATAATCAGCACTGGTGTAAGACCAAATACTGCGTTTTTACAAAATACAGGTATTGAGATGCTGAAAAATGGTGCGATCATTATAAACGAATTTGGTCAAACCAATCTAGAAAATGTTTACGCAGCTGGAGATTGTGCCACAGTCTATCATCTTATCAAAGAAGAAAATGTATATATTCCACTGGCAACTACTGCAAACAAAATCGGAAGAATTATTGGAG
>JAKSCL010000145.1 GCA_022360615.1 Hyphomicrobiales bacterium
CTGCGCCGCCAGGTCCTTGACCTCGGAAGCAACAACCGCAAAGCCCTTGCCCGCTTCGCCGGCCCTGGCCGCCTCGATGGTGGCATTGAGCGCAAGCAGGTTGGTCTGTTCGGCGATATCCTGGATGAGAGAGACCACATCGCCGATCCGTTGAGCGGCTTCGGCAAGCCCGCCGACTTTTTGATTCGTGTCCTCAGTGACGGTGTTCGCCTTTTGCACGACTTCCGTGGTCTTGCCGATTTGCTGGGCGATTTCCTCGATCGAAGCGCTCAGTTCCTCCGCCGCGCTTGCAACCGTTTGAACGTTGGAGGAGGCTTCCTCAGAGGCGGCAGAGGCGGCCGTTGCCCGCCCGCTCGTTGCCTCGGCCACGCCTGTGAGGGCCTGCGCTGTTGACTGCATGTCTCCTGCGCGCTCGGAAAGGTGCGCAATAACACCCGTTGCGGTTTCACGGAATTCGCCGATCAACTTATCGACAGCCAGTTGACGCGAATCGGCCTCACCGCGTTGACGATCCTGCTCTGAAAGCAGCCTCGTCCGTTCTTCCCGCGCCTCGCGGAACACTTCCATCGCCCGGGCCATGTTACCGATCTCATCGCCGCGCGACGTGTAAGGCACCTGGTCGATTTCCTCATCGCCCGCCAGATCGTGGACCACCTCGGCCAGGCGTTTAACGGGGAACAGCATGCGGCGGAAAATGAAAATACCGGCGGCGATACTGATAGCCGTCATAATGCCTGCGACGACGGCGATCGCTTTCTCAAGCGACCAGAGGGCGGAATCGATTCGTTCTTTTTGCACCCCGGCGTAAAGGATGCCCAGCACATCACCGGTCGGGGAAAAGATCGGGGCGTAGATCGTGTAATAGGGTACGCCGAGGATGACCGCTTCACCGCGAAAGGTTTCACCTTCCGTTAGGACCGGATACACTTTGCCGCCCTGACCGAGAAAGGTCCCAACGGCACGGCTTCCATCATCCTTCACGATGTTCGTGGTGACACGAAGGAAATCCTGTTCGGCATCCCGCCAGGCAAAAATCGTTGCGGTCTCCCCGGTCAGACGGCCAACGCGGTCGATGATCTCATGCGAGGCGAATTCCGGGATTTCATCGATTGTCAAGCGCTCCACCTGGCCATCGGAGGACCAGGTCACATCGAGACCCTCAAGTTCGCTCGAGAAAATCGTTGCGGCCGCCCGCAAACTCATTTCCTGAGAGGCGATCACGCGATTACGGGTTTCCTGACTGAGTTGGTTCACTACCGCAGTCGTTATCACGGCAATAACGAGGACATTCATGACAACGACGACCAGCGCGCTCTTTGCCACGATGGATAACTTGGAAACTCGTTGCAGCATTCCTATCGCTTCCATTTTGATGTGCACGGGTGTGCCTTTGCGTACGATGCGGCAATATTGATATTTTTAATTAAAAAAAGTCTAAAAAATGCCCCATTTTTTGCCATCCCCGTAACTAATTCCCGTATAAATTGTACAGAGAACACATTTCAATCCATATGCGGAAAATTCTTTAAAGACTTCCTGATATGGCGGAGGCCTTGACGAAGAGCGATAAGGCCCGCCCATCGTGAGCATTGTCTTTGCCGACGGCCATGATCCGGAAAACCGTCGACGCGCCCGCGCAGCCGCGCTCATCAATCGCGGGCGCAGCGTGTTGCGCGATATTGTGCGCGGAAGACACGATGACGCACGAGCCCAGCGCACCGCGCTGAACGCCTTTGCCATCCGGGTCATCAGCGCGGGCATCATCTACGGCGCACAGATCCTCATTGCCCGCCTTCTCGGCGAGAAAGACTACGGCGTTTATGTCCTTGTCTGGTCGTGCGTTCTGATCTTCGGCGGCATATCCAGCCTCGGCTTTTCAGTGTCGATTGCCCGGTTTGTCCCCGAATACAAGGAACGCGGTGAAAGCGCCTTGCTGCGTGGCGTGATCACCACCGTACGATGGCTGCCGGTTGCGATCGCGTCGATTGCAGCGCTTGCCTGTGCGGCCATCGTTCACATCGCCGGCGGCCTGATCGCCTCACCCTATGTGCTGCCGCTTTTCCTCGGCCTCATTTGCATTCCCGCTTATACGATGTCGGATGTGGCCGATGGCGTCGCGCGCACTTACAACTGGATCAATCTTGCGCTCGTTCCCGTTTATCTCGTTCGGCCGCTGCTGTTATTGGCTCTGATGATCGCTGCCTTCGCAGCGGGTGCGTCGATGGGGGCCGACACAGCCCTTTATGCGGCGATCGCCGCGTGCTGGCTGACCGCGATTATCCAGCATCTCCTCCTTGGACGGCGCCTCAATAAGGAGGTTCCCTCCGGTTCACGCCAATACAAAATCAAGACATGGCTGGGCGTTTCGGCACCGATCTTTCTGGTGGAAAGCTTCTTCTTTTTGATGACGCATGCCGATGTGCTGGCACTGAGTGCGCTGCGCTCGCCGGAGGAAGTTGGCGTTTATTACGCGGCAATCAAAACGCTGGCGCTTGTCGCCATGGTTCATTTCGCAGTTGCCGCCGCCTCCGCCCACAAATTCTCAGAATATTACGCACGCGGCGACCATGACCGGTTGGAGGCCTTTACGCGCAGTGTGGTCCACTGGACATTCTGGCCATCGCTTCTCGGGGTGGCCGTCCTTTTGATCGTCGGCCAGCCAATCCTATCGCTTTTTGGCGAAGGTTTCACGGCGGGCCATCCGGTGATGTTCATTTTCGCAATCGGCCTCTTGGCCCGCGCCGCGACCGGTCCGGCCGAGCGTTTGTTGAACGTGGTCGGGAAACAGGGGCTCTGCGCGAGGATTTATGCCGGCGCCTTTGTCTTCAACATCGCAGCGAACATTCTCCTCATCCCGCATTGGGGCATCTATGGCGCTGCGGCTGCAACAACTGCGGCCTATCTCGTGGAATCGATCTTGCTGGTTTGGGCGATGAAACGCGGGCTCGGCCTCAATGTCATGCTCTGGCACAAGCCCGTGCGGGAAACTGAGACAAAAAAGCAGGACAAGGCTGGAACCGCACCATGACAGGCGCGCCTATTTCATCGAGGGGCTTACAGGCGGATGGTGAGGGCCTGCTGCTCCGCCGCGAGGAGACGAAGGCGAAGCGGACCGATGCTGCGCCTTTAAGGCCCAATCGTGCGCGCTCCGGCTTTGCGCTGGTTGAGCCCGGCGAGATCGGCGAGGCCGAGTGGCATGCTTTGATGGCCGAGGCGCTCTCGCCGAACCCCTATTACGACCCCGCCTGTGTGAAGGCGGGTGCAAGGCTCGCGCGCGCGCTTAAAATCCAAGTGGTTTCGCTCCGTGACCGGCGTGGAACACTGCGAGCACTCATGCCAGTGACAATGGGCCGGAGCCTGCCGCTTGGCCAGCGTCGTGCCAGCGCCTATACGAACCCTTTCAGCCCGCTCACCATGCCGTTCATCCACCACGCGGAGCCTGTGGCCATCTGGCATGGGCTTCTCGATGGATTATCGGCGAATGCTCTTCCATTTTTGCGGCTCCCCATCCTGCCGAACGCCGAACCGGCCGCTACCGCCCTTTTCAAGGCACTCTCTGAACGGTCTGGCGGGCTATCGGTGATCTCTGAAAGGACGCGCGCCGGTGTTGCGATCGATCCCGCCGAGGAGGCCAGTTTCTCACTTCCGCTGTCCACGAAAAAGCGCAAGGAACTGCGCCGCTTGCGGCGGCGTCTGGCGGAACGAGGCGACGTGACCGTCACTACCCATACCGGAGCCCGCGACCGGGCCGATGCGGCCGCTGCCTTTCCGGAGCTGGAACAGGCCGGGTGGAAGGGACGCGGGGGAACGGCAATGGCCCTGAATGCGGACACGGCAAACCTTTTTCGTACCTATGTCAGCGATACGGCCTTCCCGGTCGAGGTCATCGTCCATGCCTTGCGTGTCGACGGCAAACCCATCGCCATGTTCATCACGCTTACAGCGGGCGGCTCCGCCTTTATCTGGAAGACGGCGTTCGATGAAAACTTCGCCGCTTTCTCCCCGGCCGGCCTGCTGATCCTGGACTTGGCCGAGGATCTGGTAAAGCGCGGTATCATGCTCATCGATTCCTGCGCCTCCGATGCCGTCTCCATGGCGGATATCTATTTTGGCGACCGTATACCTTTCATGGATGCGTTGGTGGCGACCGGTGAGAACACGGGCGCAAGCAACGCACTGTTTATGACATCTTCATTCTTGAAGACCCGGCTAAAGCTACGCGAAACGGCGAAGACGGCGCTAAAGAAGCTGAAAGACCGGAAAACCTGGACCGGGGGTTGATGAGACCCGCTCACTTGGCTGTGTTGCGCTGAACCCGCTTCAACAAGCGTCGGTCGGCTCTAAGCATCCTTCCGCAATGCGCGGCGGATGACCTTGCCCGTTGTGGTGAGCGGCATCTCATCGATGAAGGCGATCTCGCGCGGATACTCGTGCGCCGCCAGCCGCTCGCGAACATGTGCCTGGATTTCCGTCACCAACGCTTCCGACGGCAGATAGCCATCGGCAAGAACGATAAACGCCTTGACGATTTCGGTGCGCACCGGATCGGGCTTGCCGATGACAGCCGCGAGGGCCACGGCGGGATGGGTCAACAGACAGTCCTCGATTTCGCCCGGCCCAATCCGGTATCCTGCACTCGTGATAACGTCGTCGTCACGACCGACGAAGTGAACATAGCCGTCTTTATCCATGAGGCCCTGATCCCCGGTCGTCATCCAGTCGCCGATGAATTTCATCCTGGTCGCATCCGGCTTATTCCAATACTCAAGGAACATCACCGGATCTGGACGCTTTACAGCGATCTGGCCCAGCGTACCGGCTGTAACCGGTGCGCCGTCTCCACCGATGACCGCCACCTGATGTCCAGGCACCGGCTTGCCGATCGCATCGGCCCGCGTCACCCCAATCGATACGGCGGAAGACAGCACAAGGTTGCACTCCGTCTGGCCGTAGAATTCGTTGATGGTCATGCCGAGCGCTTGCTGAGCCCAATGATAGACGGCCTCGCCAAGCGCCTCGCCGCCCGATCCGACCGACCTGAGATTGAGTGTGTAACGCGCCCTTGGGTTTTCTATGCCTTTCAGGATCTTCAAGGCCGTCGGCGGCAGGAAGGTGTTGCGAACGCCCTGCCGCGCCATCAGGTCGAAGGCCCAATCGGGCTCGAATTTTTGCTGCGCGGAACCGACAATGGGGACACCCAGGTGAAGGCCGGTCAGAACCACGTTCAAAAGACCGCCCGCCCAAGCCCAGTCAGCGGGCGTCCATAACCGGTCGCCGGCCTGCGGCAGAAAATCGTGGCTCATCTGCATACCCGGCAGATGGCCAAGAACCACGCGGTGGCCATGAAGCGCACCCTTGGGCGGCCCGGTCGTTCCGGATGTATAGATCATGAGCGCCGGGTCGTCGGGTCCGGTATCGGCCATGTCGAAAACATCGGACGCGTTCCGCGCATCCGTCCAAAGATCGCGGGCTTCACCACCCGCGCCTGAGAGCGTTGCATGACCATCGATGCTCCAGACCCGCTCCAGCCCTGAAAGCCCGGATAAATCGCCGTTCAGCTTTTCAACGCCAATTCCATTTGTGACAAAGGCCTTCGCGCCGCTGTCGGAAAGACGGTAGCGCACGGCATCGACACCGAAAAGCGCCGCAAGCGGGACCGCGATCCCACCAAGCTTGTAAACGGCGAAGTGGGCAATCACCGTTTCGGCCGTTTGCGGCAACTGGATCGCAACCCGGTCGCCGCGCCCAATGCCATGCGCCCTCAAAACGTTTGCAAACCGGTTCGAGGCGCGGTCAAGGCCCTGATATGTCCACGTCCGCACCGATCCGTCACGCTCCACCATGATGAGGGCAAGGCGTTCGGGGTCGCGCACCGCCCAAGCGGTGCAAGCGCTTCTCGCGATGTTGTAGCGGTCAGGGATCGCCCATCGGAATGCCTGGACGAGCGACCCGTAATCGGGGGCAGGCGTTAGCATTGGCTTATATCAGAACGCTATGCGGCTCCGGTGGGCGCCGCCATGATCAGCGTCCAATAGACTTTGTATTTTGCATTGGGAACGCGTAGCGCCGCAATCCCCATATCGCTGGCGGCCGGCGCAAGAAGCGTATCGCGATGGCTATCGCTCTGCCGCCAGCCGCTGAAGGCTTCCGCCATCGTGAAATAACCCGCGCTGACATTCTGTTCGACCGACACGGCGTTATAACCCAATGCCGCGAGACGGTCCTTCAGACCCGGTATCGGCGCAACCCGGCCCGCAGCACCTGCCTTGGCGGCGATCGCCCGCGATTCGGTAGTGGCTGCCGTCATGAGCGTGTTGTTCACCCTTACGGGCGCAAGCCCTTCGGTTTGCCGGTAGGCATTGATAAGAGACGCCGCTTCGCCTGCGTTCAATGCCGTCCCGGCCTGCGAAAGGTTGGCGTAGATGGCCGGCCCCTCCGGTCCGCCCATGCAGGCGCTTACCGCGAAACCTGCACAGAACACACCGAAACAGCGCCGTGAAAGGCGCGGAATCTCAAAAGTACTCGTCATGAAGCCGACCTCTCCTCTTCGCCGAACCTGTGCGCCGCAGCCTTTGCCTCGTCCCACGACAAGGTGAGATGACGCTGTGGGAATGGGATCTCGATATCTGCCTCGCGCAGCGCTTTCAAAATCGCAAAACGCAGATCGCTGCGGACTGTCAAAGTGGAGTTCACATCCACCAAAAAAGCGTAAAGGGAGAAATCAAGCGAACTCGCCCCGAAATCCTGGAAAAAGACGCGGGGCTCCGGATAGGCAAGCACGCCGCTGTTTTCACGGGCTGTATTGAGAAGAAGATCACGCACCTGTTCCGGATCCGAATCGTACCCGACGCCCACATTGATGATCACCCGCCCGATCGTGTTCAGATGCGTATAGTTCTTCACTGTGCCGGTAATGAGGTCGGAATTCGGAACGATCACGGAAGCGCGGTCGAAGGTCTCGATTTCCGTCGAACGCACGCTGATCTTGCGCACCGTGCCTTCATAATCGCCGGCGATGATCCAGTCGCCGGCGCGGATCGGCCGCTCTGCCAAAAGAATGATGCCGGAGACGAAGTTCGAAACGATACTTTGCAGCCCGAAGCCGATACCGACGGAAAGCGCGCCTGCGACCAAGGCGAGGTTTTCAACGTCAAGGCCGATATAGTCGAAACCGATAATCGCGGCGACGATCACCCCGATATAGCCGATAATGGTCGCGATTGAATTCTGCAGGCCCGGATCGAAATTAGTGCTTGGGAGATAGCGTTTCTCAAGCCAGTTCCGGAACACCCGGAAAAGCAGAAGGAAGATGACGACAACACCCACCGCGGCCAGGAATCGGGCTGGTGAGATCCGGATTTCGCCAACCTGGAAGCCGGCAAAATTCCGATTGATGAAACCGACCCAGTCGACGGTCGAAAACCCCCAGGGCGTTGCAATCAGAACGACGGCCAGCAGGATCAGAACAAGCTGGCTCAGCCCGGAGAGAACGATACCGAACCGCTCCAGCGCGGGCGGAGAAAATCCCGTGCTTATGCTCAAGGAGCGATTGGCCGGCGTGCCCGTTTTCAAACCCACGGTGAAGGCGTAATCGGAAAGCCGCACAAGCAGCCAAAGCAACACCATGATGAGGCTGAAGCCCGCCAGTTGGCGGGCGAGAAACGAAGCAAGGGCGACGAAGCCCGCCAGCGTCGCGAGGATGACGATAACGGCGGTAAACCAGAGAATTATCCTGATCCAGGGCCAGCGGACGAATCCCAAGTCGGCGCTTGGCGCTGGCACTGGCGCTTGCCCGTCTTCCTCTTCGGCCTCGCGCCTGCCCGCCGAAATCCTTTGAAGGGCAACCAAAACTCCGATACCGACCAGCATCGCGACCGAACCGCTGACGGCGATCTCCGACGCAACGGGCATGAGAAGCACGTCGCCTGCGCCCGCTAGGAAGATATCGGCGGCCAGCACAACGGCGATGAACCGTATCGCCGTGGCGCCGCCCCGGGCGTAGCGATCCGAAAACTTTCCGATCCGCCAATTCGGCTGGGCCGGTGCAAGGAATCCGGTTGAAAGCACAGTAAAAGTGAGAATGACGCCAGCGCCCACAATGAGGCTATGCAGAAGTGTCTCGAACCGTGGATTGAAGACGTCGAGGATGCCCGTGAGAAAGGCGAAACCCACCAATGCAGCCGTGGGAATGATCGCATTAGCGGCGAACATCCAGGCGATCTTGACGGCCTTTTGCGAGATATCCGGCTCGTCGATGTCTGGATCGCGCAGTGCAAAACCGGCAATCGCCCGGCGCAACAGAACAGTGACGGCGGCGATCGCGAACACGCCGATCACGAGCACAATCACGTCCGCGCCCTGAACCCTGCCGGGCAATGCCGCGACCGTATCGTTCAAGAGCAAACCCAGCCCCCGGAAAAACGCCGGCAAATCGGCAAGAGCTTCATGCCAAAGAAGCGGCGACAGGATACTGCTGGTCCGCTCCGACAAGCGTTCGGTGAACTGGTCGCGGCGCAGCTGCTGCATCTGCCCGGCGAGTTGGTCGGCCCTCACGGTCAAAAGCCGCGTGTTACGCAGAACCGCTTCCCGTTCGGCAAGCGCCGCTGAGAGCTGCACGCGCTCAGCTGCGATCGTTTCCGGTTCTGCCGGTTCGCCATCCTCGGGCGCCGGGCCAAGCTCCGCGAGCCTTGCCTCCGCGTTCGAAACGATCGGCTCGATTTCGGCGACAAGAACCCGCGTTTCAGCGGCGATCTCGGTCAACTCGGCTTCGATCCGCAGCATATCGGCATCGGTCAGCCCTGCACGCGAGAAAGCGCTTTCCGCCTGACCGAGACGAACGCGCAAACCCTCGACCCGGCTTGCAAGAGCGGTGATGTTGTCGAAGGCAGGCGCGGCCGCCGGCGGTTGCCCAGTTTCCGGTTCGGGCACAGGTTGCGCGTGTTCGGCCTCAAAATCGGTGGCCTGAGTATCCGCACCCGGCGGCGGCTGCCCTTGGGACCGCTCCCCGGAAACAGGCGCGGTTTGCGCCGCCTCTTGGGCGATCGCGTAGGTCTGAGGCCCTATGGAAAAAAGGAACGCCAAGCAAAACAGGCCCACGGCGGCGTAAGCCATGACACCGCGTAAGCCATGAAAGATGTTCCGGGGCACATGACGGCGAAAACCCGAAACCGGCACGCCGCGCTCCTTTCTTTCCCGCTCAAATGGACCGAGCGGGCTCAATCAACCGGATCGAAAAACGGCCTCGCTTATAAACAGTTTCTGAAAAGCCGGAAATGGATGTTTTCAACAAGCCGTGACGCATCATCGAATTGTGCGCCTTGCAGGCGCCAATATGGCCGGTCAGGCAAGCGAAACGAAAACGTCCGTCCGGAGTTCTTCTTCGGGCACGGTTGCGGGATCGTTGACATAGACCTCCCAGGCCGGTGCTCTGATTTTGAGCCCGTTTTGCTCGGCATACGTCATCATCTCGCCGTAGCTGTTTCTCAGCTCCGAATAAGGCCCGGTATGGACAAATGACAGGACCTTGCCGGCCGGGGTGACATCGGCCTTCACCGTGCCTTCCGCCTTCGCAAGGTCCTCCGGTAGCACGGAGAAGCCGGCGCGAAACGTCATCTTGTCCGGATCGTAGGTGTAGTAGACCGACATCGCCTGACCCGCTGGGGCGATACCGTGCGCCTTCATGAAGGCCATCACACTGTGGAACACGTCTCCCATGGCGGCGCTGATGTCCTTGGGATCCATGCCGCATGTGCGCTCTTCATAGAGGTAAGGTGTTTCCTCCACCTGCACCATGTCGAAATTCACGATGAAGTCTTCCTTTTCAAAGCAACCGGATGATTGCACACACGGCGCCGGTTAACACGTTATTCGTGATTTACGGTAACGGTTTTGCGCATGGGCGGCCATGGGGCGAACGGGGATTGCGAGGGGGCTGTCCAGCGGGCATGATCATGGAACGGCCCCGTAGCTCAGCAGGATAGAGCGGCAGATTCCTAATCTGTAGGTCAGAGGTTCGAATCCTCTCGGGGTCGCCAATCTTCATTCACTCTTTCGAACGGCATTTTTGCGCGGCCAGCGAAACCACGAATTAAGACGGCTGCCCAGCACCCGTGTCGGATTGCAAATCCTGCATGCTGAGGGCTTGCTCCGACCCTCCCCGCACAAAAAACCGAACTGCCATCGGAATAACAGCAGGGCGGCGTCCGTTCCTCCCCCAGCCCGCTCCTGAGCGGCAGGAAGAGTCCGTCAACCAGAGGGGACGACGATGAAGATCCTGGACAAGAACCGTATCCGCAATGCAAAGCGCGCGTTTTCAACGCGCCGCGTGCCGATTTGCGCAATGAGAACGCTGCTCCTGCCGGACCGGACGCCGAAGGTTGGCGATCTGGTTCTGGCGCGGGTCACGACGCTCGGCTCGCACAAGCGGATCGAATTGCCCACAGGCCGCAAGGCCCAGCTCTTCCCGGGCGATGAAGTCATGCTCGCCTATGGCAACCGCTACGCTCCCGACCAGTACGAGGCCTATGTGCCGGACGCATTGGAACCCTGCCATATGGTGGCGGCCGGCGGCCTTGCAGCGACGGCAACCGCCTGGCACGACCGCCTGGCCGGGCCGACTGAAATCGAACCCGTCGGTCTGATTGGCGATGTGGAGCACGAACCGCTCAACCTGGCGGACTACGCCATCGCGCCGCGCCCGGCGCGGCCGCTTCCTCCCATCTTTGCCGTCTTCGGCACCAGCATGAACGCCGGCAAAACGACAACGGCGGCCAGCCTGGTGAAGGGTTTCAGGCTTGCCGGCTATAAAGTCGGCGCTGCAAAGATAACGGGGACCGGCGCCGGCGGCGACCTCTGGCTGATGCGCGATTCGGGCGCGGCCATGGCGCTCGACTTCACCGATGCGGGCCATCCCTCCACCTTCGGCATAAGCCTTAAGGCTCTAATGGCGATCGCGTCGACGCTTACCCAAGCACTCGTAAGCGAAGGTTGCTCGGTCATTGTGCTTGAAATCGCCGATGGCCTTTATCAAGAGGAAACGGCGGCGCTTGCGCGATCAACCCCGTTCACCGGTATGCTCTCCGGTACGTTCTTTGCGGCGAATGACGCCATGGGGGCGGTTTCGGGCGCGGCGCACCTCACCGGAAACGGCCATACGATGATGGGAATAACGGGGGCGATGACGCGCTCGCCGCTTGCCAAACGCGAGACTGCGGCCGCCTCGCCCGTGCCTGTCCTCTCCATTGAGGAGCTGACCAACCCGGGCTTCATCATCCACTGGACAGGCTTGGACGCCCAACGCTACGCCGCTGCGAGCTGACAATGGCTGCGAAACACACCGGGACCCGCTCCGGTTACCGGAGCGGGTCCCGGTGCAGGTTTAAGAGCACCATGCGACGCGTTTCACGCATTTTACCCTATCTTGAGGAAAGCCCGCGCATCCGCCTCGAAGGTTAGCCGCACACGCCTGCCGAGAGAGCGAGAAGGCATCTTCAAGGATAAAAGAACTCCTCTCGGACCCACCCCAACGCCTAGCCCCCGCGCGAGAAACACTGACGACGCAGGGCCAAAGCCGCCGAGGCGCCCGGGACATCAGTCGAATTCCCGCAAGGCGGCCGCTTCGTCTTCGGTCGATAGCGGTTCACCCGCACCCACAGCGCCGAGATAGGCATCGAGCGCTTCAAGCGAGGATGCAGGCGCATAACCGGCATCTGTCTTTCCGGCGACGACGCTAAAACGAAGCTGCCATTCCGCGCCGCCGTGGCAAGCGACGCCGACGACGGTCGAACCATTCGATTCATCGAGTTCGAACTCACGGCAGAACGTGCCGTCGTCATCGCGGAATGAGGCAATCGCGCGGAATCGCCCGCCATCCTCAAAGGGGCGTTCATCGCCGGAGCCAACACTCCCGAGCGCTTGGCTGAAAGCAGGAGCATTTAACATCGAAAGATGAGTGCCGCCCGTCTGCACATCGCCACCGCGTCCCGTGATAAAACCCGCGGCTGCACCGGCAACCAACGCGATGGATGCAGCAAGCGGCAGCGACCAGTAAGGCGCACCGCCTGGCTTCGCCAGATCGGATTTCGGTTTCAAGACCGTCACATTGTCGGTCTCCTGGCCCGGATCAGCATGCGCCGAAGCGGCCTCAGACGCAGCCACCATATCCTTGATCTTGGCTGCCAGCGCATCCGGCACCGGCTCATCGAGCATGGG
The DNA here is from genome assembly GCA_022360615.1 of Hyphomicrobiales bacterium. Lineage (GTDB taxonomy): Bacteria > Pseudomonadota > Alphaproteobacteria > Rhizobiales > JAKSCL01 > JAKSCL01. The sequence goes on from JAKSCL010000145.1 coordinate 12,211, forward strand.
TTCAAAGGCCTCCTTGGCACAGGCGCGCGTTTCGATGAACATCTGCACGCGCTGGGCGATCGCCTCATCCGCCGCCATTGCCTTTTCCACGGCTTCCCGCTCTTTGGCATCCAATTCGCCATCTGCAAAAGCCATCAGCATGTCGTCGTCCAAGCCCCAATCGGTCATTCCGATGTTTCTTCCTCATCATCAAAACGATCTGGCGACCCGTTTATTCCCTTTTTTATGCCCAATTCCTCAGCAACTTTTTTGCGCGCGCGGGCAAGCCGGCTCATGACGGTGCCGATGGGAACGTCAAGAACCTCGGCGGTTTCCTTATATGACATCTCTTCCACACAGGTGAGCAGGATAATTTCGCGCTGATCCTCCGGCAGGGCATCGATGGCCTTCAGTGTGGCGCTCAACATCAAGCGGTTTCCGGTAGACTTTTCGCCTTCGTCCCCAATGAGCGTGTGCGCGTCCTCAATATCGATTACCGTGCCTTGAGTTTTCAAACGGCGCGTTTGATCGATCCAAGCATTGCGTAGAATGCGGAACATCCAGGCGTCGAACCGTGTGCCCGGCTCAAAACTGGCACGGTTGGCAAGCGCCCGCTCGCAGGTAACCTGCACAAGATCATCGGCCACATCGCGTGAACGGCACAATGAAATTGCAAACCTGCGCAAATTGGGGAGCAGCGCAATCAGCATTCCCCCAAAGTCATCGGACATGTCGCCCCCGAAAGACGTTGCTCCATATTCCGGTTAAGAGACCGGAATAAATCTTAATTAGCCGCGTTGGTGCTCAAAGAACACTCTATCCAACGAACCGGCAAACCACACGAAGGGTAGCCAATGCCCATTTCGCTTTTCAAAAACCTCCTCTGCATCGGTGCGCTTTCATTTGCAATGACCATTGCATCGGCCTGGCCCGACCTCCCGCAGCAAAGCATGTCAACCGCCCTCGCCGATGATGGCGATGGTGGTGATGGGGACGGTGGCGATGGTGGTGATGGGGACGGTGGTGACGGCGACGGCGATGGCGACGGCGGTGATGGAGACGGCGATGGCGACGGTGGTGATGGAGACGGCGATGGCGACGGCGGTGATGGAGACGGCGATGGCGACGGTGGTTCCGGCGGTGGAAGCGGCGGTTCCGGCGGTGGAGGCGGCGGTTCCGGCGGTGGAGGCGGCGGTTCCGGCGGTGGAAGCGGTGGCTCCGGTGGCGGCGCTGGTGCTGACGGCGGCTTCGACAGGTTCTTTGACCGGGAAAACCGGTCAAACTTTCGCCCACCCAATTTCCGGAACGCCCCGGCAGTAAGGACCTTGCGGCGCGTGACCCGCCCGAGACGGACGTCGCGGCCCCGGGCACGACGCGCGGCACCGGCGGCACCCGTCCTCCAGGAACGGGCTGACCGTGAAGTGGTCGCACTGGGCTTGAGCGATGCGCAGATCAACGCCCTTGTCACGCAGGGCTACGCGATTTTACAGCAGGACACGGTCCAAAGCCTCGGCGTCACCGTCGTGCGCCTTCAAGTGCCTGGAGCCACATCGCTTGAGGATGCACGTGCGGCAATCGCTGCCGTCGAACCGCAAGCCGCCGTTGACTTCAATCACTACTACCGGACCGGCCAAGGCCCCGATAACATCCAGGCGGCGAACGTATCTCCTCCAGCCGAGCCAGCCTGCATCGGACCGGAACCAAGCTGCGTCGCGCCACAATTGGTCAACTGGCCCTCGCCACACGACCAAACTGGCGCCTGCAGGCCCGGTATACGCATCGGCCTCATCGATACCGGCATCAATGCCGAACATGAGACCTTTGCTGGCGCGAACCTAGAAGTCATCAACGCGGCCGAGGAAGGATTGCGGGAGTCGAGCCGTCAGCACGGCACGGCGGTCGCCGCTATCCTGATTGGGTCGCACGAAAGCCGTTCGCCTGGGCTTCTGCCTGAGGCAACTGTCATCGCCGTGGACGCCTTTTATCGCACAGGCGGAAGGGACGAGCGCAGCGACACCTATACGCTTGTCAAAGCCATGGACCTTTTGGCGGACCGCGATGTGGCGGTGATGAATCTCAGCCTTGCCGGCCCGCCGAACGCGCTGCTCGAACGCATCGTCAATTATTTGAATGGTGAAGGTGTGATTCTCGTCGCGGCTGCTGGGAATGCGGGCCCGAAGGCCGATCCGGCCTTTCCCGGCGCCTATCCGGGCGTCATCACCGTAACCGCCATTGACAACAACAAGCGCGTCTACCGGCGGGCCGGGCGCGGCGACCATATCGATTTCGCCGCGCCGGGCGTGAATGTCTGGACAGCCGCCTCGATCAGGGGCGCGCGGTTCAAGACCGGCACCTCCTTCGCAGTCCCCTTTGTGACCGCGGCGGTCGCCCTTCTCGGCGACAGGAAGGATCTCAAGAACCCGGACGGTGTCCTCGACGCTCTTTCGGCCGATAGTCTTGATCTCGGGGAGGAAGGAAAGGATCCAGTCTATGGCTTCGGCCTGATCCAGGCGAGCGGCCTCTGCACGCCGGAAACGGCCTCGGCAACCGGCGCGAACTAAAGGCCGGGGCGGTAAAAAAGGGCAGGTGCAGCCGCCCTTTCTTTCCGATAGACGGAGGAAAAAAGGAATCAGGACCCCGCGAAACGCGTGAGATATCTGACCGCCGCCGCATGTGTCATGCTCGCCTTTACAAGGGCGGCCGTGGCTACCGAAAGCCCGCATGCTTGCCTTGAAGGCAAGCCGGATATGCATCGCATTGAATCCGTGAGTGCCAACGGTGATGTCGTCACCGAAGACGGCAATGTGCTTCGGACCATTGGCGTGACGGCCGCAGATGCCACACGCCTTGCCGGGCACGTGCGCGACCGTCTCAACGGCAAGCGCGTGGCTGCCTACGGGTTCGGTCTCGACCGTTATGGGCGGCAAATGTCACACATTGCCATAAAGACACCGGATGAAGCGCTGTTGTGGCTTCAGGAATTGCTGATTGATGACGGACATGGCATCGTACATCACCAGCCTGAAGCAGGCGCTTGCGCCCGGCATCTTCTGTTAAGAGAGAA
>JAKSCL010000315.1 GCA_022360615.1 Hyphomicrobiales bacterium
CTAGCTGTTCAGAAATCGCAGGCCAACCGCAACCATTCGGTTGCGCGTCTCATCGGCGCACCGGCCTAGCTGTTCAGAAATCGCAGGCCAACCGCAACCCAACCGATAGCGCTTACCGTCCGGATTTTAGCCTAGCTGTTCAGAAATCGCAGGCCAACCACAACAACGACCTTCACACCGCGATGCAGAAGAACAGCCTAGCTGTTCAGAAATCGCAGGCCAACCACAACCCGTCTTCAGCGCTTGGTCGAGGGTGCGGCAGCCTAGCTGTTCAGAAATCGCAGGCCAACCACAACATGCGCCGACCTTGCTCCTGTCCTGATACGAGCCTAGCTGTTCAGAAATCGCAGGCCAACCGCGCCCGGTTTACCGGCATGCGGCGAAACCGGGCGGTGCAACCCGCCCCCGCCCGCCATATCTATGCAGCATCGCCAGACCCGAACGCGGCCCGTAAATGGCGGCCGTTCAACAGGACTGAAGGGACCGCTGCAACACATGCGCACCGCACCCGACCTCGCACGATACGCCGCCTTCGCGCTCTGCCTCGCCGCACCGGCGTGGCCGGCCTTGGCGCAGGACCGTCTCGCCGTCTTCGACGAGGCCGCCCGCATCGTCGAGCGGCAGTTCTTCGACCCTCAGATGAACGGTCTCGACTGGGATGCCGTCACGGCGGAGCACCGCGCCCGCATCGCGCCGGAGATGGACAGCGCAGCTTTCGCCGAAGAGGTGAACGCCATGCTGGCGCGGCTTGAGACCTCCCACACAAGGCTGATCACGCAGGACAGCCCGGACTGGTATCAGCTCGCGGGCGTTTTCCTGCCCGGCAATGACAGGCTTGCCGAACGCATGGCGCCTTTCCTGACGGACGGCGCGCCGCTCTATGCCGGGATCGGCGTGATGCTGGACAGCCGGGCCGACGGCCATTTCGTGACCGGCGTTCTCGCGGGCTTTCCGGCGAGCGAAGCGGGTATCCTGAAGGGCGACCGGATCGTTGCCGCGGGAGGCGAACCCTTCCACCCCATCCGGTCCTTTGCGGGACGGGAAGGGGAAGAGACCCGCATCACGGTGGAGCGCCGGCCCGGCGAGACGCTGGACCTGACGGCGACGCCCGTCCTTCTCGATGGCCGCACCATGTTCGAGGACGCCATGCGCGAAAGCGCCCGCATCATCGCGCACGGGGGCAAGGACATCGGTTACATCCAGGTCTGGTCCTATGCGGGCCGGGAGTACCAGGACATTTTGACCGGCGCCCTCCTCTACGGCCCCTTGAAGGACGCCGACGCCCTCGTTCTCGACATCCGCGGCGGCTGGGGCGGCGCGAGCCCGGTTTACCTGAACATTTTCACCGACCGGGTGATGACCTTCACCAGCATCCGCCGGGGCGGCGAAACCGTCAGCTTCGGATCGGGCTGGGCGAAGCCTGTCGTCCTCATCGCCGACGAGGGCGCGCGCTCGGGCAAGGAGCTGATCGCCCATGGCTTCCGCGAACTGGAGATCGGCCCCGTCATCGGCGAGCGCACGGCGGGCGCCGTCGTTTCCGGCAGGCTCAACATCCTCTCGGACGGAAGCCTTCTTTATGTCGCCGTCGCCGATGTGACGGTTGCGGGCGAACGGCTTGAAGGCCGTGGCGTCGCGCCCGATATCGCGGTCCCCTTCGATCCGGCCCATGCCGCAGGCGCCGATCCGCAGCTTGACCGGGCGCTTGAAGAGGCGGCGGGCCTGGCGGCAAACTGACCCCTTGCCCCGGCCCATCCCCCTGCCCTATCCGGCCGGAACGGCGGCTTGAAGCGCACGCAGCGGTGAACAAGAACGCACAGTGGTTGACAGTGCGGTGCAAAACTCCGAGTTTCAGCGGCGGAGAGGTGGCCGAGTGGTCGAAGGCGCTCCCCTGC
>JAKSCL010000009.1 GCA_022360615.1 Hyphomicrobiales bacterium
CCACCCATATCCTGTCGCTGACGCCCTTTCGCCGCATCGTCAAGGACTATTTCATGATCTGCGAGAGCTATTACGAGGCCATCCGCACGGCCTCGCCGAGCCAGATCGAAGCGATCGACATGGGCCGGCGCGGTCTCCACAATGAAGGGACCGTCATTCTCCAGGAGCGCCTGAAGGACAAGGCCGAAATGGATTTCGACACGGCGCGCCGTCTTTTCACGCTTATCTGTGTCTTGCATTGGCGGGGCTAGGGGCCGGCAATGCCGCCTGTTGATGTATCGGAGGTATCGCCGGCGAGTTCACCGGTGTCCGCGCGGGCGCCCCAGGCCGTCCTTTTCGTCTGCGGCATGAATGCCGTGCGTTCGCCCATGGCATCGGCGCTTGCGCGTCACCATTTCGGCCGGAGCGTCTATGTCACGTCTGCCGGCGTGCGGCACGGCGAGGTGGATCCCTTTGCGATTTCCGTGATGCGCGAGGTCGGGCTGGATATCTCCGAACATCAGCCCCGCTCGCTTGAGGAATTGGCGGACACCTCGTTTGATCTCATCGTCACGCTTGCGCCCGAGGCGCACCACAAGACGCTTGAACTGACCCGTACCATGGCTGTCGATGTGGAGTATTGGCCCACCGCCGACCCGACCGTCGTTCAAGGCAGCCGCGATCGGATTTTGGACGCCTATCGCGCCGTCCGTGACGGGCTTTTGAAACGCATCAGGGAGCGGCTTTCCACGACGTCCGCGTCAAGCGATTAGACCGCAGCCTCTGGAACGCGTAAAAGGACGATCAACATGGTCCGGGCCGACGCATGATTCCAGGCCGCCGGACAATTGACATTGAGGAAGGAGCCTTATGGCAAAAGAAGAGATGCTGGAGTTTCCGGGTGTCGTGACGGAGCTTCTGCCGAACGCCACGTTCCGTGTAAAACTTGAGAACGAGCATGAGATCATCGCCCACACGGCGGGGCGCATGCGCAAAAACCGTATCCGCGTTCTTGCCGGCGACAAGGTTTTGGTTGAAATGACGCCTTACGACCTGACCAAAGGCCGTATCACCTATCGCTTCAAGTAACTCCCCGCGCTTCCAAGGACATCACACGCATGGCCGCAGCCTATCGCCTGATCCTGGCCAGCGGATCGCCGCGCCGGCTTGCCCTCTTGAACCAGGTGGGGATCGAGCCAGACATGGTGCGCCCTGTCGATATCGACGAAGCACCGAGGAAAGGCGAGTTGCCGCGCGCGCTCGCCCGCCGGTTGGCGCGTGAAAAGGCCGAGGCCGCCCTTGTCCGCGCCGAACGGACAGGTGAATTCGAGGGAACGTTCATTGTCTCGGCCGACACCGTTGTCGCCGTCGGCCGCCGCATTTTGCCCAAGCCCGAATTGCTTGACGAAGCGGCTGCCTGCCTGCGGCTTCTGTCGGGGCGCACGCACCGGGTGTTCACGTCCGTGTGCGTGGTGACGCCGAAGCGCGTCTTCCGGCAAAAGAACGCGGATGCCAGGGTGCGCTTCAAGCGGCTTTCCCCGGACGAGCTGGAGGCCTATCTTGTGACCACGGAATGGCGCGGCAAGGCGGGCGGCTATGCGATCCAGGGGATTGCCGGCAGTTTCGCTGTGAAGCTGGTCGGCTCATACTCTGCCGTTGTCGGCTTGCCGCTTTATGAGACGGTGAACACGTTGCGCGGCGACGGCTATCCTGTGACCGAGCACTGGCTGGGACAAGGCTGATGCAAGCAAAAGCGGATGCTCAAGACGGCAAGACCTGTCCCATTTGCGGCGCGCCGCGCAGCGAGAAATACCGTCCATTCTGCTCGCGCCGCTGCGCCGATGTGGACCTCAATCGCTGGCTTTCCGGGCGCTATGCGGTTCCCGCCATCGAAGCGGACGACGCGGATCTCGGCGGTCCTCCAGACACGGCGATCGGGGAGGTTGGGACGGATGGCGGACGTAGCGAGTAGAGCATCGGTCCGCGACGCGGAATTTGACGGCGATCATCTTTACAGATGAGGCCCTTTGCCTCTATACACCAGCCTTCCATGCGAATGCTGGAGCCGCTTGGCCGTTCGGTTGGAAAGCTCATTCGAGCCCGCCAAAACCCGTAAATGGCCCGGCGCAAAGCCCAGGTAGCTCAGTTGGTAGAGCAGCGGACTGAAAATCCGCGTGTCGGTGGTTCGATTCCGCCCCTGGGCACCATTACCCCCTCACATAGCTGAACATACGGCTTCAAAAACGCAATAAATTCAACGCGTTTTGGGTTACTTAGTGATCATGGCTGCTCATTGCATGCCCTTGCATCGCCTGTGAAGCTGGGTAATGATGCGGGTAATGAA
>JAKSCL010000133.1 GCA_022360615.1 Hyphomicrobiales bacterium
GTCCGCAGTTCGGCGGCGATCTTGGTGATCGGTTTGGCGACGTGTTTGTCAAACAGAAAGCCGATGCCGGCCACGAGACCGAGAATGCCGAAGCCGGGAATCAAGCCGGCGATCACGTAGCCGTTCGGATCGCCGCCCGCCCGCGAATAGCCAACCCACAGACCGGTGGCGACAAGCGCCAGCGCGCCGAGCGCGAGCGCAAGAAAAAACAGGAAAATCCGAGAACGCAAAGAGAGGTCGGCCATCGCCTAACTCCCCCTGCACGCTGTTTTGACCACCGGATCGTCAAGGCCCGTGTCTCGCCAGGCGAGCGTATCGACGCTGCCATCCTCGCCAAATTCCGCGCCACGGGCGATATCGGCACGGCGGCCGCCGGCACAGTCCACCATGACGAGCCGGCTTTGTGGCGCGGTCCATCGCCCGAATGCGTAGACCTCGACCATTCTCTGCCCGGGCAGCGCTTCATTGGTGCGCATGGTTGCGGTGTCCACCGCCAAAAACCGCGACACAAAGGGGAAGATATAGGTCCACGGGCGGTAGAACGCCTTGTTTTCGACCGTCGTCGCGACCTCAAGGCCCGCGGGAAGGGCGGCGGCTGTGCGCCCGTACCATCCATATTCGTTGGCGATGGTGGTGGCGAGCATGGCCATGCCGGCGGCCACGGGTGTGATCCAGCGCGGCAAGCGCCCGCCCAGAACCTTGTTGAGCAGAAGTGCAATGCCCGCACCGGCGAAACCTGCGACGATTGTCGCGATAAGCTCAAAGAACATCCTGTCTTTCCGCCCTTCGCTGTCGGTCTACATGACGGTGCCCCGTCCTTGCCCCACGGCAGCCTGCATCGTTCGCACGACGACGAATGCATCGCGCAAGTGGCTGCGCTCGAAATCCGAAAGGTCTGGAGGCGGCAGATAATTGTCCGGCGCTTTTCCGGCAGCGACCTGCCGCGCCTGGTGTTCAAGCCGAGCCTGGGCGATCACATCGTAAGCGTCGAGCAAGTCCTGACCGCCGCTGGCGCTAACGGCGTTTGTGCCCGTCGCCGCTTCTATTCGTTTTCGCGTGTTGACCGGGCGGAGTTCAGCCATCAAGGCGTAGAGCCGGGCAAGATCGATGATCGGCACGACGCCATTCGCCTTCATGTCGATTGTGTTTCGATGTTCGCCCGAGCGGAGCGTCGCCAAACCGCGCAGGAGACCAAGTGGTGGCCGGTGCTTCAGTGAGTTCGACACCATGTGCGCAACAAAGATCGAGTTTTTCGACGCGGCCTGGAGCGTTTCGCCTTGAAGTGTCTCCAGAAGTTCGTTCGCCGTTCCGCCGATGGCACGCAGGTCGAACATGACTGAGGAAAGCATCTGGGCTTCGGGGTTTGGCGTTGCGATCCAGCCACGGAAGTAATCGAGCCAGACGGACAATGGCTGGCGCCAGCGCGGCGTCGAGGCCATCATCTCGCCGGGGCAATAGACATAGCCCGCAGTGTTGAGGCCATCGGTGACGAACCTAGCCAGTGTATCGAAATAGACCATGTCGTCCTTTGTCACCGCATTGTCCAGGATCAGGCAATTGTCCTGATCGGAGACGCCCGTCTGCTCGCGGCGGCCCTGGCTTCCGCAGGCGAGCCAGAGATAGGGAACCGGCGGCGGCCCGAGAGACTCTTCTGCGAGCGTGAGCAGGCGGCGGGTTGCGGCATCGGCGATATCGGTCACAAGGCGTGTGATCACGTCATGGCGGTTTCCCGCCCCCACAAGCTGCGCCAGAAGGGCCGGTATCCGTGCGGTGATCTTACCGATGGATTCAGGATCGGCGGCGTTGGCCACATCGCCCACCAGGAACGACGAACTCAGCGCCTGACGCCGGGTCAGATCGGTCTTCGTAACGACCCCGACAAGCGCGTCGCGGTCGACAATTGGCAGATGGCTAATGCCGCGCTCCATCATCGCATTGAGCACGTCGGTACCGATCGCATCGGACGGCAGCGTGAGCGGAGCAGGAGTCATCACGGTCTTGACCGGCGTGTCCGGGGGGCGTCCCTCGGCCAGGACACGGCCTGACAGGTCACGCAGGGTGAGGATGCCGACGAGCTGGCCCACATCATCGGTGACGCAAAGCGAGGACACCCGGTGCTCGCGCATCTTTTGCGCGGCTTCAACCACCGTGGTTTCACCGTGGCACGTTCGGGGGGGCTTGCTCATCAGATCGGCGACGCGCACCGTTGTGAGGTCATTTGGGCGGGTGGGGGCGGGCCGGCGCATGCCGCGGCTGAAAAACCGCCGGAAGACCGGTTGGGTCTTGTTGAGTTCATCGAAAGCGTCTTTCGGCAGCACCCAAAGCCGGGTGTCCTCGGCCGCCGTTGCCGTGGTGACGGCCAAACCGTTCCGCAGAAGCCCGCGTTCGCCAAAGGAGTTCCCACGACTGAGAGACGAGAGTTGCGCCCCCTCTTCGTCGAAAATGGTCACATTGCCGGTTTCGATAAGATAGAGACCGTCGAGGGGAGCGCCGATCTGATAGATCGTCTCGCTTGCCCCGAATTCTTTCGGATAAAACAGGGTTGCAACGCGTGCGGTCTCTTCATGCCCGAAGCTGTCATAGGGATGAATCATCGCAAGAAAGCGCGGGAATTCAACCTCGTCCATGGGCCCTCAGACATGGGTTTGTGCAGTAGGACGTGGGCTGCTCTTGCGAACAGCCCACGCTAGCGTCGTGTTTGTGACCGATCCTAGTGGTCGAGCGTTGCGGCCGCAGCACCGCGCGGCACACGGACGCTTTCCACCAGCTCCTTGATGTCTTCCGGCGTATCTTCCGTCGCGTTGGACACGAAGTACGCCACCGCGAAGTTGAGCAGCGCCCCGATGGAGCCAATCGCCGTCGATTGAATGCCCAGCAGCGAGCCCTGGATCGTATCGGGGAACTGGTTTGTTCCTGGAATGAAGAACCAGCCCTTGTGCAGGAAGATATAGATCACCGTGAACAGGAGACCGGCTAGCATCCCGGCGACCGCACCCTTGTTGTTGATGCGCTTGGAGAAAATGCCCATCATCAAGGCCGGGAACAATGAGGCCGCTGCGATCCCGAAGGCCAGCGCCACGGTTTGCGCCGCAAACCCGGGTGGATTCAAGCCCAAATAGGTTGCCACCCCGATCGCAGCCGCCATGGCTATTCGGGCCGCGAGCAATTCGCCCTTTTCACTGATGTTGGGGTTTATCTGCCCCTTAATCAGATCGTGACTGACAGCCCCTGATATCGCTAGTAGCAGACCTGCCGCCGTTGACAACGCAGCCGCAAGGCCGCCGGCAGCCACCAGTGCAATCACCCAGCCGGGCAGCCTCGCGATTTCGGGGTTGGCCAAAACCAGGATATCGCGGTTCACCGTCAGTTCGGAACCCTCCCAGCCACGCTCTTCTGCGGTGGCCGCAAAGCTCTCCGACTGGTCGTTGTACCACTGGATCTTGCCGTCGCCGTTCTTGTCCTCAAACTTCAAAAGACCGGTGACTTCCCAGTTCTTCACCCAGTCCGGACGCGCTTCGTAATCGATCGGCTGTTCGGCCGTGCCGTTCGGATAGACCGTGTCGATCAGGTTCAGCCGGGCCATCGCACCGACCGCAGGTGCGGTGATGTAGAGAAGCGCGATAAACACCAGAGCCCAACCGGCCGACCAACGGGCGTCCGACACCTTCGGCACCGTGAAGAACCGGATGATGACATGCGGCAGACCCGCGGTCCCGATCATCAGAGTGAAGGTGAACAGCGTCATGTTGATCACGCTGGAAGGGGTTCCGTCCTGAGCGGTGTACTGATTGAAGCCCAATTCCGTGACCACTTGATCGAGACGCGCCAGCAGCGGTTCGCCGGACACGTGGTCGCCAAACAGACCGAGGCCCGGAATCGCGTGCCCCGTCAGCTGCAGCGAAATGAACACCGCCGGGATCGTATAGGCGGTGATCAGCACACAGTATTGCGCCACTTGGGTGTAGGTGATGCCCTTCATGCCGCCCAAAACCGCATAGAGGAACACCACCCCGGCGCCGATTAGCAGACCGGTTGTGTTCGACACTTCAAGGAAGCGCGAAAATGCAACGCCAACGCCGGTCATCTGCCCGATCACATAGGTGACCGAGGCCACGATCAAGCAGATCACTGCCACCATGCGTGCCGTCGGGCTGTAGAACCGGTCGCCGATAAACTCAGGCACCGTGAACTTGCCGAACTTACGCAGATATGGCGCGAGAAGCAGTGCCAGCAGCACGTAACCGCCGGTCCAACCCATCAGGAAAGACGAAGCGCCGTAGCCGCCAAAGGCAATCAGGCCCGCCATGGAAATGAACGAGGCCGCCGACATCCAGTCGGCTGCGGTCGCCATCCCGTTGGTCACCGGGTGAACCCCGCGCGAGGCCGCGTAAAATTCAGACGTGGACCCGGCACGGGCCCAAATCGCGATACCGATGTAAAGCGCAAAGGTCGCGCCGACTATCAGCAGATTGAGGGTGTACTGATCCACTGGGCCTACTCCTCGTCCACACCGTATTCACGGTCGAGCTTGTTCATCCGCCAGGCGTAGAAAAAGATCAGCGCAAGGAAGACCAGGATCGAGCCTTGCTGCGCGAACCAGAAGCCAAGGTCTGTCCCGCCGACTGATATGCCCGACAGGAGCGGGCGAAGTAGAATTCCGAATCCGAACGATACCAGCGCCCAAATGATGAGGCTGACGACAATGATTCGGACGTTCGCCGCCCAATACCCCTTGTCGGTTTCTGATGGTCCGTCTGTCATATGGTTCCTCCCTAAAAGCCGGGCCCGACGTTCGTGCGCATCCGCCCCCAGCCTGACCGGAACAGCGCCCACCCGGCTGAAGCGACACGCGCGGCGAGCCGCGATTTGCCATCACTCAACGAACCGATTCCCTAATGGATTGATCTGCATCAAGAAATGCGACCATGGTCGGGGGGAGGTGGAGCGTTCCCAGCGCATGTTCGAGAAAAGTGCGCGGTTTTCCCGTAAGATCACGCACCGGCTCTTTGAAAATGCCGCGTTTTGCCGGCGCTCGCGGGGGCCGCCTCGCTGCAAAATGCGCCAGCTGCATCCCCGGAAAAACAGTTGGAGACGCGTCGATTTCGGGGTTTGACCGGATGGCCGCTTCGTCGCGCTCAGCCGTTCTGTCGTTGCGTGTTAGCGCGGCTGTCAATTTTCTTTGACATCGAGTACCGTCATGCGAACGGTAAACTCCGCGAGGGTGACGCTGTCCCGATGAACACGTCTGTCCTCCTCACGCTCGGCCGCCTGCCGAAAGCGCTGGAATTGGCCCGTTGTCTCCATGCGGCGGGATGTAGGGTTTTTGTCGCCGATCCGTTCCGCTGGCATTTGTCGAAGCCATCGCGGGCCGTCACGCGGAGCTTTCGGGTGACGGCGCCGAACGACGATCAGTCCGCTTATCTGGACGAACTCCTGCAGATCATCGAGAGCGAGAAGATCGATCTCATTGTCCCGGTCTCGGAGGAAGCGCTTCATGTGACGCTTTTGGAGCCGCGCCTGCCGGAGCATGCGCGCCTGTTCTCGCCGTCACATGATGTTCTTATGCCGTTGCACGATAAGCTCGCGTTTTTGGAACGGGCGCGTGCGGCAGGGCTGCGCAGCCCGGAAACCTATCGCGCAAACGACCCGCGCGCTGAGGGCCTCGCCGCCGAGACGGATTACGTCATCAAACCGGCCCTTGGCTGTTCTGGCATCGGCTTGCATGTCTGCGCGCAGGGCGCTCCACTTCCCATGCCCGTGCGCGCGCGCAGCATGCTGGTTCAGAAACGCATCCATGGCCGTGAAGCGAGCTCGCTGACGCTCGCTGAAGAAGGCAGAATACTCGGCACGGTCATCTATGAAGGGCTGGTTTTCTCCGGCACGGTCGCAACCTGTTTCAAACGGGTGGATGATGCGCTGTCCGCCGAAGAGTGGATAGCAAACTTTGTCTTGGATCTCGGCTATTCGGGCTTCATCGCCTTCGACTTTATCCTCGATGAGAATGGCGATGCCTGGCCTCTGGAGTGCAATCCGCGCCTCACGAGCGGCATCCATTTCATGGACCACGCCGACTTGGCCGCGTCAATCCTTGGGGCACCGCCCGGCCATGGGATCCGGCTGAAGCCCGGAAAAGCCTTTCAAGAGGGCCACACCACGCTCGCCCAAGCTTATGCGGCGTTCTTTAGCCCACGCGCGTTTTTGAGGCGGATTGGGCATGTCTTCAGCACCAAAGATGTTCTGTGGTCCTGGCGCGATCCCTTACCGTTCGTTTTGATGACGCCGATGTCGTGGGAGATCCTGCGGCAGGTCGTTTTCAAGGGCGCGACATTTGGCGAAGCGGCGACCCGCGACATCGAATGGCGGGTTGGCGAAGCGGCAAATCCGCAGGCTAAGGAGAGCCCTGACCTTAACGCCCTCAAACAAAGGACGACGCTCGATGAAGCCGCACTCGGGCGATAATCTGTTCAGCGGGACGGGTCGTGAGACGCGCAGCGGGCCGCACTTTTTCGCCGCCTTCAATCTCGAAATCGAACCGGCGCGCGAACTGCGCAATGATCAGCGCGCTTTCAACCGCGGCAAAGCCGGCACCGACGCAGGTGTGCGGACCAAGGCCGAAGGGGATGTAGGCGCCCGGAACAACCTCGTGCTCGCGGTTGGGCATGAAACGGTCCGGATCGAAGGCGTCCGGATCTTTCCAGTAATCGCGGTGCCGGTGGATGGTCCAGGGCGCGATCATGATCAGCGCGCCTTTTCTGATCGCATAGTCCCCGACCTTTCCCGCCTTCAGCGCCACGCGCGGCATGAAGGTGATCGGCGGATAAAGCCGCATGGTCTCGCGAAAAACACTGCGGATGAAGATGAGCTTCTTGGTTGCCTCGAAGGTAATCTCCCCGTCGCCTGCAACCTTCTCAACCTCCGCCCGTATCCGTTCAAGGACTGCCGGCTGGGTCGCCAGAATATAGAAGACCCAGGTCAAAACGCTCGCCGTCGTCTCATGCCCGGCGAGGAAAAACACGCCCAGCTGATCGATCAGTTCCTCCCGGGTGAAGGCCTCGCCCGTTCCGGCGTCGCGGGCGGCGATGACGGCGGTTGCGATGTCGTTGTAACGCTGATCCTCATCCTCCAGATGCGTGTCGATCAGAGTGCCGAGGTGTTTTCGGATACGCGCGCAAGCCGCGAGCACTGCATCCGTCTGGCGGACTGCGGTCCAGGCCGGATCGACGATCAGGCGCCAGATTTTCACCTGCGCGACGTCGCGTTCGAAGATGGCGAAATCCTCAAACACGTCCCTGGCGATATCAGATTGGAGCGACACGGAGAAAACCGTCCGGCAAATGACGTCCGCCGTCAGATGGCTCATGGCGAGATCAAGCGACATTGGCTCTCCGCGCGCCGCCATTTCGCTGAGCCGGGCCTCATAGTCGTTGACCGCCGCCGTCATGGATTGAAACGCCAGACTGAGGCGCATCATCGAGAAGGCCGGGTCGATCATCGACCGTTGCCGCCGCCATTTGGGTCCGTCGGAAACGAAGATCGAGTCACCGATGAGCGGCTCGAGCGCGCCGACCATCAGATCGCTTTTCGGGAAAAAATCGCCGTCATCCACCATGATCTGGCGTACGAGGGCCGGATCATTGAAAAGCTTGATGGAGCGGCGCGAATAGCCGAGTGCGCCCGCCTTCATCCGGTAGGCGGCGGCCGGCAAAAGGCTCAGCAGATTCCCGTCGCCCTCCCAAACGGTGCGCGCAAGCGCCGCGATCGGCGGGAGAGGGGAAGGCCGAGGAGGACGGAAGAGACCGGTTTCGATCGCCATACAGTCGCAACAGCTTTTTTAACACACTATCAGATGGGTGTTTGATCATGTCGACCCATACTCTCTTTGAGATACTGATTGGCATCCACATTGCGTCTGGCGCGCCGGGGCTCATCAGCTTTTGGGTACCGGTCTTCTCGAAAAAAGGCGGTGAGCGCCACCGCTTCTGGGGCAAGGTGTTCACGATCGCCATGCTGATCACGGGCGCTACGGCAATGGCCATGTCGACGCTCACGCTGATTGCGCCCATGGCGACGCATCCGCACCTCGTCGCACACCCGGAATTTTCAGATCCTGTTCTGGTGCGTGGCATTTTCGGCTGGATGATGCTTTATCTCGCGATCCTCACCATCAATCTCGCCTGGTATGGCTGGCGCTGCATCGTCAACAAGAACGATCACCGCAAAAACCGGGATTGGCGGAACATGGTCTTGCAGGCGGTCTTGATGATTTCCGCCGCCAATTGCGCCATTCAGGGCGTCATCATCGGACAGCCGATGATGATCGGCATTTCATTCGTCGGCTTCGCCACGGTCGCGACCAATCTCTGGTTCATCCTCAAAGAGAAACCCGGACCAGCCGCTTGGCTGCTTGAGCACATCAAGGGCATCGTCGGGACGGGGATTTCCGTTTACACGGCCTTCTTCGCCTTTGGGGCGGTGCGTATCATGCCGGAACTCGCGCTGACGCCGGCGCTGTGGTCGGTACCGCTGATCACCGGGCTCGCAATGATCATTTATCACCAGCGCGCGGTCGCCCGCCGGTTGCGGCAGCCGCGATCACTGTCGGTTAGTCCAGGCGCGGCTGAATAAAAGGGAAAACCCGTCAATTCCTTCGTGCATCGATCACGGCGCTGATGAGATCTTCCGGGATTTCGTCCGGCAGAAGCGGTTCGTCCTTCAGCACAGAGCGTCCGACCGCCATTGAGGCTTTATAGACCGCTAAATACTCACGGCATTCCCGGCAGATCTTCAGATGCATCTCGAAAACGAATTTCTGCTTCGCCGCCAGCCTGCCTTCAAGGTAGTCGACAATGAAGTCTTCAAATGTCTCGCAGTCGATCATCAGCGGCATTTTGAACATGGCGCCGCGCAGACGGCGCATGAATGGACTCCGGCGCTCGGTCATAGATCCCGCCCCCGCATGAGAGGTTCGAGGCTTTTCTTCAGCGCCGCTCTGGCCCGATGCAGGCGGACCTTCACATTCGCTTCGCTTAGCTCAAGCAACTCCGCCACTTCCGCTGTCGATACGTCTTCGATGTCGCGCAGGATCAACACCATACGATAGGGATCGGGCAGTTGGGCAATCAAGGCCGTTACCTGCTCTTTTGTCTGGGATCGCTGCAAAAGCGTCTCCGGCGTGACGTAGGTTGTCCACGGTTCCTCGATCCGGCAGCCGAACGCGTCGAACTCCGGCAGGAAGGGATCGATCGGCACTTCGCTCTGCCGCCGGTCCTTGCGCATCAGCATCAAGGCTTCATTGACCGTGATGCGGTGCAGCCAGGTCTTGGTGGCCGCGCGCCCTTCGAAATCCGAAAGCTTGCCGAAGAAGGCCGCAAAAGCGTTTTGCACGGCGTCTTGCGCCGCATCACCGTCCTTCAGGATACGCTGCGCCAGGCGCAGCATCCAGCCGGCGTGGCTGCGCACGAACCGCTCGGTTGCGGCGCGGTCGCCCGCGCGCAGCGCGGGAAGTGCCGCGTCATCGACGGACGGCCCCGGATTTCCGGTGTCATTCGCCACGCATCATCCAGTGCCCATCATCATTTTTGAGCAATTCCAATGTCTCATACCGGAGAATAGCCACTGAGTGTAACCTTGTGATGCCAAAGCGCATCAAAGGGGACGGTCCGCCTCTTTGGTGATGCACAAGGGCGTGAGGGTGAAGGGTGATGACAACCGGTTTACTGCTCTTGGCGCTCTTCACGGTGAGCTATTGCATGGTGGGCAAGCGCTTGTCGTCCACAGGCGTCACCGCGCCCATGCTGTTCATCGGGTTCGGCGTCTCGCTGTCGGCGGCGGGCATTCTGCCGTTAGCTGAATCGGAGCGCATTCTCCACGTCGTTGCGGAGGTGGCGCTCATCATTCTTCTGTTCCTCGATGCTGCGCAAACCGACTTCATCTCGCTGCGCCGGCGGCACGTCTGGCCGGTGCGCATGCTCTTGATCGGGCTTCCTTTGTCGCTGGTGCTGGGGACGCTTGTCGCCATGCCGTTTTTGGATGGCTGGCCCATTGTCGCGGTCGCCCTGGTTGCTGCGGTGCTGGCGCCAACGGATGCCGCCCTTGGCCAGGCCGTGGTGACGAACCCCATCGTGCCGGAGCGCGCGCGGCGCGCGCTCACCGTCGAGAGCGGTTTGAACGACGGTATGGCGTTGCCGGCGGTTCTGCTCTTTGCGAGCCTCACGGCAGCAGCCATGGAACCGGATCCCCGCTTCTGGCTGACATTCGGCGCAAAGCAACTGGTGCTCGGGCCCCTTGTCGGCATTGTCATGGGCTTTGTCGGCGGTGCGATCGTCATACGCGCCGTCGATAAAGGGTACACCTCGGCGACCTTTGAAGGCGTGGGCGCGCTCTCACTCGCCTGCGCCACCTATCTCGGCGCGACCGCCATTGGCGGCAATGGCTTCATCGCGGCCTTCGTCGCGGGCCTGTGTTTCGGCAGCGTCATCAAGGGGCGGTGCAGGTTCATCTACGAGTTCACCGAGAGCGAGGGCCAGATGCTCACCTGGGGCGCGTTTTTCTTGCTTGGGCTCACCTTGGTGCCCGAGGCCGTCACCCATCTCACTTGGCAGAGCCTCGCTATCATTGCCCTAAGCCTTTTCGTTGTGCGGCCGCTAGCCATCTGGGTTTCGCTGATCGGGACCGACGCCGCGCCGGTGACCCGTCTGTTCTTTGGCTGGTTTGGGCCGCGCGGCCTGGCAACAGCATTATTTGCGCTTCTTGTGGTGCGGCAAATCGACCACGAGATGTCCGAACCGGTCTTGATGCTTGCGATCAACGCGGTCTGGATCAGCGCTCTCCTGCACGGCTTGAGCGCCCAGCCGGGCGCCAAATGGTACGCAGCCCGCGTCAAAGCAATGGGCGACTGCGCTGAAAGCGAACCGGTTGAGGATTCGGCCAAACCGCTGATCACACGGACATCTTAAGTATCGGCAGTTTTGAAAACGGGGATAGTTCATGAAGAAAGTATCGGTCGCGAAATATGGCGACCTCGCCGACCGCAAACCGGAATACGCGCTTGTCGGAGAAGTCGATCTCGTGGTGGTGCGTTTCGACGACGATGTGTCTGTCTTTTACGGGCGTTGCCTCCACCGCGGCGCACTCATGTCCGACGGCTTCGTACGCGGGAAAAATCTGATTTGCGGCGTGCACAATTGGGACTATCGGCTCGATACCGGCGTCTCCGAATATGCCAATGATGAAGCGCTGCCGAAATTCTCCTCCTGGGTTGAGAACGGTGAGGTGCTTGTCGACGCGGACGAAATCAACGCCTGGGCTGACGAACATCCCCAGCCCTTCGACCGCGACGCCTATCTGGGGCTCTATGCCGACACGAGTCACGGCACTGAGGAGGAGCCTTATACCGCCCTCATTCAGCGTTATGCGCGCGAGGGATTGTCGAAGACCGGCCATCACGGCCAGGTCGATGCCATGGGCGTGCCGCGCGTTGAATTGCCGGATTGGGATGACATCCAGCTCCTGACGGCACAGCTTCACCGCCCGCCGCTTCTCGATGAGGAGCCCGTGGGGACGGATGCGGTCATCGGTCCGAATGCGCAAAAGCCGCTCAGGTTGAAAATCCCGCTCTTTGTCTCGGACATGAGCTTTGGGGCCTTGTCGGAGCCGGCGAAGGTCGCGCTGGCGCGTGGCGCGGAACTCGCGGGCACCGGGATATGCTCGGGCGAAGGCGGGATGCTGCCCGGTGAGCAGCATGAGAATTCCTGCTATTTCTACGAACTGGCATCGGCGCGTTTCGGCTTTGAATGGGAAAAGCTCGCCCGCGTCCAGGCCTTCCATTTCAAGGGCGGGCAGGGCGCGAAGACCGGCACCGGCGGCCACCTGCCGGGCCTAAAGGTAAAGGGCAAGATCGCCGAGGTCCGAGGCCTGAACGAGGGCGAGGACGCCATTTCCCCGGCCCGCTTTCCCGAATGGACCGACCCGAAACAAATCCGCGATTTCGCCGATGAGGTCCGCGACCGCACGGGCGGCATCCCGATTGGCTACAAGCTCTCCGCCCAGCACATCGAAAAGGACATCGACGCGGCATTGGAGGTGGGCGTCGACTACATCATTCTCGATGGCCGCGGCGGCGGCACGGGGGCGGCGCCCATCATCTTCCGCGACAACATTTCGGTTCCGACCATCCCGGCATTGGCCCGGGCCCGGCGGCATCTCGACAATTCCGGCCGGCGCGACGTGACGCTTGTGATCACCGGCGGTTTGCGCAAGCCTGCCGATTTCATCAAGGCCATGGCGCTTGGCGCAGACGCGATAGCCGTCTCGAACGCCGCCATGCAGGCGATTGGCTGCATTGCCATGCGTGCCTGCCACACCAATAATTGCCCGGTCGGGATTGCGACGCAGAAGCCGCATCTCGTCAGCCGGATTGTCATCGAAAAATCAGCGCATCGGTTGAAGAACTTCTTCGACGCGTCCGTCGAACTGATGCAGGTGATGGCGCGGGCCTGCGGCCACGATCACCTGTCGAAATTCAACACCGACGACCTGACGACCTGGAAAAAGGACATGGCCGATCTGTCGGGCGTCGCCTATGGCGGCGTCGCCTGACGCGGCAAAAGGGGAGAGATATCAATGACCGAACAAACGCTCGAATGGATCCGGGTCGGCCATGTCGACGATCTGCCGGAAGGCCGGGTCAA
>JAKSCL010000387.1 GCA_022360615.1 Hyphomicrobiales bacterium
ATGCTGTTTTTCAGCGGTGTGCCTGTGTCGTTGTAAATGGAAACCTCATGAACGGGAGCAATCGTCTCAAGGCGTGGTCTAAGAGCATCGGTGTAGGGTGTCGTCAGAATCAAATCCGGTTTGAGCGAAGCAATGACCTCCAGATTGACGGCCAGGTCTTGCCCGATGTTCACAACGCCGCTCGGCAGCGGCGGCTCAACGACCCAACGGCCCCAACGGTCTGCCGAAGCCAAGCCGACAGGAGGGATGCCGAGTTCAATCAAGGTGGCTGCGGCCGCATAGTCGAGGGAGACGACACGTGGCGCGCGCATTGCAGCGGCGGACCAGGGATTAAGAGTGGCCGCGGCTGCGACTCCCTTCAGGAAAATCCGCCGGTCACGCCACATAGGCGAGTGGCCCTTTGCCGTCAGGGTGGGGAATAACGCTCATTTCGACGCCGAAGATATCCCGTAGCAAAGATGGCTGAAGCAGCTCCTGCGGCGTTCCATCCGCCGCAAGACGCCCGGCTTTGAGGGCGACCAGGCGGTCGCAGAAGCGCGCAGCCATATTGATGTCGTGCAGCACCAGGACGACGGCCAGCCCTTTGCGGCGGCTCAGATCCTGAACAAGACTGAGCACCTCGACCTGATGGGCAATATCGAGCGCCGAAATAGGCTCGTCCAACAACAGGCAGCGCGCGTCCTGCGCGACCATCATGGCGAGCCAGGCGCGTTGCCGTTCTCCTCCCGAGAGCGTCTCGACGAGACGGTCCTTTAGGTGCATCAAGTCCGTGAGCCGAACAGCTTGGTCGGTTTTGGATGAATCGGTCCCGCTAAAACGCCCGAACGCTCCATGCCAGGGATAACGCCCGAGAGCGACAAGCTCCCCGACCAGAAGCCCCTGCGCTGGCGGCATTTCCTGCGGCAAATACGCAACCGACCGGGCAAAGCTGCGTTCGTTCCACGAATCCAGCGGTTTGCCCTCATAAAGGACAGTTCCGGCTGAGGGCCGTATTTGACGTGCCAGCAGCTTCAAGAGTGTCGACTTTCCCGACCCGTTGTGTCCGATCAGGCCGGTGACCTCGCCAGCTTCGACGGAGAAATCACGGAAAGACAGCAGGGGCTTGGAGCCAATCGCCACCTCAACGTCTGTGGCGGCATAGATCGGGCTTTCCGAAGTTTCAGACGTGCGTTGTTTCGACACCATTTTTATTGATCCGGCTGCAGGCAAAGCTCTTTGAACCGGGGAGAAGCCCGCCGACGGATTCGTCGGCGGGTGATTTGCCGATGTCAGAATTTAGCCGAGTACTTCATCGAGATGGTCGTGCCCGGTCCTTTAACATAGTAATAGTCGTCATAACCGAATGACTCGACAGAAAATGCTTGTTGCAGCACCGGTACATAGTCTTCATTCAAGATGTTCTCGACGATAAGCGAAAGCTTGGAGGTTTCGGTCAATTTGAAGTCGGCAAAAGCATCCATGATGAAGTAAGGGTCAATCGACTCCAGTCCGGTAAACTGATCGCTGTCTGGATCCCGGTGGCCGGAGTAAAGCCCCTGAAGACGGAACGATGCCCGGTCAGTCGGCGCGTATTCGGCATAGGCCGTCAGCTTCAAGGGCGCGATGCGATCGGAGCCGAGGTCTGAATCGTAGTCACCGTCGCCGGTCGTATCATAGCGGCCTTCGAGCCATGTAGCCGTCCCCCCAATTTTCACTTTGTCCGTAACAGCATAGTTGGCCGTGGCTTCAATCCCCCAGATCTGCTCCGGTGAAAGGATGATGTTGAGATCTTGGTCATAGGTGACGCCGTTGTTGGATTCGTTGTAAAAGCCGACAAGGGACGCGTCCCATATTCCGCCGTCGGCGCGGATGCCGATCTCGTAGCTGTCCGTTTTTTGCCCTTCCTCCTCCAGTTGCGATATGTCGGTGAAGAACGGGCTATCGTAAAGTAGACGCCCGAGATCGCCGAGTTGGAAGCCTTGCGAGAAGCCGCCGAAAAGCGTGAACGTATTGTTGATGTCGAAGGACCCTGAGATGTTGAAGAGAGGCTCGCGAAATTCCAGAGTGCCTCCGGCAATTTCAGTGCCGATGGAATTGGTGAAGTCGCCAATATCGACTGAAAGACGTTCATAGCGGATGCCGCCGGTCAGTGTGGCGCGATCCCAAAGGTCGGCACGCAACTGAGTAAAAGGCGCGACACCGGTAAGATCGTATTCCGGCGTGCCTGTCGGTCCGTCGATGGGATTGACTTTTGTATTGTCGTTGATGAGGTCCACGCCCCATACGAGATCGAGCGGCAGGGGCGTCCAAGGCAGGGGTGTGTCGAAAGTGGCGCGGCTGCCGATTTTCTGGGATTCGGTTTCGAATTGATCGAACAGGAACCCAAGAAACTCCGTACGGGTGAACGTCGTCGTGTTGTCGTTGTAATACGCCTGCAGTTCGAATGTGCCGCCCAGAATGTCGCTATTGTTGTAGGTGCCGTTGATCGTGAGGTTCTCCATCCCGGGAGTGCGGCTATTGAGATCGCCGCGCGACGGGGCGGCGCTTATATTTCTTGCTCTGCTGCCGCCCGATACAACACCGGCCCAACTGCTTTCCTGCCAATAGCGGTATCCGTTGGTGCTAAATTCAAAACGGTGATTGTCGTGCTCATAGCCCAGCTTTCCAAGGAAGTTATAGGCCTTGATGTCATCGGTGCCGCCCTGCACACCGTAGGAATCCGGAGGACGGCGTTCATCGTCTGCCGTGAACGAAGCGCCTGTGTCTTCAAAGCTCCCGTTCGCAAGGTAACAGAAGCCATTTTGCGCACCTGAAGCGCCCAGTTCAGTGATATAGCTAAAGGATTCCGAGATATCCGATGGCGACACCTTTGTGCCTGCGCTGAAATTGGCGTTGAATTCACCGTCCAAGGGGCGTTTGGTGATGATGTTGATCAAACCGCCGGGCGCGCCAAACCCATAGGCCGCCGTCGCGCCACGCACCACTTCGATTTGTTCGATGGCGGTTGTGCTGATGCTGTTTAGCGCCCGATAATTGTTGTAAAGGTTGTTTGTTTGCGGCACGCCGTCGATCAGGGTCAGGAAATTGCGCCCACGCAATGTTTGACCGTATTCAGTCAGGTTTTCTGTCGATTGTCCAAACCCAGGAACCGTCTTCGATAGTATTTGCCCGATATTTGTGTTGACTGAAGACTGCTGGTCAACTTCCTCCTGCGTTATCACTGAAACTGAGACGGTAGACTCCGAAATCGGAGTTTCGGTGCGGGTCGCCGATTTGACGGTGATGGGATTGAGAAGGATGGCATCTTCAGTGCCGATGGGAGCATCATCTCCAAAAGATGCATCTTGCGCATAAGTGCTTTGGACAGACGCCAGTATTGCTGCTGTCACGAGGCTTGAGTATTTCAACATTTCTGCAAGTACCTGACTGTCAGATTCTAGTTTCAACTAGATGTTATTTTTGATAGCGCGGATTTCATATAGAGTCAGGCGGGCGTTCACAACGAACTGTGAGTAGAGAAGCTGACATTCATTCTATTGAGTGGCAAATTTACAACAATATTTTATAATAATAATAATGTATAAAGTGGTTTTAGAATTAGAAAATAAATAAAGAGATGCGGATTTCGAAAATTCAGCTTAAAATTTTAGAGCTTAAAGAAATCAACTTGGGGTTGGTTGAGGCTTGCGGTGCATCTTATGTGGCGGGGCAAGCATGGCGGGCATGTATTTCAAGCGAATCTGCGCCTTGCCAAAGCATTCCCGGATGGCCGCTGCGGAGATTTTAACGGGTATTCCAAGGAACCTTCTTGACAGACGAAACAGCCTCTCCCTACGTTCGGCGCCGGAAGTGGTTCCCCTCGCAAGGGGATGAAAAGGGAACACGGTGAGGCGTACCCAACAGGGACCGAATCCGTGACTGCCCCCGCAACTGTGAGCGGCGAGCGCCGCCGAAATGACACCACTGGCCCCTTAATGGGCTGGGAAGGTTCGGCGAAGCAAAGACCCGTGAGTCAGGAGACCTGCCTTTTCCGGTCACCCAGCTTTGGATACGGGGTGTGTCCAGGCGCGGCCTTCCGTCGCGGTGACATCTGAAACGATGTTGCCGTGGGCAGAGGCCGGACGTGACCTTGAGAAATACGCTTTCTCGCAAAGACGTTTCGTTTCCCCGCGGCTTGGTTTTGCACCGCGCACGGTTCCCGTGCGCCGTTTGGGGAGAGGTTTATGCGTCGATTGGTCATGCTTGTTGTAAGCGCCAACACCTTCGTTGCCGCGGAGGCATTTGCACGGGATGTCGAACTGGGAGAACTCTTGATCACCGCGGGCCGCACGCCCGTTGAAAAGGAACGCTCGGGCCGGGCTTTCACCGTGATCACCGGCGAGCAGCTGGAAGCGAGCCAGACCCGCTATGTGGCGGATGCGCTCCGCCAGGTGCCGGGTTTTCACGTTTCGCGAACCGGTTCCTTGGGCGGGCTGACGCAAGTGCGCGTGCGCGGCGCCGAAGGGAACCATCTTCTGGTCTTCATAGACGGCGTCGAGGTGAGTTCGGCATCGGATGGCGAGTTCGATTTCGGCAGTTTGCAAGCCGCCAATATCGACCGGATTGAAATCTTGCGCGGGCCGCAAGGGGCCTTTTGGGGGGCGAACGCGCTGGCCGGTGTCGTCAACATCATCACCAAGGGCGGGATCAGGAACGGCTACGAAGTGAGCGTCCGCTCGGAGGCCGGAACCGACGAGACCCTGCTCGGCAGCGGCTCAATCCGTTGGGGCGGCGAACGTTTTGACGCCGCGCTCTCGGCTTCCGGCCGGCGAACCAACGGCTTTAATGTGTCCGATTTCGGCACCGAGGACGACGGCGATGAAAACACCACGCTCAACGGAAAGGGGACCGTCGACATCACGGACATTTTCCAGGTGAACTGGACCGGCCGCTACGTCCAGCGCGCGAGCGGTTTCGACGAACAGGATTTCGCCTTTCCGGCAACGGTCACGCAAGGGCGGGTAATCGATACGGACAGCGTGATCGAAACGCGCGAGACGTTCGGTTCGCTTGGCGGACGCTGGACCATGCTGGACGGTCTTCTCACCCACCGCTTCGGCGCGAGGGCATCAGACACGGAAAGGGACAATTTGAGAGATGGCGTGGTGACGTCGGCCAGTGGCGGCGACCGTGTTAACTTCTATCACCAAACGACACTTGCGTTTGAGACGCCGCAACTTGCGCAATCGGCGCATAAGATCACCGGCGGTGTCGAATATGAACGCGAACGTTTCAACCGGCGGCAGCCGGTTTTCGATCCGTCGCAGCTGGAGGGCCAGGAGCGCGCGATTCATGGTGTCGTCGCAGAATACCGTGGCGCCTTTTTTGAACGGTTGTTCTTAAACGGTGCCATTCGCCATGATGACAATGACGCCTTTGAGGATGCGACGACCTATAGCGTGAGCGGTGCGTTTCTTATCCCAACCGCCGGCACGCGGTTTCACGCGTCGGCCGGGACGGCTGTCACCAATCCCACCTTTTTCGAGCAGTTCGGCTTCGTTCCCGCGCAATTCACTGGCAATCCAAGCCTTGAGCCGGAGAGTTCCTTCGGCTGGGACGCCGGAGTCGAGCAATCCTTCTTTGGCGACCGCTTGGTCATCGACGTTACCTATTTCCAGCAGGACCTACAGGATGAAATCCGCACCGATTTCGTGAACGGCGCGCTCTCTCCCATCAATCTGGACGGAACAAGTGAGCGCGAAGGTGTTGAAGTCGCGGCGACGCTCTCGCTCTTCGATGGCTTTTCCGCGACCGGCGCCTACACCTATGTCGATGCGACCGAGCCGGACGGTGCCGACGAGGTGCGCCGGCCCCGTCACACGGCCTCGCTCAATATGGTGTACCGCTTCTTGGACGGCTGCGCCGAACTGTTCGCCGACATCATCTACAACGGCGATATGGAGGACCTGGAATTCATCAATGCGACGCCTGAAACGCGCGTCACGCTCGATGAATACACGGTCGTAACAATCGGCGGGAGCTACAAGCTCAACGGCAATGTCTCGCTCTTCGGTCGGGTCGAGAACCTCTTCGACGAAGAATATGAAGAGGTCTTTGACTACAACACCCAAGGGGTAACCGCATTTCTGGGTCTGAAAGCAACCCTAGGGGGAAGCATTTATGATGCCGGTAATTGATCCCGATCCCTCACTTGAAAAAAATGACGAAGGCACCGTCCGCGCTCACTACTGGGAGATGCTGCCGGATGAGGAACTGCTTGAGTCATTTTTGAAAGACATCTTTGAAAACCACTGGCAGGGCATCGTTTTCGGCCCTCTGATCGAGGGGGCTGCCTATGAATGGAAATGCCCTTCAAGACCAAAAAAGGTGGCGTTGTTTGACGGCTATCTGACCGTTCATTTCGGTACGGGCGGCCATTTTCATCTCTGCATCGGCGAGAATAAGGGAAGCGAAAGCCATCCGACACCGGAGGACTTGAAAAAACGCCGCAGGCCAAGCCGCGCCCGCATCTTCCGCAAGCTCGACCCGGAGGGTGCGCCAATCTCCTGGGGTTTTGAGATGGTCAACGGGGCGGACGAGCCGATGATCGCGATTTTCTTTCCAAGCCCGTTCCTGACCGATGACGACCAGATCGCCGATGAACCCGATTTTTCGCGGCTCGCCATCTGGCGCAGCGTCGCCAGGACTTGGCTCGGCAGAGAAGTGGAGGTCATCGATGAAACGGGCAAGGGCTTTGCGGCGTTCAAGCGGTAGCGGCTTGCTGGCCGGGCTCGCCATTCTGGCCGGATTGGCTGGAGCATTGGCAGATGCGCCGAAGCGCGTCGTTTCCATGAATCTGTGCACCGACCAGCTCGCCATGCTGATTGCTGCGCCCGGCCAGCTCTATTCCGTCTCGCATCTGGCGCATCAGCCGCAGAGTTCGGTGCTGGCGGAAAAGGCTGCGCTCTATACCGTGAACCACGGTCTGGCGGAAGAGATCTTTTTGATGAAGCCAGACCTCGTGATTGCCGGAACATTCACGACCCGGGCAACGGTTGAGATGCTGCGCCGCCTCGGTTTCCGTGTGGAGGAATTCGCGCCCTCATCCTCCTTCGACGGTATCCGCGGGAATGTCCGCCGCATGGGCGCGCTGTTGGGCCGTGAAGAGCGCGCCGAAGCCCTCATCGCTGAAATGGATGAAGCCTTGGCCGACGCGGAAGCACAAGGAGTAACCGGTGCTATCGCGGCGCTCAACTACACCAACAATTTCACGTCCGGGCGCGGCACGCTCGCCGATGACATTGTGACGCGGTCGGGTCTTGAGAATCTCGGGGCGAAGCTCGGCCTTGAAGGAACGGTGAAACTGCCGCTCGAAGTCCTCATTGTCTCCGCCCCGGATGTCCTGATCGGACGGGGGCGCTGGAGCAAGGCCCCGGCTCTTGCCTATGAGGATTTCAGCCATCCCGCCATGCGGGCTTTGAACGCTGAAGCGGTCGCAGCGGCGGTCCCCGGCAAATACATGATCTGTGGGGCGCCGTTCACCGTTGAGGCCGTGCGCATTCTGGCTGAAGCGGCGGCGCGTGCGGGCGATCGTGGGGCGCAATGACGGCCGCCAGCCCGAAAGCCCGCTCAGGCAGCGCCGCGCCCACCGAATTGGCGAGCCCGTCAAGCGAGACGGCGCGCTACCGCCTGGTCCTTGCGGTGCTCACGCTTTCCGTCCTTCTCTTGTTCATCGCCTCGCTTTTCGTGGGCCCGGCGGCCATCGGTTTTTGGGACAGCATCAACGCGCTTTTGACCGGACAGGGCGAGGCGGCAGCCCTGGTGATGCGGGAAATCCGCCTGCCGCGCGCGCTGCTCGGCGCGATGATCGGCGCAACGCTCGGGCTTTCCGGCGCCGCCCTTCAAGGCTATCTGCGCAATCCGCTCGCCGAGCCCGGCCTTTTGGGCGTCACGGGCGCGGCCTCCTTCGGCGCCGTCATTGCCATCTATACCGGCCTGTCGGCGCTCTTTCCGCTGGCGCTTCCCCTTCTGGCGCTTGCCGGGGCGGTGGCCGCCGTTTTAGTCGTTCAGGCGCTTGCCGGCGGTCATGGCGGTTCGCTCACGCTGATCCTTGCAGGCGTCGCTGTCTCGAGTTTGGCCGCCGCGTTGACGGCCTTGGCCCTCAACCTCTCGCCCAATCCCTTCGCCGCGCTTGAAATTGTCTTTTGGCTCCTGGGTTCGCTGACAGACCGCTCCATGGTGCATGTGATGCTGGCAGCGCCCTTCATGCTGATCGGATGGGCGTTGCTTGCCGGGCTCGGCCGTTCGCTCGACCTTCTGACGCTCGGCCGCGACGTCGCGGCGAGCATGGGCGTTCAGATGAAACGCGTGCAAGCGCAGGCCGTCCTCGGCACGGCCTCGTCCGTGGGCGCCGCCACGGCCGTCGCCGGCGCCATCGGTTTTGTCGGGCTCGTCGTCCCGCACATTCTTCGGCCGCTTGTCGGCGCGAAGCCCAGCCGCCTGCTTTTGACGAGTGCGCTCGGCGGCGCGGCGATGATCCTTGCCGCCGATATCGCTGTCCGGCTGATCGCTCCGGCGAAGGATCTGAAGCTCGGCGTGTTGACGGCGATTGTCGGCGCCCCGTTTTTCCTGTGGCTTGTCTTCAAGACGCGGAGGGCGATGCTGTGACGCTTCTCCATGTCCGCAACCTCTGCGGCGGCTTTGCTGGGCAAGATATCGTCCAAGACGCGAGTTTCGATTTGGCAATGGGCGAATTTGTCGGCCTCATTGGCCCGAACGGTGCGGGCAAGTCCACGCTTTTGCGTGCGGTTCTCGGTCTGACGCCGTGTCGCGGGACCGTTTGTTTCGGCGAGGATGATGCAAAACGGCTCTCGCGCAGCGCTCTTTCGCGCCGGGTCGCCTATGTGCCCCAGGAGCGTGATGTCGCTTGGGCGGTTCCGGTCGAGATGCTTGTCGGTCTCGGCCGCATACCGCACAGGCCGGTCTTTTCCGCTGAAACGGTATCGGATCGCGCCATGGTCGAGTGCGCCATGGCGGTTATGGACGTCATTCATCTCCGGCATCGCCACGCAACCGAGCTTTCCGGTGGCGAGCGGGCCCGCGTTCTGATCGCGCGCGCATTGGCGCAGGACACCCCCTTGCTCTTTGCTGACGAGCCGACGGCTGGGCTCGACCCAGCCCACCAGATCGCATTGATGGAAACTTTTGCGCGTCTGGCGAGCGAGGGGCGCGGTGTGCTCGCCTGCCTGCATGATCTTTGGCTTGCCGCCCGCTGGTGCAGCCGCATCATCGTCATAGACGGCGGCAAAATGATCGCGGACGGGACGCCCGCCGAGGTGCTGACGTTCGACCGGCTCGCCGCCGTCTATGGCATCAAGGCGCATGTTGGCGAAGTCGATGGCGGCCTCTCGGTCCTGCCCACGGCTCTTTCAGGCATGCGTCACGACCCCGGCGGGTCCGTTCAAGTCAATTGGAAGGCATAGAACCGTTCGATGGGCGCGTGGTTCAAAGAGCTTCTGCCGGACCACCTCGTTCAGGCGGAAACCGGCTGGAACATGGGTGGTTTCGGTGCGCTCGCCGAATTCCACCAGGACCGCGGCGAAACCGCTGTAACCGGGGGACCTGGAGCCTTTTTGCGCGTGACGAAACGCGGCGGCATCCGCTTCGCCAGCTCCGCGCTGCCCGAAATCACGCCGGTCGCCTATGAGGCGCTAAGCCCGCGTCCGCATCGCTGGACGCACGGCATTGCTTTGTGTCTTCCCACTCAGCTGGCCAGGATGAACCGGCGGTTCGTGCTCACGGAGCTTGGGCCTGACGGCGGGGCTTTCAACGATGCCGACCGCGATGCGATCCTCTTCGACATGGGGCTTGGGGTTTGGCAGGCGGATTTCTGCATCCGCACGTGTGCCCCCGGCTTGCTTGCCATCCTGCGCGAGCAATCCGGCCGTCCGCTTTCGGAGCCGGGCAATCCGGCCATGGGTGCGATCCTGGAAGTTCATCCGCACCGCGTGGCGCTGACACGGATTGGCCGGGTTGAGGTCTACCAGAAGATCGGCGGGCCGGACACGGGCGGCGTCTCGCCGCCGGGCCCGCATACCCATGTGTTGCCCAAACTGCTGCGTGCGCGGCGGACACATGCGGCCAATCTTCCGATCCCAGATGGGTTAGTGCCGTGTGGCTACATGCACCCGGCCAATCCTGTGATCGGACCGATGGGCGAAGACCGGCCCTTCGATAAGAAAGCGCATGAGGCCTTTCAGGTATTGTTGTCCGCGTTTGGCGACCGGAGGGTTTTGGAGGCCAAGAGGCAGGTGCGCGAGGCGGTGTGCGCTGGAACCGATCCGGCGAATTTCAAGGAAAAGGAGAGTCGCGTGGAGCGCGCCGGGATGCGTATCGCTTTGCGGCAGATGATGCGTGCCGCCGAAAGCCGGTGCGATGCGGCCCTTTTGAAACGGATCCGGCATTGGCAAGGCTGTTTCGACCGTGCGGCAGACACAGGCGCGGTGGATGATGGGATTTCCGAACATAGCTGAGGCTGTTTTGCGAGAGTTCGTTCATCGCATGGCAATCGTGGTTGGCTGCTGTAAGCGGAATGCGCGAAGCCGGCGACGATCGGTCGGAGCAGGGCCGCGCGCGATATCGCCAGGCGTCGGACAACCCGTTTTGTTTATTGAACCCTCACCGGGATGACAAAACTGCGCTGCGCGCCTGCAGGCGGCCGAGGGAAGGGGGCTGAGCGGCGGATGTGATCGAGCGCGACCTGATCGATCGCAGCCGAACCCGAACTGCTGGCGACTCTTATGGCGCCCAAGCCGCCGCTTGCCGTGA
>JAKSCL010000124.1 GCA_022360615.1 Hyphomicrobiales bacterium
GCTTCAGCAGGGCCAAACGGCTACTTTCATCATTTTTCAGACACCCGAACAGGGCATCGGCATACCTGTCTCGCTGAACGGTTTTAGCGACGGCTACGCCGCCCTTCCCTGAGTCTGCTTAGAAAGGCCGGACACTGGCATGCGAATCACGGACAAGGCGGAACTCGCAGCGCTTTATGGCGAGCCGAACGACCGGGCTTCGCTGAAAGTTCTGCCGGTGCTCGACCAACACTGCAGGGATTTCATTGCGCATTGCCCTTTCGTCGTTCTTGGAACGCGCGGCGGCGACGGACTGCCCGATGTCTCGCCGCGCGGCGATAAGCCCGGCTTCATCAGAGTTCTCGACGATCAGACGCTTGCCCTTCCGGACCGGCCGGGCAACAGGCGCATCGATACACTGAAAAATATTCTCGACGATCCTGGAATTGCGATGCTCTTCATTATCCCGGGCTTCAACGACACCTTGCGAATTAACGGGATCGCCACCATCGAAACAGACGAGGCTCTGCGGAACCAGTTCATCGAGCGGGACCGCGCACCGCTTACCGTGCTCAAAATCACCGTCAAGCAAGCGTTCCTCCACTGTGCGAAGGCGTTCATGCGCTCGCAGCTTTGGAACCCGGAGACGCAGATCCCGCGCAGCACGCTTGCACCCTTTAACGTGATGCTGGTTGACCATACGGGTGACAAGATCGCGCTCGAGTCGGATGAAGATCAGATCAAGCGCTACGAGCGCGAGCTTTACTGAGCCTTATGCCGGAAACGATTGGCGACATGACCATTCGCCGTGCAGATGTCGCGGACGCACAGATACTTCTTCAACTGATCGAACGCCTGAACGCTCATCTCGGCATGCAGCCAACCGGCAAATCGACCCAGGATATGGCTGAGGCCATGGCACGCCATGGCGCAACGTTATTCGCGTTCATCGCTGAAATCGACGGAAATACCGTTGGTTACGCCCTTGGCCACGATGCGTTCACATCGGATGTGGTCGAATGGGGCGTCTATATGGCCGATCTGTTTGTCGACAAAGAGCACCGCGGCAAGGGAATCGGACGCGCGCTCGTCGATTGTGTTGCCTCGGAGGCAGACAAACGCGGCGCGACACATATATTTTGGGTATCACATGACGCGAACCGGGATGCCCAGGCCGTCTACAAGGCCTTTGGCGCGATCGAAGAGCCGGTTCGCGCGCACGCCCTGATCCGAGACGCCTTCAAGGAGGCAGCTGAACGGGGCGGACGCATTCTCGTGAAACGGCCCTGAGTAAAAGGGCGCTAACGAAGCAGGGGTCACCATGGCAGACAGCATTTCCCTTCTCGACCGCGCCGGGCTTGAACCGGAAAAGGCGCGCGCCATCGCAAGCGAGGCGCTTTCAGGCGCCGATGACGGCGAACTCTTCGTCGAGTACCGGCAAAGCGAAAGCCTCATCTTCGATGACGGGAAGCTCAAACAGGCGAATGTGGATACCACGCAGGGTTTCGGACTGAGGGCCGTCGTCGGCGAGACGGTCGGCTATGCCCACGCCTCGGAGATTTCTGAGGCCGCGTTGAAGCGCGCCGCAAGCGCGGTAAACGCCGCCGCTGCGGGTCATGACGGGAGCTTCGACATCGCTCCGCAGCCCACCAACCGGCACCGCTATGACGATATCAACCCTCTCTCGGAACCGGAGATCTCACAGAAGATCGCCCTTCTCAAATCGGTCGATGCCTATCTTCGAAATGCCGATGATCGGGTGCGCCAGGTTTCCGTCTCAATCGCCGGCACCTATCAGATCGTCGAGATTCTGCGTCCCGACGGGCGCGTGCTCCGGGATGCGCGGCCGCTCGTACGCTTCAACATTTCGGTGATTGCCGGCGAAGGCGACCGTCAGGAAACCGGCGCGGCCGGCACCGGTGGCAGGCAAGCCTATACCGCCTATCTCGATGGCGACGCGTGGAAAACGCTAGCCGATGACGCCTTGCGCAAAGCGCTCGTCAACCTTCAAGCCGTTGCCGCGCCCGCAGGCGAACTTGATGTGGTGCTTGGCCCCGGCTGGCCCGGCATTCTTCTGCACGAAGCCATCGGCCACGGCCTTGAGGGCGATTTCAACCGGAAGAAGACATCGGCTTTTGCCGGGCTGATGGGCGAGCGCGTCGCGGCGAAAGGCGTGACCGTCGTCGATGACGGGACCATCGACCTGCGGCGCGGTTCGCTCACTTTCGATGATGAAGGGACACCCTCATCCTCGACGACCCTCATCGAAGACGGCATCCTCGTCGGCTACATGCAGGACCGTCAAAATGCCCGCCTGATGGGCGTCGACGCGACCGGCAACGGCCGCAGGCAGTCCTATGCCCATGTGCCGATGCCGCGGATGACCAACACCTATATGCTCAGCGGAGAACACACGCCCGATGAGGTGCTCGCAAGCGTCAAAGACGGGCTCTACGCCGTCCATTTCGGCGGCGGTCAGGTGGACATCACCTCCGGCAAATTCGTCTTCGAATGCACCGAGGCCTACAAAATCGAGGATGGAAAGGTGACCGCGCCCGTGAAGGGGGCGATGCTGATCGGCAATGGTCCCGATGCGCTCACACGCGTCGCCATGGTGGGCAATGACATGGCGCTCGACCCCGGCATCGGCACCTGCGGCAAGGCGGGCCAATGGGTGCCCGTCGGCGTTGGCCAGCCGACCATGCGTATTGACCGCCTCACCGTCGGTGGAACGGGTGGGTAGGTCACTCCGCCAAAGGCGCGCGTGAAACCGTTGTCATGTTCCTGCACCCCTTCGCTTTCTGCCGCTTGCGTTGCGGGATTGGCCGGGCTTTGCCGATAAGCAGGTTTGCGCTCGCCCTTCTCTGATGGCCGGCGCTGAGACCGTTCGCCGCGCCGGTCAACATCCCGCTGCAAGCGATGCCTCTTTTGCGAGAAAGGGAGTCATGTGGGAAACCTCCATAGTCAGGCGATGTTCTTACGGGAAATCCGGGCACACTTTTCCGACGACATGCGATAGGCTCGATTAAGCCCCACCCCGAAGACCGCCGCTGGATTTACCGATGGAAGAGCACAGCACGGAAGCCGTTTTTCTATTCGAGGCGCTTGTGCTGCTGCTAGGCGCGGTGATCGCGGTTCCCATCTTCAAGAAATTTCAACTCGGTTCCGTGCTTGGCTATCTGGCCGCTGGCGTCGTCATCGGTCCCGTTCTTCAGCTCGTCACGGATGGCGAGGCAATTCTGCATTTCGCCGAATTCGGCATTGTGCTGTTGCTTTTCGTTATCGGGCTTGAATTGCGCCCGGCGCTTCTTTGGCGCATGCGCACGCAAATCTTCGGGCTTGGCACAGCGCAGATGGTCCTGACCGGACTTGCGCTGACCGGTATTCTCGACCTTCTTGGCTACAACTGGCGGGCGTCTCTCGTCATCGGGTTCGGCCTTGCTCTTTCATCGACGGCGTTTGCCCTCCAGGTGCTCGAGGAGCGCAACGAACTCCACGCGCCGCACGGCCAGAAAGCATTCGCGGTTCTCCTGTTCCAAGATCTCGCGATCGTGCCGCTGATCGCCATGATCGCCTTTCTTGCGCCTTGGGCAAACGATGCCGAAAACATGGGCTGGCAGAATATCGCGATCGCCGTCGGAGCGGTCGCGCTTCTCGTCATTCTCGGGCGCTATGTGCTGAACTGGATGTTCCGCATCCTCGCCAATGCCAATGCCCGCGAAATCATGACGGCGGCAGCCCTTCTTGTGGTCATTGGCGCGTCGGTTCTCATGGAGTTCGCCGGGCTTTCCATGGCCATGGGTGCTTTCATTGCCGGCGTGCTCCTCGCCGAATCATCGTTCCGGCATCAGCTTGAAGCGGATATCGAACCGTTCCGCGGTCTCCTTCTGGGCCTTTTCTTCATTGCCGTCGGGCTCTCGCTCGACCTTGAGGTCATTCAAGACTCTTGGGTCTTAATCGTCACCGCAGCGCCGATACTGATGATCGTCAAAATCCTCATGCTCTATGGCCTCGCCCGGCTTTTCCGCGCAAGCCATGACAATGCGCTTCGGGTTGCGTTCCTTCTTCCGCAGGCAGGCGAATTCGGTTTCGTCCTATTCTCTCAGGCAAACGATGTTTTCCTGATTTCAAGCACGCAAGCATCGCAACTCACCGCCATTGTGACCCTGTCGATGGCGCTGACGCCGCTATCGGTCCTTCTGTGCAACCGCTACCTTCTTCCAAAACCGAAAGACGACGAAATGGAGGAGAATTTCGACGGCGCGGAAAGCCGCGTCTTTGTCATCGGTTTTGGGCGGTTCGGACAGGTTGTCGGCCAGCTTCTTCTCGCCCAGGGTGTCGATGCAACCTTGATTGACAACAATGCCGAACGCATCCGCGAGGCACGGCGTTTCGGCTTTAAGATCTTCTATGGCGACGGCAGGCGGCCCGATGTGCTCAGAGCCGCGGGCGCAACCGATGCGGAACTTGTCCTCGTATGCGTGGAAGGACGCGAGAATATCGACGCGGTGATTGCAGCCGCGCGCGCTGTCTGTCCCGTGGCCAAGCTCTATGTCCGGTCCTATGACCGCCAACACACACTCGACCTTTGGGGCGATGATATCGACCACGAGGTTCGCGAGGTTTTTGAATCGGCCATGACACTTGGCGCCATGGCACTGGAGGGGCTCGGCACCGATGCGCTGCGTGTCGCCGATGTGGTGGCCGATGTGCGCAAGCGTGATCGCGACCGCCTTGAACTGCAGAAAGCTGAAGGAATCTATGCCGGCATCGACATGATCCACAAGCGGACCGTCACACCTGAACCTTTGGTGGAGCCAAAGCGCGAGGCGGAAGCGCTCACTGAAGAGACCCGGGCCCTCACCGCAAAAGACAAAGAACCGGAGCCTCGAAAGAAAGAGCCCGCGGCCGAAAGGACATCTTGAACATATGCCAAAGGCTGCATCCGTTTGACCGTCACACGCCCAGACAAAGAAGAGGTGTTGCCAGGCACCGCCGAAAGGAAAGCGGGCCCGCAGACCGAAACCGCTATTTTCGTGAGAGGCGCCCCGATGCGCCATGTGGTTATCATGACGATGACCGCATCGGTCGGGCTGATGGCGCTTTTCATCGTCGACTTCGCCGATATGTTCTTCCTTTCCCTCCTGGGCGAAGTCGAACTGGCGGCCGCTGTCGGCTACGCCGGCACAATCCTTTTCTTTAATATCTCGATCTGCATCGGCGTTACGATCGGTGCAACCGCGGTGGTGGCCCGGGCCATTGGAGCGGGCGAGATGGAACGCGCGCGCCGTCTCGCAGCTTCAAGTCTCGCCTTTATGGCACTGGTTACGGTCGTGATCGCGACACTTCTGATACCGCTCCTTGGTCCCGCGCTCAGTATTCTCGGCGCAGAGGGCCGGGCGCACGAACTGGCGCTTGGTTATCTGCGGATCATCGTGCCGTCGATGCCGCTCCTTGGTCTTGGCATGTGTCTGTCCGGTATTCTGCGGGCCAGGGGCGATGCGAAGCGGGCGATGTATGTGACGCTTGCGGCCGGTCTGACGAATGCGGTGCTCGATCCGCTCTTCATCTTCGGCTTCGGGCTCGGCATCCATGGCGCAGCGCTCGCCTCGGTGGCGTCGCGTGTCGTGCTCACCGCGGTCGGCCTTTGGGGGGCTGTCACAATTCACAACATGGTGGCGCGGCCAAAGCTCTTGTGGTGCCGGAATGACGTGCCGCTTGTGGCCGCGATTGCCATACCCGCTGTCCTCACCAATGTGGCGACCCCGGTTGGAAATGCCTACATCACGGCCTCGATCGCCCAGTTCGGCGATGCGCCTGTCGCGGGTTGGGCGATCATCGGACGTTTGACCCCGGTCGACTTCGCCGTGATCTTCGCGCTTTCGGGTGCTGTCGGGCCGATCCTTGCCCAGAACCTCGGTGCAATGCGGCTCGACCGTGTGAAGCAGACCTATTTCGATGCGATCCTTTTCGCGACCCTTTACGTTCTGGCGGCGTGGCTCATCCTCTTCTTCACGAGCGGCTGGATCATCGCCCTTTTCGGTGTATCGGAGGGGGCAGCCTCGCTTATCGCACTGTTTTGCACGGTCGTCGCTGGGAGCTTCCTGTTCAACGCAGTGCTGTTCGTCTCGAATGCCGCATTCAACAATCTCGGCTACCCCAAGCTTTCAACAGCCTTCAACTGGGGAAAGGCCACAATCGGCACCGTGCCATTCGTCGCGGTGGGCGCCTATTTTGGCGGAGCGGGCGGCGTGCTGATCGGTCAGGCGGTAGGCGCTGCTGTCTTCGGCTTGGCGGCCGGATGGGCGTGCTACCGTATTATTCTAACACTTGAAAAAACGCCGCCCCAGCGCGACGGCACATTCGAACCGCCGCGCTGGCAGCATGCGATCTGGCCTTTCTCGTCGGGAAAAAGCGCCAGCCTCGGCTGAGGCTTCTCTCAGCCGGAGGCTGGCAGTCGAGGGGCCGTGAATCTAACTTGCTAACGTTGGGTCAGCGTCCGCGCCCAGCGATGGGCCTTGCGTTTTGTCTCGGCCATCTCAGCGAGCCGCTGCGTCGGGTCCACCCAAAAGGGGGCGCGCAACGCCGCCTCGATATCGTAGCGATGGATGCCGATGTCAGACAAAAGGCGGTCGTCCTGCTTCAAGAGATGCATCAATGCAAGGCGGTTTCGAAGCCGGCGAATGGTGCGCGTCATCCATGTGGCATGGCCGGTTACCTTCGGATCTTCGATGAGATGGTCATCATGATGCCTCAGGGTCAGGTTGTTCATGCTCATAGCGCACCTCGTTCGGCTAGGCACGGCGCACGTGTGGCGGGCCCTTGAGAGATCTCCAAGGCGCCGCGTCAGTGCTCACGCACCTTCTTTTGGCGGAGCGCCGAATATCGAGATTCGTCTTGGATAAGTCCAACGAATGTTTATAATGATATCCATCAGCAGCGGTGATGGATCAGTGCTGTGACCCTTCTCGACAGCGACCAGTTGCGGACCTTCGTGGCCATAGCGGAAACGGGCAGTTTCACGCGCGCCGCAGATGCCGTGCACAAAACCCAATCGGCCGTTTCCATGCAGATGAAGCGGCTTGAAGAGCGCGTGGGCCGGACGATTTTCGTCAAGGACGGGCGTTCGTCGCGCCTGACCGATGACGGCGAACGCCTTCTCGACTACGCCAAGCGGATCATGAAACTCAACCATGAAGCGATCGCGGCGCTCGCCGAGAGCAGCCTTGACGGGCATGTGCGGCTCGGTACGCCGGACGATTACGCGGACCGGTTTTTGCCCGAGATTCTCGCCCGCTTCGCCGAGTCGAATCCCCGGGTCGAGGTGACAGTGATTTGCGAGCCGACGCCGACACTCCTCGACCGGATCAAGGCGCATGACCTCGATCTCGCGATCATCACGCATGTTGATGCGCCGGGTCACAAGGATGCAAAGATCATTCGCCGCGAACCGCTTCTCTGGGTGGCCTCACCGCGGCACATGGTTCACGACAGCGACCCCTTGCCACTTGCGCTTGGAAGGAGCAGTTGCGCCTGGCGGCAGGCCGCTGAGGCTGGCTTGCGGGAATTGGGGCGGCGTTTCCATATCCGCTATTCAAGCTGGAACTCGATGGCC
>JAKSCL010000257.1 GCA_022360615.1 Hyphomicrobiales bacterium
GCCTCTCCAAGGGGCGATTGAACGCTCACGAACACTCTCAATCAGTTGTAGTGAAGGTGATCGAGGCATCCCCCATCTTCATGATCACGGCCGGTATGGGACACGCCGGTCAGATTAAAATGGAGACGAACAATGATCCGCACCACTTTTGCAGCCCTTGGCATCATCGCCCTCACGGCCGTCAACGCGCAAGCCTTCGAACAGTACGTTGCTGCTGAAAGCGACACAGGCGCGTCGATTTCTTCGCAAGCCAAGTCTGGCGACATCAAAGTCCGGACCTTCTCTTCGGGCAATAATGACCGCGATGTGTTCACGCCGGAACAATAAGCATTTTTAGACGGGGATTGTCCGGCCCTTCCAGGTCTAAGTAGAGTTGGCGTCTCCTGGTAAAAATGACGGTGCACCCTCACGGGCGCGCCGTCATTTTCGTTTCTATTCCACCGCGTGCGTCGAAAGCACGAAATGCCGGACGTCACGTCAACGTGTCCAAGACGTGATGCGGCAAGGGCTGCACGGAACCGCCACAGCAGCCATATCGCAATCAGCCGGAGGTGTGATCGAGCCGGCTGAAATCACCTAACCGAAATGGAGAGATTCGATGATCCGCACTGCCATCGCAGCACTGGCCGTCGTCGCCTTTGTCGGAACGGCTGAAGCGAGCGACGATTTCGCCATCTACACGGCTGCCCAGAATAATCCTCTGGTGGATGTTCCAGGTACCAATGTGAACGCCAAGGCGTCGAAAGAAGCCAAAACCTTTGCGTCTTCGCGCAAAAGCACGCGCCTGAAGGAAGCCTTCACTCCGAAAGAGTAACGGCAGGCAAAAAAGCCTTTGAAAAAAGCGGCGCCCGTTTTGGCGCCGCTTTTTCTTTATCGTTCTTGTTGAGTTTGGCGTTCAGCCGTACATGAGCGCATCCACATGGCTCGCCACCGATGTGGCAAGGCCGACGAGATCGTATCCCCCCTCAAGGATTGAAACGACGCGCCCATCCGCCGTGCGGTCGGCCACATCCATGAGCGTCTTTGTCGCCCAGGCAAAATCATCCTCGGTGAGATTGAGATTGGCGAGCGGATCGCGTTCATGCGCGTCGAACCCGGCCGAAATAATCACGAGATCGGGTTTGAAGGTGAGAAGCGCCGGAACAATGCGGTCCTCAAGCGCGGACCTGAAGGCGTTTGTGCCGTCACCCGGCGCAAGCGGCGCGTTGACGATGTTGCCGGCATCGTCCTTCCCCGTCTCGTTAACGGCGCCGGTGCCAGGATAGAGCGGCATCTGATGGGTCGAGGCATAAAAGAAATCCGGCTTGTCCCAGAAGATGTCCTGCGTGCCGTTTCCGTGATGGACATCGAAATCTATGACCGCGACCCGTTCCGCCCCATGCGCCTCGGCGGCATGGAAGGCACAGATCGCCGCGGTGTTGAACAGGCAAAAGCCCATCGCACGGATGCGTTCGGCATGATGACCGGGCGGGCGCATCGCGCAGAAGGCGTTTTCGACCTTGCCAGTCATCACCTCATCAACGGCAAGGCACCCCCCGCCGATGGCGCGTAAAGCCGCTTCCCAGCTTCCAGGCGACATGGATGTATCGGCATCGATGCTCACGAACCCATCCTCGGGTGCCGCGTCTTCGATGCGCTTCACATATTGGCTTGGATGAGCGAGAAAGGCTTTCTCGGCTGGCGCAAACGGGGCCTGTTCCCGCTCAAGTGCGGCGAATCGTTCAATTTCAAGTGCACGGTCAATGGCCCTCAGCCGGTCCGGCCGTTCGGGATGGCCGAGCGGTGTCAGGTGATCCAGAAACGATGGATGGTACACGAGTAATGTGGTCACTAACTGTCCTCCCTGCATGAATGAGAGGCGGTCAGCTCTGCAAATGTCAATAGACGGGGTTCGACAGAGGCCGCCCGACAGGAGATCGAACGCGTGAGCGCCGCCATGGTTTCCGCCCTTGTGCAGCCTGACGAGGCCGAACGGCGTGCGGTCAGCGTCTTGCAGGCCGGCGGCCTTGCGGCGATGCCGACTGAAACCGTCTATGGCCTGTTCGGCGATGCCACCCGGCCTGAGACTGTCGCGCGGATTTTCGATGCCAAGGGCCGGCCGCGTTTCAATCCGCTGATTGCGCATGTCGCCGATGAAGCGATGGCGCGCGCGCATGGTGTCTTCGATGAGCGTGCCTCACGGCTCGCCGAGGCATTCTGGCCTGGCCCGCTGACGCTGGTTATGGAGCGGCAGCCCCGGTCTCAGATTTGCGATTTGGCTGCGGCCGGCCTCGCAACGGTTGCGTTGCGCTTGCCCGGCGCCGGTTTCGTGCGCGGCGTGATCGGTAAACTTGGCAGACCGGTTGCCGGGCCAAGTGCTAACCCGTCAGGCCGGGTTAGCCCAACGACTGCGGAGGCGGTCATGTCCGATATCGGCGACCGGATCGATCTGATCATAAACGGCGGTCCATGCAGCGTGGGCTTGGAATCGACGGTGATTGGATGCGCGCCGGAGGGCGCCTTTCTGTTGCGCCCGGGCGGTCTTCCCAAACCCGAGATCGAAAGGGTGTTGGGTGAAGCGTTGCAGAGCGCACAATTGGTGAATGACGCCCGCCCTCAATCTCCTGGAATGCTAAGCCGGCATTATGCGACCCATGCGCCGATCCGTTTGGATGTACGATCGGTCGAACCCGGCGAGGCGCTTCTGGCTTTCGGAAGGACGTTGCCGCCGGGCAGCGACCAGGCTTCGATGGTCCTCAATCTCAGTACCGAAGGCGATTTAACCGAAGCCGCCGCCCAGCTCTACGTGCATTTGCGCACGCTCGATGCCGCTGCGCCGAAGGCTATTGCCGTTGCACCCATACCGCAAGAAGGCTTGGGCGAGGCCATTACCGACCGTCTGCGCCGCGCCGCCGTTCCTCCGGGCCCGGAAGCCCTGTGACTGCAGACCGCTTTGCGAACCGGAGCAATCGGCGCTAGAACCTTTTTCATGCCGGGAAACATCCTTGAGAATCTGCGCGCGGAACGCCGTCCATGGGCAAGGCTCGCTCTTGCGGTTTTCATCCTGCCGTTTTGGCTGA
The DNA here is from genome assembly GCA_022360615.1 of Hyphomicrobiales bacterium. GTDB lineage: Bacteria > Pseudomonadota > Alphaproteobacteria > Rhizobiales > JAKSCL01 > JAKSCL01. Next base: position 3,060 of record JAKSCL010000257.1, read on the forward strand.
GCGTTGTTGCAACGGTTTTTCCCGCATCTGCCGCCAATACCATCGCAATCTGCACGGCGAACGGCTTGAAGCAGATCGATCCCTCCGGTGAAACCGGAGAGAAGGCGGGCTATAATCCGTGTTCGCTTTGCCGGACCGGTGCCTGCGCAACAACCCTGAAATTCGCGGCGTATGAGGGTACCGCCCCATTTGGTCCAACCGGCAGCATCGGCGTCCCTGTCAAAGCCAAAGAGATTGCTTTTTTGCCGCGTGACAATCCGGCATTTGCGCATCGGGGCCGCGGGCCGCCCGTTCTCTAATCGTCCCAAAAACGAAATCAAACCGCCGCCGGTTAGGTGATTGCCACGGTTCTTCCGTGGCAAGGCCCGGTGCCGCGGCAAAACCATCACAAAGAGATGAAGTGAAGGACGAAACAATGAAAGGCATGTTGAGACAGGTGGCCGTGATTGCCCTCGCCCTGGGGATCCCCGCAGGCGTAGGTGCCGCAAAGGCACATGACTACACGGTTGGAGAGTTGTCGATTGATCATCCATGGACGCGGGCGACCCCACCGCAAGCGCGTGCGGGTGGAGCCTACATGATGATCATGAACACGGGCAGCGCCGAGGACCGCCTTGTCGGCGGGACGTCGCCGGTTGCCGAGCGGGTCGAGATTCACGAAATGTCCGTTGAGAACGACATTATGCGTATGCGCGAAATCGAAGGCGGCCTTGCTATTCCGGCGGGGGCCAGTGTGGAGCTTAAGCCCGGCGGCTACCATGTCATGCTCATGGGGCTCAAAGAGACACTTGAGGAAGGTCAGGAAATACCCTTGACCCTGGAGTTCAAGGAAGCCGGGACGGTCGATGTCGTTCTTGAGACGAAAGCCATAGGCGCCGCTGGCCATGATCACGGCCATTCCGACGCGGAGAAGAACGAATAACGAGGAACATGAACCGGCCCGCGGGTCATGCCGCGGGCCAAACCCTCTGGGAGAGATCGGATATGGGTGCATTGAAAGCCATACGCCTAACGCTTTGGGCGCTTGTGGGGGTTTTGATTGTGGGTGTGACGGCGGTTGCCTTGGGCGTTTTGCCAGGCAGTCAGAACACCGTCACCGAGACGGCGAAAATAGGCGGACCGTTCGAACTGACGGCAATGGACGGGACGCGCATGTCGACCGCCGATTTTGGTGATAGGGGACGGGTGATCTTTTTCGGTTTCACCTATTGTCCCGATGTCTGCCCGACAACGATGTTCGAGATAAGCAATTGGCTCGAGGCGCTTGGGCCGGATGCTGAAAAGCTGCAGCCGATCTTCATCTCCGTCGATCCTGAGCGCGACACGCCGCAGGCTTTGTCGGATTACCTATCGGCTTTTAATGGCGAGATCCTCGGCATGACCGGCACGCCGGAAGAGATCGCCGCTGTCGCGAAGGATTACCGTATTTACTATCAGCGTGTGCCGCTCGATGAAGGCGACTACACCATGGATCATACGGCCTCGGTCCTTTTGTTCCACAATGACGGCTCGTTCATGGGCACGATCGCCTATGGCGAGGATGCCGATTCGGCGGTGAAGAAATTGCGCCGGCTCGCCAGAGCCTCGTCTTGAGGATATGATTTCGTTATGGACCCGTCTCAGAACCATAACGTTGCCGAAAGCGAACGCATCAGGCTTGCGCCCATACTGGGCGCAGGTGGGGCGGTCCTGGTTGCTGGCTTGGCCGCCTGGGCGGCGTATGCGCCGGTAATGTTCATGGAAACGCTCCGGGCGGGTTGGATGGCCTGCTTCGGCTAAGCCCCTCTAAAGACCGCGCATCTTCAATTTTCCAAGCCCATGCCGTCGGACCGCCGTTGCTGGCGGGGCGCTGCGGTTCGCCGGATTTCGGAGTTCGTGCGCCTGAGATGTTTCAGGATTCAATTTTTCGCGAAAGCGTGCGGCAGGTTGACGCAAGTCAATCCGGCGCGGGTGCTCACCGCCATATGTTGCTTTTGACAGCGGTATCGGATGAAGATGCGGCGAGGCCGCCAGCCGGGTTTGTGGACGGCAGAATCATAATCGTGGAAGAAGCGCCTGGATTGCCATGAACGACACAGTGACAATGCCGGAAAAACCCGACACGCCACTCCTTGATGCGGTGACGCATCCGGCTGACATGCGGGCTCTCACGCCGCAACAGCTTCAACAACTGGCCGATGAACTGCGCACGGAAGTTGTTGACGCTGTTTCAGTGACGGGCGGGCACCTTGGCGCGGGCTTGGGTGTGGTGGAACTCACGGTCGCCATCCATCACGTCTTTAACACGCCGGACGATAGACTCGTTTGGGATGTGGGGCACCAGTGCTATCCGCATAAGATTTTGACCGGAAGGCGTGATCGCATCCGCACGCTCCGTCAGGGCGGTGGGCTTTCAGGTTTCACGAAGCGCGCCGAAAGCGAATACGACCCTTTCGGCGCGGCGCATTCATCCACCTCCATCTCCGCCGGGCTCGGCATGGCGGTCGCCCGCGACCTTCAGGGCGGGCGCACCAACAACGTCATCTGCGTCATCGGCGACGGCGCCATGTCGGCGGGCATGGCCTATGAGGCGATGAACAATGCCGGGGCGATGAACTCGCGGCTGATCGTCATCCTCAACGACAACGACATGTCGATCGCCCCGCCGGTGGGCGCCATGGCGGCTTATCTGGCGCGGCTTTTCTCCGGGCGCGCCTATCATTCGCTGCGCGAGGCCGGCAAGCATTTCGCTCAACGCC
>JAKSCL010000368.1 GCA_022360615.1 Hyphomicrobiales bacterium
GGCGGAGGAGCATCCGCCGCACGCGCTTCTCGACCGCTTGGCCTTCCATCTCGACCTTACCCATGTCCGGCTCAATGATCTGGTCTCATCGGATGCCGATGGGGTGGACATCGATGCCGCCCGTCAAATGCTTCCATCGGTCGAGGCGTCTGAAGCCGCAATCGAGACGCTCTGCGCCGCCGCCATGGCGCTTGGAATAGGCTCGGTGAGGGCGGCGCACCTCGCGCTCAAGGCGGCACGAGCAAATGCCGCGCTTAACGAGCGCCAGACGGTGGAAGATGAAGACCTTTTGGCCGCCGCCCGTCTCGTTCTAGCCCCGCGTGCCACGCAACTGCCCATGGACGAATTGCCAGACGAAGAATCGGCGCAAGAGGATTCGCCCGGCGATCCGGACCCGCCACCCTCCGAGCAATCGGAGGACATGCCGCTTGATGACAAGCCGTTGGAGGACCGGGTCGTCGAGGCGGCGGCCGCCTCCATCCCGCCGGGCCTTCTTCTCCGGCTGAAGGTGCTTGCCGAACGCGCGCGGCAATCCGCGTCGGGCGGAAAGGCGGGGGACATCCAAAAGTGCCGTGGCCGCGGCCGCCCTGCCGGCACTCTGCGTGGTCAGCCGAAGGCGGGCGTGCGCCTGAATGTGGTGGAAACCCTGCGCGCCGCGGCACCCTGGCAGCCCATCCGCCGCAAGGCCGCAAACGGAAGCGGGGGCGAGAAACGGCGTGTCGATGTGCGGCCCGATGATTTCCGCATCACACGGCTGAAACAGCGGCGCCGGACCGTCACCATCTTCGTCGTGGACGCGTCGGGCTCCGCCGCTTTGCACCGCCTGGCGGAGGCAAAAGGCGCCGTCGAATTGCTGCTTGCGGAGTGCTATGTGCGGCGCGACGAGGTCGCGCTCATTGCCTTTAGAGGGACCGGGGCGGAACTGCTTTTGCCGCCGACGCGTTCGCTCGCACGTGCGCGCCGCAGCCTTGCCGGCCTGCCGGGCGGCGGCGGGACGCCCCTGGCGCACGCAATTGATGCCGCCGCCGCGCTTGCCGATGCCGTGAAGCGCAAGGGCCAAACGCCATCGCTCGTCTTCCTATCCGATGGGGGAGCGAATGTGGCGCGTGACGGTACGGGCGGCCGCGGCAAGGCGCGCGAAGACGCAATGAACGCCGCCCGGCGGTTGAAGCTTGCCGGTATGCGTGCGCTTTTCGTCGACACCGCGCCAAGGCCGAAGGATGCGGCCGAGCGCATCGCCCGCGAGATGGATGCCGTTTACCTGCCGCTGCCGCAAGCCGATGCCGCCGCCATCTCGCAAGCCGCCCAGATGAACATGGCCGCCTAAGCCCGATTGCCTTGAGACAAAGAACCGCTAGCCTTTAACGCATAGGATTGCTTCAGGCGCGCTGGGAGGATGAGAGGGCGATGTTCCTCCTGAACGAAAGACCGGATTGGAAAAAGGAGGGCAATGATTGGCCCAACCGGGAGGCGAGCGCGTTTGTCGAGGCTGCTGGCCTCACCTGGCATGTTCAGCGGATGGGTGAGGGTCCAACCGCGCTCCTCTTACATGGCACGGGCGCGTCCACCCATTCCTGGCGGGGGTTGGCGCCGCTTCTTGGCAAGGACTTCGATGTCTTCGCCCCCGATCTGCCGGGCCACGGTTTCACCGAAGCGCCAACTTTTGCGCAACTGACCTTGCCGCGCATGGCGCGGCTCGTGAGCGGCCTTCTTGCCGAACTCAGCGCTCAGCCGCAAATCGTCATCGGCCACTCCGCAGGGGCTGCAATCGCCATCCAGACATGCCTCGATCATCTGATCGATCCAAAAGTGATCGTCAGCCTGAACGGCGCATTGCTGCCGTTTCGCGGTTCGGCCGGTCACGTCTTTCCGTTCATGGCCAAGGTCCTGTTTCTCAACCCGCTGACACCGCGGGTCTTTGCCATGGGCGCATCCGACCGCCGCCGCGTTGGGCGCTTGATCGAGAGCACCGGCTCACAAATCGATCCCGATGGGCTTGAACAATATGCGCGGCTATTTAGCAATCCGAGCCATGTGGCCGGTGCGCTCGGCATGATGGCCAATTGGGACCTGCCGGAACTGCGCCGCACGCTTCATCGCTTGAAGACGCCGCTTGTCCTTATCGCGGGCGATGAGGACAAGGCTGTGCCGCCTGCCGATGCATACGAGGTAAAGGCGCGCGCGACGCACGCTGAAGTCGTCAAGCTGCGCAGCCTTGGCCATCTGGCGCATGAAGAAGATCCAGGGCTTGTCGCGGAATTGGTCCGGGATATCGCCCACCGGCACGGCATCGAAGCGAATGCCGGCGCCTGAAAAGCGCATTTTACGCCGTGTAGCGACGGCCCTGTAAAACCGGTCAATCACGCCTTGCGCAATTCAGATTGACACTGTTATTGTCAATTTATGTTGACATTCGCAGAGCCTCCCACCGCCGCGACGAGTCAAGACAAACGGCCCCATGCCGTCGTCATCGGCAGCGGCTTTGGAGGATTGGCCGCAGCCGTGCGGCTCGGCGCGCGGGGCTACCGGGTCACGGTTCTGGAGCGTTTGGAACAGGCCGGCGGTCGCGCCTCGGTGTTTCGCCAGGACGGTTTTACCTTCGATGCCGGCCCGACCATCATCACCTTGCCTTTCCTGTTCGAAGAACTCTGGGAGATGGCCGGGCGGCGGTTTAAGGACGACATCGACCTCAGGCCCCTGAACCCCTTCTACCGCATCCTCTTTGATGACGGCGAGCATTTCGATTGCTCAGGCGAAGAAGAGACCATGCGCGCCGAGATCATGCGGCTTTCGCCAGCGGACCTTGAGGGCTATGAGCGCTTCATGAAACACAGCGAAGCCGTCTTTAAGATCGGTTTCGAAGAGCTCGCGCATCTTCCCTTCGACACCTTGACGAAACTGGCCGGCTCTATCCCCAAATTCGCCCGTCACCGCGCCGACCGTTCCGTTTACGGCCTTGCCTCGCGCTTCATCAAAGATGAACGGTTGCGGTTTGCCTTCAGTTTCCACCCGCTTTTCATCGGCGGTAACCCATTCCGCGCAACCTCCATCTACAGCCTGGTTAGCCATATCGAGCGCCGCTGGGGCGTGCATTTTCCGATGGGCGGCACCGGCAGTCTGGTGAAGGGCCTTGTCAATCTGATCGAAGGGCAGGGCAGCCGCATCCGCTATCACGCCGACGTTGCCGAAATTCTCTTGCGGGGCCGCGCGGCCACCGGCGTGCGGCTGACCTCCGGCGAAATCGTACCGGCGGATATCGTCGTCTCCAATGGCGATCCGGCCTGGACGTACAAGCATCTTGTGCCGGCGTCGGCGCGCCGGCGCTGGACCGACCGGAAGATTGCGCGGACGCGTTACTCGATGAGTCTCTTTGTCTGGTATTTCGGGACAAACCGCACCTATCCCGATGTTCACCACCACACGATAGCGCTAGGTCCGCGCTATCGCGGGCTGATTGAGGACATCTTCGATCGCAAAGTGCTCGCCGACGATTTCAGCCTTTATCTGCACCGGCCCACGGCGACCGACCCCGCTCTCGCGCCGCCCGGTTGCGACACGTTTTATGCGCTTTCGCCGGTGCCGCATTTGGAAAGCGGGATCGATTGGGAGCTTGAGGCCGAGCCTTACCGCCGCCGCATCGAAAAGGCGCTCTCAGAATCGATCCTGCCTGGCCTCAAGGACACAATCGTCACCTCGCGCCTGATGACGCCCGTCGATTTCCGCGACAGGCTTCTCTCCCATAACGGCGCGGCCTTCAGCATTGAGCCCATCTTCACCCAGAGCGCCTGGTTCCGGCCGCACAACCGGAGCGAGGATATTGCCCGTCTCTATCTTGTCGGCGCCGGAACCCATCCTGGCGCTGGCGTGCCTAGCGTTCTCTCCTCCGCCCGCGTCCTCGATCATGTGGTTCCCCATGCTGAAGCACTCGCCTGACTTTTCTAAGACAGCGGCGCAGGATCTCGCCGTTTGCCGGGATTTGATCCGCCAAGGCTCGCGTTCCTTCCACGCGGCCTCGTTGCTTTTACCGCAAAGCGCGCGCGACCCGTCCTATGCGCTTTATGCCTTTTGTCGGCTCTCCGACGACGCGGTTGATTCCGGTGACACCCGCAGCGATGCGATTGAGCATTTGCGTCTGCGGCTCGACCGGGCCTACGCCGGCAGGCCGATGCCCGCTTCCGTTGACCGCGCGTTCGCCGGCATGGTGACCCGCTTTGCAATGCCGAAGGCGCTTCCCGAGGCGTTGATCGACGGCTTGGCCTGGGACACGGAGGGCCGCCGGTATCAAACGCTATCCGATCTTAAGTCATACGGAGCCCGGGTGGCGGGCTCGGTCGGCGCGATGATGACCGTGCTGATGGGCGTACGCGAGACCGACACGCTTGCCCGTGCTTGTGACCTGGGCGTTGCGATGCAACTGACGAACATTGCCCGTGATGTGGGAGAAGACGCGCGGAACGGCAGGATTTATTTGCCGATCGACTGGCTTGAAGAAGCAGGCATCGACCCCGAACGCTTTCTCTCAGAACCGAGCTTCAATCCCCGCCTTGCCGAAGTCGTTGCCCGTCTGCTGCGGGAAGCCGAGCGGCTTTACGACCGGGCATTGGAAGGTATTGCCGGACTTCCGTTCGACTGCCGGCCGGCGATCCATGCCGCGCGGCTGATCTATCGCGAAATCGGCCGCGAGGTGGAGCGGCGTGGCTATAATTCGGTCAACGCGCGGGCCGTTGTTCCGGGAAGGCGTAAGGCCATGCTGCTTGCGGCTGCGGCCATTGCCTCGGTCCCCGCCATCCCGCAGAGGGGTGCGCCGCCGCTTGACGAGACGGCGTTTCTCGTGGCGGCCGTGCCACCGCTAGCGCCTCCCTCTCATCATGCGCTGAATCAGCCGGCCTGGCAGGATATCGATGGCCGGATTGGACGTATCCTTGAAATCTTCGAACGCCTTGAACGCCGCGACCGCGTTGGTTATGCCGCCAATACGCCACAACCGAGCGCTGCGGAGTGATGCAGCCATAGCCGGCGCTTGGAACCGCGTCCCCGCGCCCCATCTAGTGAGTCTTGTCGGGCGGACGGGAGAGCAGCCGATGTCCTGGTCATTATTGGCCTTCTGCGCAGCCAATTTCGTAGCGGCGATGAGTGGCGGCATTTTCCGTCCGGGCGCTTGGTACAAGAGCCTGAACAAGCCGTCCTGGCAGCCGCCCGATTGGCTCTTTGCACCCGTATGGTTTGTGCTCTACGGCATGATCGCGGCCGCTGGCTGGATGGTCTGGGAAACCGCCGGTTGGAACGGTGCGATGCTGGCGATGATGCTCTATGCGGTACAACTCGTTCTCAACGCGCTATGGTCGGCGATTTTCTTCGGCATGCGCCGGATGGACCTGGCCTTGATCGAAGTCGCCGCTCTTTGGCTGTCCATCGCGGCGACGATTGCGGCTTTCTGGCCAATAGACACGACCGCTGCGTACCTCATGATGCCGTACTTGGCGTGGGTGAGTTTCGCCGCCTTCCTGAACTTCACCATGGTGCGGCTGAACCCCTTAAACGGGCAGAACCGCACGCCTGAACAGGCGTAATCAGGGAGGAACGCATGAGCTACAGCCTTTTCGTTGTAATACAGTTCGTGCTCTTTTTCGGCGCGGCCTTCACTTTCGTGATCTGGCAGATCGTGTCGGTCGACCGCGATATCGCCATACGCGAAAACCGCAAGGCGGCCGGTCGAACAGGTGATGCTTCCAAATAGATGGCTGCTTAGAAGGTGCGCCGCGGCATCCGCCACGGCAAGAGCATCTTCACCCAGTTCGACGCAAAGCGGTCGAGCGAAAGGCTTTCATGGAAGGCCGGCGCCTCGCGGCCCAGCAAACGTGTTGAAAGCACAGAACGGGCGTAAAAGGGCGTGTCTTCAAGCGTTTGGAGAACGCTGACATCGCCTCCGGGCTCTGCCCGCGTTGCGCGCTTTATGCCCCATAACGTTCCGGGCAGTGTGACCGGGGGAGGCGGGGTAAAGTCTTCCGCGCGGCCTTTCTTGTCGAAGCGCACCGCAATGGGCTTGGTCGTTCCGTTGCGGGGTGTGGGTTCGTAGAGCAGGGCCGCGTGATCTGTGAGGCTTGCGCGCGACCAATTCCACCCGGCAAAGCCCTTTTGAAGCGGCTCACCACCGGCATTGGCGTCGAGATAGCCGTGACCGGCCCAGGTCAGGTCAGGGCGTTCGAAAGCGGCCTCCACCCTGGAGATGGGCGCGATCGGCCACCAATGGTGCCGGCCTGCCGGATCCAGTTCGAAGCTGCGGGTGGTCATCGCGGACGGCCACAACCGGACCCTCCCCTTGATGCGTTTCGGCATTGGGACGCAGACCTCATCGATATCGATGGTCAGCGCCGCGCCGTCCCAAGAGACGGTGCTTGGGCCAACGGCAAAGTGCGCATGGTCGCGTGTGACCGCTTTCGCTGTCCTTTCGGTCATCGCCCAGCGGCTTGCGGTCTTCCCATAAAGCGCAACGTTAATGGCGCAGTGGTTTTCGGGATCGCGCCATCCCGACCAAGCGTAGTACGGCGAGAAAACGCTGCCGATAAACGCGATAATCGTCAGGCCGTGATCGCCGTCATCGCTTAGCGCATCGACATACCACCAGCGGTAGCCGCCGGACGGGACCTGCGCGTCGAAGCGAAGTCCGAGAGAAGAGCCTTGGCTGCCAGCCGCCCCGACATGGCCGCCATCGGGACGCCCGGTCCCGGATGGACGCTTCCGCCTGCCAGATAAAGCCCTTCTATCGTCGTCCGCGCGTCGGGGCGTCTGAAACTCGCGTCCGCGCGGTGGTTCGCCCGCCCGTATAGCGCCCCGCCCGTCGCCGGGAAAAGCCGGTCGAATTCGATCGGCGTCGTCATGATGCTTGCTTGCGGATTGACGCGGACCGTCAGGCCGCAATCCGAAAGGCGCCTGATGCTCCGTTCCTGGCATCGCTCGATCTCCGCTTGGTCGAAAGTGGGATTGTCGCCGGTCGGCGGCGCATTGATGACCATCAGCATGCGTTCCGGCCCGTTCATCGCTAGCGGGCCGGACGCCGGCCGGTCTTGCGCGCAGATGTAAACGGTCGGGTCGCCGGGCAGGCTCTGCCGCTCGATAATGTCGTCGAACTCCCGCGCGTATTCCCGGTTGAAGAAGACGGTGTGCCTTAGGAGATCAAAGCCCGAGGTCTCAGCGTGAAGCGTCCAGGCAAGCGCTGAGAACGAGCGCTCATGCGGCTGAATGGGCTCAGCGGCACGCGCGGCCGCCACGCCGAACCGCCCGGCCCCAATGGCTGCGGCATCGGCGTTGACGATAACCGCATCGGCGGAGATCGCTTCGCCGTTCTCAAGCTTCACGCCGCTTGCCTTGCCGCCCTCGATGAGGATATCGGCGACCGGGCTGTTCGTCCTGAATTCCGCGCCCAAACCCGTCGCCGCTTTTTCAAGCGCTTCCGTGAGCCGGTACATGCCGCCATCGACAAGCCACACACCGTCGAGCTCCACATGGGCAATAAGCATAAGGGTCGCGGGCGCAAGAAAGGGCGACGAGCCGCAATAAGTGGAGTACCGGCCAAAGAGTTGAATGAGACGCGGATCGGTAAAGTGATTCTGAAGCGCCCGCCAGAGCGTGGTGAAGGGCCGGATTTGCAGCCCGCCCAGGCCGAGATGGGTGATGATGGAAAAAAGCGTCGGCTTCGGCGAACGCAGAAACGGTCCTTCGAGCTTCTGGTAGATGCTCCGCGCGTTATCCGCGAAGGTGAGAAAACGGCGCGCTTCGTCGGCACCCGAGAATGCGCCGATAGCGTCCGCGCTCTCATGGATATCGGCGAAGAGGTCGAGCCGCTCGGTATCGCTCCAGGCATGCCGTGCCAAGGTTTGAGCCGGTGTCAGCGGAACCGAATCGCTGAACGACAAGCCGGCCTCGTCAAAGAGCTCTTCGAACACCCAGCGCATGGTGAAGACGGTGGGGCCGCCGTCGATGCGGGCGGTCCCGACGTCGACTTCGCGCATCTTGCCGCCCGGTTTGGCCGCGCGCTCAAGCACGGTGACGCCAACCCCTTTCGCGGCAAGGGTGAGCGCCGCGGCGAGCCCGCCCGATCCGGCGCCGACAATCACCACATGGCCGTCCGGCAAAGCCATTCTCCGAACAAAGTGTTTGATCCCTTGAATGATCACTGTCAATATTGATTGACAGTTGAGATGAAAGTCAATCTTGACATGCAGGTGAACGCGGGAGCGGTGCGATGGATGCCAGAAACCGGATCGAACAAGCGCTTGAAACGGCCGTGAACCGCGCTGCTGGAAGCGAGGCCCCGCCGAAGCTTTCCGAAGCTCTTCGCCATGCTATTTTTCCGGGTGGCGCGCGCGTCCGGCCAAGGCTCTGTCTTGCCGTTGCAAAAGCCTGCGGCGACGACACACCCGATGCAAGCAACGCGGCCGCTGCCGCCTGCGAATTTCTTCACTGCGCTTCGCTCGTGCATGACGATCTGCCCGCCTTCGACGATGCGGAGATCCGGCGCGGCAAGCCGTCGGTTCACCGTGCTTTCGGAGAGCCTATTGCAGTGCTCGCGGGCGATGCCTTGATCGTCCTTGCATTCGAGACGCTTGCGCGCGGCGCGGCCTGCGCGCCGCACCGCCTGCCCGCCCTCATCATGATTGTGTCGCGCGCCGTCGGCATGCCTTCGGGTATCACCGCGGGGCAGGCGTGGGAGAGTGAGCCGGTTGCGGATTTGCAGGTTTATCAGCGCGCAAAGACCGGTGCTCTCTTCGTCGGCGCGGCCATGGCCGGTGCGGCGGCGGCGGGTGCGGATCCCGACGACTGGCGTCTCCTGGGCGAGCGGCTTGGTGAAGCCTATCAGGTCGCCGATGACGTGCGCGATGCCATCGCCGACACTGAAGAAATGGGCAAGCCCGCTGGACAGGACAGTGCGCATGACCGCCCGAACGCGGTCGCAAGGCTTGGGCTTCCAGGCGCGGTCGGCCGGCTTGAGGGCCTGGTGGCCGGTGCGATCGCCGCGATCCCCTCCTGCCCCGGCGAGGATGACCTCAGAGCGCTCGTCGTGGCTGAAGCTCAGCGTTTGACGCCGAAGAGCCTCGCGCAGTCCGCCGCGTGAGGGCCAGCATGTATCATGGGCGCTTTTCTTCCGTCCGCGTCCTCAGGGATGAAACTGCGTGAACGCTTTGTCGCATTCAGAAACCGCCTGATCGCGAGCCGCAGGTTTCAGCGTTTCGCCCTTGCGTTTCCGCTGACGCGGCCGATTGCGCACAACAAGGCCCTGGCCCTGTTCGATCTGTGTGCGGGCTTCGTCTATTCGCAGGTCCTGCTCGCATCGGTTCGCCTGGACCTGTTCCGGATTCTCTCAGACGGCCCGCTGACAGTTGATGGACTGGCCGAGCGCCTGTCCCTTTCTCCAGCCGCGACCGCCCGGCTTATGCGGGCAACGGCCGCCTTGAAGCTCACCGAACAGATGGGCAAGGACTGTTATGCGCTCGGCGAATTGGGCGCCGCGCTCCTTGGCAATCCGGGTGTTGCCGAGATGGTTGAGCATCACGCCGTCCTTTACGGCGATTTGACCGACCCCCTCGCTGTCCTGAGAGGCCGGAAGGATCACACGGCGCTCGCCCGGTTTTGGGGCTACGGTCACGGCGATGCCGCCGGCGCGGAAACGGGCGGAACCTCTGATTACTCCGCGCTCATGGCGGCGTCCCAGCCGCCGGTTATTGAGGATGTTCTTGCCGCTTACCGATTCGACCGCCACCGGCATCTTCTTGACATCGGTGGCGGGCACGGCGCGTTTGCCATAGCTGTCGCCGAGGCTGTGCCCGATCTCCACGTTGCCCTTTTTGACCTTCCGTCCGTTGCTGAGGAAGCTGAAAGCCGTTTTGCCAAGGCGGGATTGGAGGATCGTTGCAACGCCGTTGGCGGGGATTTTTTTCGCGATCCGTTCCCTGCCGATGCCGACATCATCGCCTTCATCCGGGTCTGCTACGATCACGACGATAAGACCGTCGCCAAGCTTTTTAAGAAAGCCCATGCAGCGCTCACACCCGGCGGCACCGTTCTGATTGCTGAAACCATGGCAAGCGCTGATGCCACTGACCCCATCGCGGACACCTATTTCAATATCTACCTGCTTGCCATGGGCGGCGGGCGGCCGCGGACCTCCGTGGCGTTCTCCAAGCTTCTTGAACAAGCAGGGTTTTTGAACATCCGAACCGTTCCGAGCAAGCGTGCCTTCATGACCCGCATCATTACAGCGGAGAAGTCCCGTTAAGGTGCGCCCGTATGTGTAAAACTATATTGACAACTTTAAGCGTCAATTTAGACTGACATATAGGGATTAATGAACTAAAGAGACAGGGTGCGGACCGCAAAGGCCGCACGGGCAGCGATGGAAACGGTTGCCGTCATATTGCAGGAGCCCCAGCACCTCGAGCTGAGCCGCATCGATCTCGTCGAACCTGGCGAGGAAGACGTGGTCGTCGACGTGGAATGGAGCGGGATTTCAACGGGAACCGAAAGGTTGTTGTGGTCGGGGGCCATGCCGCCTTTTCCGGGCATGGGTTATCCGCTGGTGCCGGGCTACGAGTCGGTCGGCCGTGTCGCATCGGCAGGCAAGGGTGCAAAGCTCTCTGTCGGCGAGCGCGTCTTCGTTCCAGGCGCTTCTTGTTTCGGTAAAATCCGCGGGCTTTTTGGCGGTGCCGCCTCGCGCTTGGTTGTGAAGAGCCGCCGCGTCATTCCTGTTAAGGAAAGCCTTGAAGAGCAGGGCGTTTTGATGGCGCTTGCCGCCACCGCCTATCACGCAATCGCCGTTCCGAACGCCATCTTGCCGGATCTTATCGTCGGCCATGGTGTGCTTGGGCGGCTGCTGGCCCGGATCGCCGTCGCCAAGGGCGGGTCGCCGGTCGTTTGGGAGACGAACGCCGCGCGCCGCGATGGTGCGGAGGGCTACACGGTCGTCGGTCCCGCCGATGACGATCGCAAGGACTATCGCGCCATCTACGATGTGAGCGGCGATGCCGGCCTTCTCGATATGCTGATTGCGCGCCTTTCGCCGGGCGGCGAAGTGGTGCTCGCCGGCTTTTACAGCGCGCCGCTTTCCTTTGCCTTCCCGCCGGCCTTCATGCGCGAGGCGCGCATCCGGGTGGCCGCGGAGTGGCGTCCCGAAGACCTCGTTGAAACGCGCTCATTAATCGAGACGAGAGCGCTTTCGCTCACCGGTCTCATAACGCATCGCGAGGCGCCCGAACGGGCTGCCTACGCCTATGAGACTGCCTTTAACGACCCCTCTTGCCTGAAGATGATCCTTGATTGGAGAGCCACGACATGACGCTTGAGAACGCCAGCACCGCGGCCCGAAGCACGCCGACGATGCACGATTATCTTCGCGAGGAAGCGGCAATTGAGCCCGATCCTGTTGCGACCGGCCCGGTGACCAAGGAAACCCAGATCATCGCGATCTACGGCAAGGGCGGCATCGGAAAGTCGTTCACGCTCGCCAACCTCTCATACATGATGGCGCAGCAGGGCAAGAAGGTGCTCCTGATAGGCTGCGATCCGAAGAGCGACACCACATCGCTCCTTTTCGGCGGCCGCGCCTGCCCGACCATCATCGACACCTCATCCAAGAAGAAACTCGCCGGTGACGAAGTCTCCATCGGCGACGTGTGCTTCAAACGAGATGGCGTCTTTGCCATGGAATTGGGCGGACCGGAAGTGGGACGCGGCTGCGGCGGGCGCGGCATCATCCATGGTTTTGAGACGCTCGAAAAACTCGGCTTCCACGACTGGGATTTCGACTACGTCCTTCTGGATTTCCTAGGCGATGTCGTCTGCGGCGGCTTCGGCCTGCCGATTGCCCGCGACATGTGCCAGAAGGTCATCGTCGTCGGCTCGAACGACCTGCAGTCCCTCTACGTGGCCAACAATGTCTGCTCGGCTGTCGAGTATTTCTGCAAGCTCGGCGGCAATGTGGGCGTTGCGGGCATGGTCATCAACAAGGATGACGGCACGGGCGAGGCCCAGGCCTTTGCCGAGGCCGTCGGCATACCGGTGCTGGCTGCCATTCCCGCGCATGAGGACATCCGCCGGAAGAGTGCGAATTACCAGATCGTCGGTACGCCCGGCGGCGAGTGGGGCCCGCTCTTTGAGGAGCTTGCGGAGAATGTGGCGACCGCGCCGCCGCTTCATCCCTCGACCCTCTCGCAGGAGGATCTTCTCGGTCTCTTCAAGAGCGAGGATGTCGGCCGCGATGTCGTGCTCGAACCGGCCACCATCGCGGACATGTGCGATGCCGCGACCCTCGATAAACCGTCCCTGGAGGTGATTTACGACACCGTTTGACGGTGGCGTGAAGCGGCAGAGCCATGACCGACCAGCATCCTATCGACAATCACAGTGAAAACGCCTCCACGGAGGTGGTCTATGACGGCGCGTCCCAAGCGCCGATGGCGAATGACGGCGATCAGCCGGGCGGGATGGGCTGCGGCGCGTCTGTTCCGCCGGGCGACGTCAATATGGCGGCCGCTCAGACCGATGGGCTTGGTTGCCATGCGGGCAAGGAGAAGCTGAAAGCCGCCGCCGAGGCGGCCGGTAAGGGCGAGACGCTCAAACGTTTCCAGGAAGATTATCCGACCGGTCCGCATGACCAGCCGCAATCCATGTGCCCGGCCTTCGGCTCGCTTCGTGTCGGGCTTCGCATGCGGCGCACGGCAACCGTGCTTTCGGGTTCCGCCTGTTGCGTTTACGGGCTCACCTTCACCTCACACTTTTACGGGGCGCGGCGCACGGTCGGCTATGTGCCGTTCAATTCGGAGACGCTTGTCACCGGCAAGCTCGTCGAGGACATCCGCGCGGCGGTTCATAAGCTGGCCGATCCCGAAAAATTCGATGCGGTCATCGTCACCAATCTTTGCGTGCCGACGGCGTCGGGCGTGCCGCTTCGGTTGTTGCCGAAGGAGATCAACGGCGTGCGCATCATCGGCATCGATGTGCCGGGTTTCGGCGTGCCGACCCACGCCGAAGCCAAGGACGTGCTTGCCGGCGCCATGCTGAATTACGCCAGGCTTGAAGCCGAGCAGGGCCCGGTGCAGGCGCCGCGCGAGGGCAAGAGCGATAAACCGGCGATCACGCTTGTCGGCGAGATGTTCCCTGCCGATCCAGTCGGCATCGGTGTGATGCTTGAACCCCTCGGCTTGGCTGCCGGGCCGGTCGTGCCGACGCGGGAGTGGCGCGAGCTTTATGCGGCGCTCGATTGCGCGGCGGTTGCCGCCATCCATCCCTTCTACACAGCCTCCTATCGCGAATTCGAAGCTGCGGGCCGCCCGATTGTGGGCTCCGCGCCTGTGGGCCGCGAGGGTACGGCCGCCTGGCTCGATGCCATCGGTGAGGCTTGCGGGATCGCAAAGGCAAAGGTCGGGGCGGCGAAGAATGGCATTCTCGGCGCGATCGCGGGCGCCTTGGCGGCAAAGCCCGTGAAAGGCCGCATCACGCTGTCGGGTTATGAAGGCTCCGAGCTTTTGGTCGCGCGGCTTCTAGTCGAGTCTGGCGCTGACGTCCGCTATGTCGGCACAGCCTGTCCGAAAACGCGGTTCTCCGAGCCCGACCGCGCGTGGCTTGAGGAAAGGGGCGTAGAGATCAATTACCGCGCCTCGCTCGAAGACGACGTCGCGGCGATGGAAGAATTCAAGCCTGACCTCGCCATCGGCACGACGCCGGTCGTGCAAAAGGCGAAGGAGATGGCGATTCCGGCGCTGTACTTCACTAATCTCATTTCGGCACGGCCGCTGATGGGGCCGGCAGGGGCAGGTTCGCTCGCCCAGGTGATCAATGCAGCGTTGGCGAACAAGAGTCGTTTCGACGAGATGAACGACTTTTTCGGCGACGTCGGCAAAGGATATGCTGCGGGCATCTGGGAGGACGTTCCGACCGACCGACCGGAGCCCCGCAAACCGGCGACGCGACATCCGAAA
>JAKSCL010000288.1 GCA_022360615.1 Hyphomicrobiales bacterium
GCCAGCACGCTGCACGATGAACGGACCGTCCTCGGCCGCCCTTAGTTTTCGGGTCGCATCCTCACCGCCCTTGATCAGATCCTCGCTTGCAATCATCTCGGAGACAACAAGCCCAGCACCGGTTTCCGCCGCCAGCGCACGGAACGACGCATCCGTCACGCCCGACAGGGGCGCGAGGAAAACCCCATTCTTGACCGGGACCCCGCCAATCGAAAAGGCCGGGATACTCATGCGCACATTGACCATTCTTTAGGCAATTCTGAATTCTGCCTCTACTTTAACCACCTCAAGGCGGTCGGCAACAGATTTCATGAAACTGGGTTGACGGAGCGATGACATCCGTTCACCTGAGCGGCAATTCTGCAACGAATTGCGATATTTAATGTGCAAGAGGAAGAGGGCAGCGCTAATTGTCGCAGCGGGCCGTGGGACCCGCGCCGCCCATGGAGATGCGTCGGCCGCCCTGCCGAAACAATACCAAGCGCTCTGTGGACGCCCGCTCTTGCGGCATACGCTCGAGGCGTTTGAAACGCATCCCGATATCGTTGCGATCCAAACCGTCATCCGGCCGGACGATTCCGATCTCTATGGGGTGTCCTCCAAAGGCTTTCGGAAAACGCTGCCGCCCGTCCATGGCGGCGCCGAACGTCAAGACTCGGTGCGCGCGGGTCTTGAAGCCCTGATGAGCCACGACGTGGATGACGTGCTTATCCACGATGCCGCCCGCCCGCTTGTTTCAGCGGATTTGATTTCACGCGTCTGCGCCGCGCTGACGGACCACAAGGCGGTGCTGCCGGTCCTCGCCATCACCGATACGGTCAAATCGGTCGATGAAAGCGGTCTTGTCACGGGCACGTTGAAGCGTGAGGCGCTGCGCCGGGCCCAGACGCCGCAAGGGTTTCATTATCAAGCGATCCGAGACGCGCATGCGCGCGCGGCGGCCGGCCTCTTCCCCCTCACCGATGATGCGGCCGTTGCCGAGGCGGCCGGCATCCCTATCATGACGGTCGAGGGCGACATGCAGAACATCAAGGTGACCATGCCCGCTGATTTTAAAGAAGCCGAACGGCTTTTGGCCGATGTCGAAAAACATATCCCATGGCGCGTGCGCACGGGGCTCGGCTTCGATGTGCATGCCTTTGCGCCCGGCCAGGGGGTCATTCTAGGCGGTGTCGCCATCCCGCATAATCGCCGTCTGACCGGCCATTCCGCTGCCGATGTCTTATTGCATGCGATCGCGGACGCGCTTTTCGGTGCGATCGCCGATGGCGATATCGGCTCCCACTTCCCGCCAAGCGACCCGCAGTGGAAAGGCGCCGATTCCACGGTTTTCCTCGCCTTTGCCGCTGAAAGGGTGGAAGCCGCCGGTGGCCGGATCGAGCACATCGACGCGACCGTCATTTGCGAAATGCCCAAAATCGGCCCGCACCGCGACGCGATCCGGACCCGCATCGCCGAATTGTTGAACCTTAATGCAGGCTCAGTCGGCGTGAAGGCCACGACAACCGAACGGCTCGGCTTTACCGGACGCGGAGAAGGCATCGCCGCCCAAGCCATCGTCACGGTCAAATTGCCGGAGAAACCGAATGGCTGACGATCTGGTTGAGCAAACGCTACGGCATGAGGCCGAGCAATTGCTCAGTCTCTTCCGTGGAGCCGGGCTGATGATCGCGACGGCTGAGTCCTGCACCGGCGGGTTGATTTCGGCCGCTCTCACCGCCATTCCGGGCTCGTCCGATGCGGTAGAGCGCGGATTTGTCACCTACTCAAATGCGGCAAAAACCGAGATGCTTGGCGTGTCGGCGGACCTGATAGAGTCCCATGGCGCGGTGAGTGAGGCGGTCGCCCGCGCCATGGCCGAAGGTGCCCTGCAATACTCACATGCCGATGTCGCAGTCTCAGTCACGGGTGTGGCTGGACCGGGCGGCGGTACGCCCCAAAAGCCTGTCGGACGCGTCCATTTGGGCGCAGCGCGGCGCGGGCATGAGACGCTTCACGTCATGCTCGATCTCGGCGACGCCAGCCGTGATCGGGTTCGCGCCGAAAGCGTGCAACAGGCTTTCAAAATGGCTGCGCAGTTGGCGGCGCCCTAGGTCACCCGCGTACGGCCGTAGATCTCATCGGCGCGCCGTTCGAAGGCCGTTGCAAATTTCCGGAAGGCCCTGTCGAACACCGCGCCCATCAGCATCTCGAACGCCCGGGTCCGGAACTCGTAAGCCAGGAAAAACCCAACCTCGCAGCGCTTCTCGTCGATGGGCGTAAACGTCCAGCGGTTTTCAAGCTGGCGGAACGGACCTTCCAGATACTCCACAAGGATTTTGAGATTGATGCGGTCGAGCGTCACCCGGCTGGTGAAACTTTCGCGGATAAGCTTGTAGGCGACGGTCATGTCGGCGACGACGATCTCGATGCCTTCGCCGGTTTCCTCACGCGATCGCACGTGAAGCGTGCGGCAAAGCGGTACGAATTGCGGGTATTTCTCAACATCTGCGACTAGGTCGAACATCGCCTCGGCATCGTGCCGGACGCGCCGCGTTGTCTGAAACCGTCTCACGGGAATGCTGCCAAAAGGGCCTGCGGTCAGGCCCCGAGCCGGGCTTCGCGCGCGCTGCGCAGCCGCGCGAAATCCTCATCCGCATGGTAGGATGAGCGCGTCAGCGGCGTTGCCGACACCACTAGAAAACCCTTGGCATAGGCAATCGTCTCGTAGGCCTTGAATTCATCCGGCGTCACAAAAGCCTTCACGGCATGATGCTTCGGCGTCGGCTGGAGATACTGGCCCATGGTGAGGAAATCCACATCCGCCGAACGCAGATCGTCCATCAATTGCAGGACCTCGTTCCGTTCTTCGCCGAGGCCGACCATGATGCCGGATTTGGTGAAGATGGTCGGATCAAGCTCTTTCACCTGCTGCAAAAGGCGCAGGGAATGGAAGTAGCGCGCACCGGGCCGCACCGTCAGATAAAGCGACGGGACCGTCTCCAGATTATGGTTGAAGACATCGGGCCGTGCCTTGACGACCACCTCGATTGCGCCGTCTTTCCTCAGGAAATCGGGCGTCAGCACTTCAATTGTCGTCTCCGGCGAACGGCCCCGGATCGCCCGGATCACCTGCGCGAAGTGCTCCGCACCGCCATCGTCCAGATCATCCCGGTCGACGGAAGTGATGACCACATGTTTCAAGCCAAGTTTTTCAACGGCTTTCGCGACGTTTTCGGGTTCTTGCGTGTCGAGAGCGTCCGGCATGCCGGTGCGCACATTGCAAAAGGCGCAGGCCCGCGTGCAGGTGTCGCCCATGATCATCATGGTCGCGTGGCGCTTCGACCAGCACTCCCCGATATTCGGGCAGCCCGCCTCCTCGCACACGGTGACCAGACCGTGCTCGCGGACGATTTCCTGCGTTTCCTTGAAAACCGGAGAGCCAGGCGCCCGCACCCTGATCCATTGCGGTTTGCGCGGCGCCGGATTGCTAGGCCTGTGCGCCTTTTCCGGATGGCGGAGGCGCGTCTTCGCATCAACGGTGTCAATCAGAGTAGCCATGGGCCCTATTTACGGCGGTACAGGTTAATTTCCAACCGGCATGAATAGCGTTTCAGCTATTCCGGCAATGAAACGCCCGCGGCCTTTCAGCTAGATGCAGGTTGCAACCGTCACGACCGGCGTTGTGACGAAGCAATAGCGGTTCTCCGCCGCGGCCTTGTCCAGTTGATCGAGCCATTTCCTCGCATCGTCTTCGCTCACTCCCTGATCAACGGCGAAAGACGCAACCAGGAGAGACGACCAATAGCCCTGGAAATCCTCCGTGCGCATAGTGTTGTAGCTGAGGATGGGCTTCTGCGATATGCCGCGAAAGCCTGTTTCCTTTAAAAGCGCCGGCATGCTTGCCGGCAGCATCTGGTGCGGGCAATGGGCGCGCCACGCCTCGTGAATCCGCTCGTTGAGACCTTTTTCGGCGCCTGCAAAACGATAGGTGTCCCAGAGCATGGAAACAAGAACAGCGGTGGTTCCGGGTTTGAGAACGCGCCCGATCTCGCTCAACGCAACCTTCACATCGGCAACGTATTCAAGAACCTGGATGGACGTTACGCCATCAAACGACGCATCGGGCAGCAAAAGACCGGTTACGTCCGCCTTCTCAATACTGATTGTGGGGACATCGGCGCAAAACGCACGCGCGGCGTTCACCTGGTTGTCGCTCAGGTCGATACCAAGCACTTCGCCATTTGAGCCGACGGCGTTGGCGATTTCCCGCGCCAAATGCCCGCCGCCGCAGCCCGCGTCCAAAACCCGGTGCCCTAACTGCGGTGCGAGCGCTTCGAGCACGGTGCGGCGCCTGCTCACCCCTTCGGCGCACTCGTTCCCGCGGCGTTGCCACCGCGCAATGTCTCCGCCGAAATCCATGATGTTTATTCCGAAGGCCCTTTTGAGACGGACATGAGTCCTTGCCTACGATCAGCGGCTGCGGACGAAGCGCAAGGCATAAAGAAGAACGAGCGCGCCGACGGTTGCCGTGATCAAAGACCCGATGATGCCACCAGCGACCTGGATGCCGAGAAGACCGAACAGAAACCCGCCGATGAAGGCCCCGATGATGCCAACGGCGATGTTGGTCAAAAGGCCATGGTCGCTTTTCGTGACCTTTTCCGCGATCCAGCCGGCAACGCCGCCGATAATGATCCAGAAGATGATGCTCATTGTCCTACCCCGTTTTTAGACCCCTGCCCAACTCCTTAGTCCAGGGACATCACATGTGGATGACGCGCCCATAGGCGTCGAGCACGCTCTCATGCATCATCTCCGAGAGTGTCGGGTGCGGGAAAACCGTATGCATGAGTTCGGCCTCGGTCGTCTCAAGCGTCATCGCGACCACATAACCCTGGATAAGTTCGGTGACTTCAGCGCCGATCATATGGGCACCCAGGAGTTGGCCGGTCTTCTCATCGAAAATGGTTTTCACCATCCCCTCGGCTTCCCCGAGCGCGATCGCCTTGCCGTTTCCGATGAACGGGAAGCGCCCGACCTTCACCTTGTGGCCGGCTTCCCTGGCACGCTTTTCGGTCATGCCGACGGAGGCCACCTGCGGGTGGCAATAGGTGCAACCGGGAATCTTCGATTTATCGAGCGGATGCACATCGTTGAGGCCCTTGATCGCCTCGATGCACACGACGCCTTCATGCTCCGCCTTATGGGCGAGCATCGGGGGACCGGCCACATCGCCGATGGCGTAGATGCCAGCGACATTCGTCCGGCCATAGCCGTCGGTGACGATACAGCCCCGGTCGGTTTTGACGCCGAGCGCTTCGAGCCCGAGGTTCTCGATGTTGCCGACAACGCCGGCGGCCGAGATGAGACGGTCAACGGTGATCTCCTGCGTCTTGCCGTCGGCGGCTTCAACGGTCGCCGTCACATTGTCCGCGCCCTTCTTCACGCCCGTCACCTTCGCGCCGGTCATGATCTTGATGCCGGCCTTCTCAAAGCGTTTCTGGGCGTGTTTGGCGATCTCCTCGTCTTCGATGGGCAGGATTTGCGGCAGTACTTCGACGACGGTCACCTCCACGCCCATTGTGCGGTAGAAGCTCGCAAACTCGATGCCGATCGCGCCCGAACCGATCACAAGCAATGATTTCGGCATCTTTTCCGGCACCATCGCCTCGAAATAGGTCCAGATCAGCTTGCCGTCCGGTTCGATGCCCGGCAGCACGCGCGGGCGCGCACCCGTCGCGATGATGATGTGCTTGGCCTGATAGGTCCCCTCGCCTTTCACGCCCTTCGGCGCGGGATGGGCGGGCTCTACCGCCGGTTTCGACGGTTTGGCGACCTTGATTTCGCCTGGTTTCGCGATCGTCGCCTCGCCCCAAAGCACATCGATTTTGTTCTTCTTCATAAGGTGCGTCACGCCGCCGTTCAGCTGGCCGGAGACACCGCGCGAGCGCTTGACGACGGCGGCGGCATCGAAGCCGACCTTTTCCGCCGACAGGCCGTAATCCTTGGCATGCTCCATGTAGTGGTAAATCTCGGCCGAACGCAGCAGCGCCTTTGTGGGGATGCAGCCCCAGTTGAGGCAGATACCGCCCAGATGCTCGCGCTCGGCGACCGCTGTCTTGAACCCTAGCTGTGCCGCACGGATCGCGGCCACATAACCGCCAGGGCCGCCGCCGATCACAATGACGTCGTAACTCTCGGCCATGTCACCTCCAAACCGAACTGTTTTGACCGTTTCCGGCGCAACCTATCCCGATCGCTTTGAAGTTCAAAGGTCGCTTGGGATGACGCGCGGTTGAAACTGTTGCGCAGCCGCTTTGCGCGCCTATCAGTATGAAGCGGCAAGACCCCACACCCTGATGCTGAGGGCGGGGCGGCAAGGCCAAGTGACAAGCATGAGGGGGCTTAGAATCAGGTGGGGCTCAGCTCCTGTTGCCCCGTCCGGACCGCGCGCGCCGAACGGGACGCCCGCACTTCCTCCACATGGCACATGGCAAGCGCCAGAAGAACGAAGGCAAGGCCCTGATGGGCAAGCGCCATCATCAGCGGCACGTTCATGACAAGCGTGAGAATGCCGAGAACCGCCTGCGCGACAGTGATCCCGGCAATGACCACGGCTTGACGCTTGACGGCTGGTGTTGCATCCGAACGCCAAACCGAGACTGCGTAAACCAGCACCGCGATCACCAGCAGGTAGGCCGCGAGCCGGTGGTTGAACTGGACAGTCAGCACGTTCTCAAAGAAGTTGAGGTGCACGGGCTGCATCAAAAACAGGCCATTGGGGACAAGCTGTCCGTCCATCAACGGCCAGGACGTGTAGGTGAGCCCGGCGTCGAGACCGGCAACGAAAGCACCCAGAATGATCTGGAAGAAGATGAAAACGAGGATCGCTCCTGCGGCCCATAAGGGCGCAAACCCGGCTTCAGACGCCACGGCCAACCGCCGGTTCAGCCCATAGGCCAAACGCACCAAAAACGCAAAGATGACGGCCGCCATGCCAAGATGGAGCGCCAGCCGGTATTGGCTCACATCAACCCGCTCCGTCAGGCCGGACGAGACCATATACCAGCCGATGAAGCCCTGCAGGCCGCCCAGAAACAGAAGACCCACGCCCCAAAGCTTCATGCGTCTGTCAAGCCAGCCCTTCATCCAGAAAACGAGGAGGGGAACGGCGAAAGCAAGACCGATCAAACGGCCAAGAAAGCGGTGCCCCCACTCCCACCAATAGATGAACTTGAATTCTTCAAGGCTCATGCCGCGATTAATGAGCTGGTATTCGGGGATCTGCCGGTATTTTTCGAGTTCGATCTGCCACTGCGCTTCGGTGAAAGGCGGAAGTATCCCGGTGACAAGCTGCCACTCGACGATGGAAAGACCGGAATCCGTAAGACGGGTCGCACCGCCAACCAGGACCATCGCGTAAACAAGAAGCGCGACGCCTACGAGCCAGAGGATGATCCAACCAGTTCCTGAGCCCGCTTCCGCCTTGCCAAGCGGTTGATTGAGCGCCACATCTGTCATCGTTTTCACCACGTCTCGTTTCTTCGCGACTTAGCGGGCATTCGCACAAACGGCAAGTGCGCCCAAGAGACGCGAAACGACCGACCGGATCGCAAAGCCCGCCCATGCCCATTCGCCTGAGGAAATTGATCGGCACCATCGTTATCGCGACGTTTATGGTGTTTTACGCCCTGCTGGGCATGACCATCGCCGTCTACAAGCTCCAGGACACGAGCCATATGGTACAATTGGCCTATTATCTGATTGTCGGTGTGTTCTGGGCCATTCCGGTCATGCCGGTCATCAAATGGATGCAGCGGCCCGACCCCGAATGAGTCGGCGCGAATTCCTTCCACACGCAACCATTCTTTGAGAACTTGGGGTTATGGAGAGAGCCATCTTTGATGGGAGATGGCGATGCCTCCGGCACTCGAAACCGCAAACAAGCCCGCCGACGACCACGGGTTCGACATTCTGTTCCGCGATCCAGCCCCCTCCCCCTCAACGCTCGCCTGCCAAATCGAAACGGCGACCGATATGGCGGATGTCCGCGGTATCTGGAGAGATTTCGAGCAACACGCCATCTGCTCCGCCTATCAGCGTTTTGTCTGGGCCGACACATGGTGCCGCACGATTGGCCGGGAAACCGGTGCGCAGACCGTTATCGCCGTTCTGCGCGATAATCAGGGCCAGATTTCAGCCATCCTGCCTTTCCTCACCCACCACCGCGGTCCTGTCAGAACCGCCACATGGCTGGGTGACGCGAATATGAACTACCATATGGGGCTCTTCCGGCGCGACCGGATCGCGGGCTTTGGCGCTGGCGCGCTTCGCACGGTCCTCCAGACGGTGGCGCGGCGGCACGGCGTCGATCTCTTCGCGCTCTCGAACCAGCCCTTTATGTGGGACGGTTTCGAGAACCCCTTCGCAAGGCTTCCCCACGCACCGTCCGCCGACATTGCCTATTGCCAGAAGCTTGAGGGCGATTTCGAGACCTTCTACACCACCCAGCGCAGCAACAAGGCGCGCTCCCAGCTTCGCCGCAAGGAACGGCGGATGACGGAGGAGTGCGTGCTTGAGAGCCGTGCCATCACCGATGCCGATGAAGCCCTCCAGCTCATCGATATCTATCTGGAACAAAAGAAAGTGCGGTTTGCCAAGCAAGGCATCGCCAATCCTTTCGCCAATCAGAGTGTTCAGGCCTTTCTGCGGAACCTCGTCACCACCAAGGACCGCGAGGGCGAACCGGCCATGCGGCTCGATGTTCTTTACTGCGACGGCAAGGCGATTGCGATTTTCGGCGGATCGCGGATCAACCAGCGCTATTCGGTCAACATCGTGTCGATCACCAATGGGCTCGAGGCAAGGAACAGCCCCGGTGAAATCCTTTTGCGCGATCTCGTCGAACGGCTTTACGAACGCGGTGATAAAGCCTTCGATCTCGGCGTGGGGGACGCCCGCTACAAACGTGAATGGTGCATGCCCGATCCGCTTTTTAACACCGTTTTTCCCGTCTCCGTTCTCGGCCGTTGCGCGGCATTCGCCTTCGATGCCGAACGCATTCTGAAACGGCAAGTGAAGAGCATGCCGAAGGCGCACGCCCTGGGGCAGCGCATGCTCGCCTTCTTTAAACCCGGTTAGGCTCGGGCTTCCATCAAAGAGATCTTGCCCACCCTGCTGAGGAGCGCTCTCTTGAGCGCGTCTCGAAGCATGGGCAACGCGGGCAGCGTTGCTTCCGCGCCCTCAAGCCGAACGCAGCCGCTTCAGGCCGTTATAAAGGGCAAACGGCGCGCCGGACAGGAACACATCCACATAGCGCCCCTCTTGATAAAGCCCGTTCAAGGAAACGCGCGGCAGCGCATGCATCTTGCGCCGTGATTCCTCGTCCAGCATGTCCGGCCGCGTGGTCACCGCGGAGCGGAAACCGAACGAATCCGCGAGTGCGAACTCACGGACAGCGGCGGAGCCCGGATCGCCATAGGGATAGGCGAAGTGTTGCGGCGAAACGCCGAGTTCCGCCGACAACCGGGCGGTCCCGTTTTCAATGTCGTCGCGCGCCGCTTCCTCGGAGAGCTTGGCAAGCGGCAGGTGCCGCGCCGTATGTGCGCCGATCGTGACAAGCGGATCGGCTGAAAGCCTACGCACCTCGTCCCAGCTAAGCGAGACGCCGCGGCAGAGCGCGGTCATGTCATACCCATAGCACTTGCACAGCGCCCGGACGAAACCGTATTGCCGCTCGACAGGCGCTGCTCTCAGCCACCAATAGATACGTTCGAAACAAGCCGTCTTTTCAGCGGTGCTTCCAATGGAAACCGCTTGCTCATCGCCATCAAGCGCAAAGGAAAGCACGTTTTCCCGCCTGATGATCTCCTCAAGCGCCAGCCACCACAATTCGGCATCGCCATCGGGCAGGCCGCTACACAGATAGATCGCGAATGGGCAGTCATGGTCCTTGAACACGGAATAAGCGTGGGTGAGATTGTCCCTGTAACCATCATCAAGCGTGAAGACGGCAAAACGGCGCTCCGTCTCGCCTGCCTCAAGCCGTGCCGCCATTTCATCCAGCGAGACCACATCGAGCCCGGCGCTAAGGCAGCGTTCGATCACGGTTTTAAGGAACTCGGGGGTGATCGTGAGGAGTTTGTTCGGCCAGAAGTCATGGCCCGGATCCGGCTCGACGCGGTGGAGCGTGAAGATCACGCCGCAGCCTTGCGCCATCGGCGCCATGATGCGGAAAAGCCCTGAGTGATAAAGGGTTTCGAGGCTTGTTTTGAAGATGGTTTTTTTCGCGCGGCTCACTCTGCGCCCCTTTTACGCCGTTTCCAGCACAGCGCCCGCACGGTCGTCGTTCACGGCACGCCCGGTGCTGTTCGGCATGTAAAGGATCACATGGGAGACGCCGCAATCGGCCAGCCGCGTGCGGGCCCGTTCAATTGCCCGCTCTTCGCCATCCGGCATGATGACAAGCACCACCTGATCCACATGATCGGCGATCATCCGGCCCTCCGGATGGGTGTTGATGGGCGGTGCGGCAACGACAATGGCATCATAGCTCTGATCGAGCGCCTGGAAGACCGTTTGGAAGCGTTCCGACCCCGCAAGAAGGATCGGGTCGATCTCAACCTTGCCCGAATGGATGACATGGGCGCCGGAATCGGCCTCGGCCTGAATGACCTGGGAAAAGGTGTGCGTGCCCGAAAGAAGAGCGCCAAGACCGGCGCCGTCGGTTGAGGCATACTCATCGAAACAGCTGTCGACCATGATAACCCGCGCCTCTTGCGCGGCAAGGCTGCGGACCAGCGCCATGGCGATCATCGGCGATAACCCCTGCTTGCGTGCCGTCGTCACCATGATGCGCTTGCCGCCGTCGAGGATCTTATCGGTTACGGCACGCTCCAGGCCATGGCCGCTATGCACGGTTTCAATGTCGGTATGAACTTGGGGCGAAGGCTTTTGCCCTGCATCCTCATGCGGCGTGCGCCACCCCTCTCCCATCGCTTCAATCGACGCCCGCGAAGCGCTGACGAGTTCATCGAGGCGTTCGTCGAACGGTTTTTTTGGGTGTTTCTCCGCGCCGGCGTCGAATGATGGCGCATCATCGGATTGCCCCGCAAACGGCTCCCTGTGCGGCGCCGCAGGCGGCATGCCCTGGTAAGCATCCATCTGCCGCCCGGCACGCGCAAGCGCGGTTGCAAAGACAAGGCCCGCCGAAATCAGTATCACCACGATAAACACCGCCGATGTGACGAGCAGCGTGTTCGGAGCGGCGGGAACGTTTGACACCAAGGGACGCGAGATGACCCGCGCATCGGCCGGCGAGGCGTTCGGGTTTTCCCGTGCGCTCGCCTCGCGGAACCGGGCAAGGAGGGTCTCTAAGAGATCCCGCCGCGCCTTGGCCTCGCGTTCAAGCGCCCGTAGTTGAACCTCATCCGACCCGGTTTCGGCCACCTCTTCCTTTAAAGATTGAAGGCTGGCGTTGATCGCGTTCTCGCGCGCGGTGGCGACCGCCGCCTCGCTTTCGAGCCCCCTGACGATCTTCGCCATCTCAGCGCGGATTTGCTCTCTCAATCCACTAATCTCGGCCCGCGTTTCCCGCAGCCGCGGATGGCCCGGCAAAAAGGTGGAGGACAGTTCCGCCTCGCTTGCCTGCAATGAAATCAGTTGTTCCTGAAGACGCGAAACGAGCGTTGATTGAAGCACGTCGGACGATCCGTCGATTTCCTCGCCCGAGCGCAGCATGGCCTGGATCATCTGGGCACGCGCTTGCGCTTCGGATTTCTGAGCGCGCGCGGCAATGAGCTGCGAGTTCAGTTCTGTGAGCTGCTGAGCGCCAAGCGATGCGTCGTTCAAACCGAGCAAGATACCTGTTTCCGAGCGGAAGGAAGCAACCTTCGCCTCCGCCGTCTCCACCTCCTGGCGCAACTCGTCGATTTGAACGCTCAACCAGGTCGTCGCATCACGCGTCGTCGACTGTTTGGCATCGCGCAAGCGGTTGAGGTACTC
The DNA here is from genome assembly GCA_022360615.1 of Hyphomicrobiales bacterium. Taxonomy (GTDB): domain Bacteria; phylum Pseudomonadota; class Alphaproteobacteria; order Rhizobiales; family JAKSCL01; genus JAKSCL01. The sequence continues at coordinate 11,986 of JAKSCL010000288.1, forward strand.
ACTCAGCACCGTGTTCACGATATCGGCGGCCAGTTGCGGGTCCTTGGATTTGAACCGGACGCCGATGACGCGGGTTTGTGCAATGGAATAGACATCGAGACGTTTTTGAAAGGTCTCAAGCACGCGCTCTTCGGCTGTCTGGCGGCGCGGGTCCGTCGAAAAACCGAGAAGCACGAACAACCGCTTGACTGGCGACAATCCCTCGGCGAGCGGGTCGAACTCCGGATTGGCCGTGAGATCGAGGCGTTCGGTCACCGCAAGCGCAATATCGCGCGAACGCAACAATTGGACCTGGCTGCGAACGGCTTCCTGATCAAGTAAAGTTGAACCCTCGGTCCGGCGGACACCGTCTTGAACCGGCTGGGTGAAGGCGTTTTCCCGGTTCTCGACCAGGATTTGCGCCTCCGATTCGAATTTAGGCGACTTCTGGCTCAGATAGGCGAGTGCAACGAGCGAAAGCAGTAACGCGGGTCCGATGATAAGGGCCTTCTTCTGCCAGACTTCGGCCAGAAGCTGAAAAACATCGAAATGCCCGCCCTCCTCCGGACCGCCGGTGTAATGCCCCGGCGGCGGCATCGAGCTCGTTGGGTATTGACTGGGCACCATCGCGCGACTCTTTAAAAACCGTTTCCCCTACTCAAGCCCGGCAGGGTAACCACGCAGTTAACGGTGTGCCCGGAACGGCGCACTTCGCGCAACGATCAAGAAAAATTAACCCTAACGGGGAGATAACAGGCGCCGTCAGTGTATTGAGTTATGGAATCAGACCAAATGCGGCGTTCTATTCTGTTTACGGTCATGATGATTGCGGCCACGGCGCTGGCCGGTTGTTTCAGTGCGGACCGGGATATTCCCCGCGCCCAGCTCGTGCCCGAGGATGCCGACCTTGCCTACCGGCTCGGGAGCGGTGACCGTGTACGCGTCATCGTGTTCGGACAGGACACACTCTCCAACCTCTACAACGTCGATGAACATGGGCGCATTTTCATGCCGCTGGTGGGCGATGTGCCCCTTGGCGGGCTGACCACCGACCAGTCGGCTTCGCTGATTGAAGCCCGTTTGAAAAACGGTTACCTGCGCGATCCAGACGTCGCCGTCGAGGTTCAGACCTTCCGACCGTTCTACATTATCGGCCAGGTTGGGCAGCCGGGACAGTACCCCTTCGTTGCGGGCATGACCGTCCAGAATGCCGTTGCGATCAGCGGCGGGCTGACCGAAAGGGCCCAGCGGCGGTACGCGATCCTGACCCGGCGCTACGGTGAGGAAATCCTCAAATACCGCGTGGCGTTCGACACGGTTCTTTTTCCAGGCGATACGGTCGAGGTGCTTGAACGATGGTTCTAGAACCGTTCGAGCCCGTTCAAAGCCAGCCGCGCGATCCGCTTCGCATTCTTCACTGTTTCCGCGCGCCGGTCGGCGGTCTTTTCCGGCATGTCTGCGATCTGGCGCGCGAACAGGTGCGCATGGGACACAAGGTTGGCCTGATCTGCGATGCAACAACGGGGGGCGAAGCGGCGGAAGACCGTCTGGCGCCCCTGCACACTGAATTCACGCTTGGCATTCACCGTGTGCCCATGAGCCGCCAGCCGGGCATCAGCGACCTGAAGGCCCTCAACCAGATTGTGCGCTATGCGAAGCTTCTGGGCACCGAAGTGCTGCATGGCCACGGCGCGAAGGGCGGCGCCTATGCCCGCTTCGCCGCTCAATTGATGCGGCGGAAAAGCCGGAACGTGGCTGCCTTCTACACACCGCATGGAGGCACGCTGCATTATGAGCCCAACACGCTCGAAGGACGGCTTTTCTTCGCGATCGAGCGCCACCTTGAAACCTCGACTGCGGCGGTACTGTTTGAAAGCGCCTACGCGAAGCGGACCTATGAGGAGAAGATCGGCCCGCCACGCTGCCCCCACTGTGTGATACACAACGGTCTTCTCCCCTCGGAATTCACAGCCATAGAACCAGCCGGAAACGCGGCCGACTTCGTGTTTATTGGCGAACTGCGTATGCTTAAGGGCGTCGACGTGCTGATCGAAGCCCTTGGCGCGATAGAGACCGCGACCTTGACGATCATCGGGGGCGGCCCTGACGGCGCGGCCTTTAAGAGCCTTGCAAGAAAACATGCGCCCGATCGCATCGCTTTTTTTGACGCAGAACCCGCTCGGCGGGCGCTTTCGCGCGGCCGTTGCCTGGTCGTGCCCTCAAGGGCCGAATCGCTGCCTTACATCGTTCTTGAAGCCGCGGCCGCAGCCATCCCGGTCATCGCGGCGGAGGTCGGCGGCATTCCTGAAATCCTGCCCGGACAAATGTTGGTTGAACCGGATAATGCAGAAGCGCTTGCCCGCAAGCTCCAGCAGTTCCTTAAAGACGAGGCCGCGGCCCGGACGCGTGCGGCTGCTCTTGTGACGCGGATCGAGGACCGTTTTTCGGTCGAGCGAATGGCCGAGGACATCACAGGCGCCTACGTCGCGTTCGGTCCGGCCTTGGCCACCGATGCGTTCCTTGCACGGACGACAACCTGAGCCATACGTTTCCCAGCGTTTAAGCGTTTCCTCAAATCGTTTCATTATGAAACCGGTGAATGGAACGAAACTTGCTGGCGATGCGCAATGAAGAGCATCGTGTTGCAAGAGTGTAAGGTGCGCAATGCCAGATTTCGACGCGGTTTCAGGGATTTCGAAGCGTCAGGTTCTCGCAAGTGCCGTTGATGCCGGTTCCGGGATTCCGCGAACCGCCGCGGCCAAGCAACGGGATTTGAGCAAAGAGGCGATGCAAGAGGCCGCCTCTCATGTTTCGGGTTTCATTTCCCCCGTCGTTGTCGCCGGCGTTCTGCGGATCCTCGAAGCGGTTCTGATCGCGCTGACCGGTTTTGTCCTTTACCTTACCTATATCTATCCGACGGAAGGCTGGTTTTGGAGCTACCCCGCTGTGGCGGTAACCACGGCCCTGACCGCCGTTTTGACCTTCCAGATCGCTGGTCTTTACCGGATGCAAGCGCTTCGGGCGTTCCTGGTCAACAACATCCGCTTGGTTTTGATCTGGGCGGGGCTCTTCGCCAGCCTCGCGGTTCTCGCCTTTTTCCTAAAAGTCGGTGAGGAATTCTCACGCGTCTGGTTTGCCTCATGGGCCTTTGCCGGCCTTTCCAGCATCATCGCAGCACGGTTGATTGCGGCCCCAATGGTGCGGAACTGGACAGCCGAAGGCAGGCTCGACCGCCGCACCGTCATCGTCGGCGGCGGAAAAAGAGCCGAAGACCTGATTGGAGCGCTTGAGGCCTCTGCCGCCAAGGACGTCTCCATCTGCGGCCTTTTCGATGACCGCAAGGACGAACGCTCCCCATCCAACGTCGCCGGTTACCAGAAGCTGGGCACGGTCGATGAATTGGTGGAATTCGCGAGGCGCTCGCGCGTCGATCTCCTGATCGTGGCGCTGCCGATCACGGCCGAGACCCGGCTTCTTCAAATGCTGAAGAAGCTCTGGGTGCTCCCGGTCGACATTCGCCTTTCGGCCCATACGAACAGGCTGCGCTTCCGCCCGCGCTCCTATTCCTATATCGGCAATGTCCCGCTTTTGGACGTTTTCGACCGCCCGCTCGCCGACTGGGACTATGTCATCAAGTGGATTTTCGACAAGGCGGTGGCGGGTCTAGGGTTGCTCCTGTTCTCGCCGGTCATGCTCGTCACGGCTCTTGCCATCAAACTCGATAGCGAGGGACCCGTGTTCTTCCGCCAGAAACGCTACGGCTTTAACAACGAACTGATCGAGGTCTGGAAGTTCCGCTCCATGCACACCGGCCAGTGCGATGCCACGGCGTCGAAGCTCGTCACGAAAAACGACCCGCGCGTCACGCGTGTCGGGCGCTTCATCCGCAGGACCTCAATCGACGAACTGCCCCAGTTTTTCAACGTTCTGACCGGGGAACTCTCGCTTGTCGGTCCGCGTCCCCATGCCCTTTCGGCGAAGGCTGCCAACCGGCTCTATGAGGAGGTTGTCGACGGCTATTTCGCACGCCACCGCGTCAAGCCCGGCATTACAGGGTGGGCACAAATCAATGGATGGCGCGGCGAAACCGACACCTCGGACAAGATCCAGCGCCGTGTCGAACACGATCTCTACTACATCGAGAACTGGTCGGTCTTCTTCGACATCTACATTCTTGCCATGACCCCGTTTTCGCTTTTGAACGGCGAGAACGCCTATTGAACCGGCTTCATCCTTCCGCCATGGGGCGCTTCGATCCCACTTTCGGCCGCCTTGGGGCCGAACCGGGCATCCGGATGATCGGGCACGCGCTTGTTCTGCTTCTCGTTTTCTCCGGTTTCTTCGTGCTGGTGGAGCCGGCGCCTTACGAACTGATCTCGCTTACGGCCTTCGCGTTCTTCCTGCTTGTCGGGATGCCGATCAGGCGGGAACTGGGGCCTATGATCTTCCTTCTTATCGTCTTCATCGCCTTTGGCTTTCCGGCAGCCACGCAGGCCAGGGCTCAGGAGGAAGCATTCTTCTATATGACCGTCTCGGCGTTCCTCGTGCTGACGGGCATCTTCTTTGCCGCCTATGTGGCGAACAATCCGGTTGAAAACACGGCCCGCATCCGCACGGCCTATATCGGCGCGGGGCTCTTGGCGGCCGCAACCGGGATCGTCGGCTATCTGGGCCTCCTGCCGGGCACGGAGATCTTTACCCTCTTTGGCCGCGCGAAAGGAACGTTTCAGGACCCGAACGTTCTCGGCCCATTTCTTATCCTGCCGGCTCTTTGTCTGCTTTTGACCGTGCTGACGGGACGCTTCACGCAGATCGTCACCCGGCTGCCGCTTCTGCTGTTTCTGCTGCTTGCGGTTTTTTTCAGTTTTTCGCGCGGCGCATGGCTGCATTTCATCCTTTCGGCCGGAATTATGGTTGGGTTGCATTTCCTTTTGTCGAGCGACCCGAGGCTGCGTTTCCGCATCCTTGTCATGACCGGTGTGGCGCTCGGCTTAGGCGTCGCCGTCGTGCTTGCAGCGCTCAGCATCGAATCGGTCGCCGATCTTTTCCGCGAACGCGCCGTCCTCTTGCAGACTTATGACGATGGCTATGGCGGCCGTTTTTCACGGCAGGTCCTGGGCTTTCAGCTGATGATCGAGAATCCGCTTGGCCTTGGAGCGCTAGAGTTCGCGAAGATTTTCCCCGAAGACCCGCATAACGTCTATCTGAAGGCCTTTTCCATATCCGGCTGGGCCGGCGGCGCCGCTTATCTTGCCCTGATCGGCCTGACGCTTGCGCGCGGGGCGGTTTTCGTTTTCACCGTGCCACGGATGCGAACCGTTTTCCTGCCGTTTTACGCGACATTTGTCGGCCTTGCCGTGCTTGGTCTTCTGATCGACACCGACCGCTGGCGCCATTTCCATCTGCTTCTCGGCGTGATCTGGGGGCTTCTGGCCGCGGAACGGGCGTCCGCGCCATACCCGGCGGCATCAAGACTGCCAACGCACCAGCGTGCGTAGCATGCCATCCTTGATTGCGTAGCGCCGTTTACCTCTCTATATTCCCGGTTTGTCGGAGCGTGGCGCAGCCCGGTTAGCGCACCGGTCTGGGGGACCGGGGGTCGCCAGTTCAAATCTGGCCGCTCCGACCATTTCCCCAAATGAGAGCGTTAAAGCGGCTCGCCGGTTAGCTGTCCGCCGCAGCCCTTGCCGCTTCCAAACCGTCACGGCAATCGCGCAGCGTATCCAATGCCGATTTGAGAATGCTCACATCCTTCGGCGAAAGCGCCGGTGCATCCTGCGGGGGGATTGTGACGACAGGCGTCGCGCATTCGGGTTTTGGCGGAGGGGCCGCTCTAACCTGCGTTTCAACGGCCTGCGGCGCAGCGGGCTGAAGGGGTGCAACGGCTTCCGCCTGTGTGGGCTTTGCCACGGCGGCAACAGGCTTCACAGGTTGTGGGGCCAGCGCCCCTTCGGCCTCGCTTGCCGAATCGGCCTCAGCGATGTCCGACCGCCATACCGATTGAACGAAACGGACGCCCTGCTCCTTCAGGATGCGCTGAACGCCCTTGATCGTGTATCCGCGGTCGTAAAGCAGAAACCGGATGCCACGCAGGAGATCAACATCGTGCGGCCGGTAATAGCGCCGGCCACCGCCGCGTTTCATCGGTTTGATCTGGCTGAAACGCGTTTCCCAAAAACGCAAAACATGCTGCGGAACGCCGAGATCGCTTGCTGCTTCACTGATCGTACGAAATGCGTCTGGGGATTTCTCACTAACACTTTCCAAGGTCCGTCCTCCGCACCTGAAGTCTTAGGATTAAGTCTTAAGACCGTTGTTCACCCGCTCTTTGAGGACGCTGCTCGGTTTGAAAACCATCACACGGCGCGGCTCGATCGGCACTTCTATGCCCGTTTTCGGGTTCCGCCCGACCCTTTCCCCCTTTTCGCGTACGATAAACGAGCCGAAAGAGGAGAGTTTTACCGTTTCACCGTTTTCAAGGCAGGCCGAAATCTCTTCAAGCACGGATTCCACGAGTTGGGATGATTCCATCCGCGACAGCCCAACCTTCTGGTAGACCGCCTCGGTTAAATCCGCGCGTGTTATCGTTCGTCCCGCCATATACAGCCACCCAATCGAAAAGCCCTTGGAAATCAAGGCTATCGGCGAGATCGGGTTCGGTCAAGGGTGGCTGTCGGCTCACCAGCGGATTAGCGAGGCGCCCCAGGTAAAGCCGCCCCCGAGAGCTTCAAGCAACACAAGGTCGCCCTTTTTTATCCGCCCGTCGTTGACGCCTTCCGCGAGCGCCAGCGGAATCGAAGCCGCCGAGGTGTTGGCATGGCCTTGCACGGTCACGATGATCTTCTCATCGGCAAGACCAAGCTTTTTCGCCGTTGCATCGATGATTCGTTTGTTTGCCTGATGCGGCACAAACCAATCGACATCATCGATTGTAATACCCCCGTCTTCCATCACGCCATCAATGACCTCGGAAGCGAGTTCGACGGCATGGCGGAACACATCGCGCCCGCGCATCCGCAGATGGCCGACGGTTTTCGTGGTCGACGGCCCGCCGTCCACATAAAGCTTATCCCAATGGATGCCGTCCGACCTGAGCCGGTTGGAGATGACGCCCCGCTCCTGCGGATTGCCGTTCGATGCCTGCCCTTCCAAAACGACGGCGCCAGCCCCGTCCCCAAAAAGAACGCAGGTTGTGCGGTCGGTCCAGTCAAGGATACGCGAAAACGTCTCAGCGCCGATCACAAGCGCCTTTTTCGATTGGCCCGTGCGCAGGAACTGGTCCGCAACGGTGAGCGCGTAAACGAACCCGGAACACACCGCCTGGACATCAAAAGCCATGCCCTGCTTGATCCCCAGCGCCCCTTGCACGTGGACGGCGGTGGCCGGAAAGGTGTTGTCGGGCGTCGATGTGGCAACGACGATAAGGTCGATCTCGCCGGCGGATATGCCGCCGTTTTCGAGCGCCTCACGCGCGGCCGCTATGCCGAGATGCGATGTATACTCGTCATCTTCGGCGATACGCCTGGAATGGATGCCCGTCCGTTGCTGGATCCAGGCATCGCTGGTGTCGAGAAATGCGGAGAGATCGTCATTCGTGACGATTTTTTCAGGGAGATAAGAACCCGCCCCCCGGATCACGGAGCGATACATTTACACAGCGCCTGCACTTTGTTTCATTTCTGTCGCTTCTTGGATGGCGAAGTGGTCGAAGGAGGAGAGATCGGTCGAGATTTTCTCAAGCAACCCGTTTTCTACCATGTCGCAGCCCATCTCTATCGCGGTTGCGAACCCGATCGCATCCGTTCCTCCGTGGCTCTTGATAACAACTCCGTTCAAGCCGAGCAGCACGGCTCCGTTTGCTTTACGCGGATCGAGCTTGTCTTTCAGCGTTTCGAACGCGCCGCGCGCGAACAGATAGCCGATTTTCGAAAGCAGCGTCCTGCGCATCGCATCGCGCAGATAACCGGCAATCTGTTTCGCGGTGCCCTCCGCCGTCTTCAACGCGATGTTGCCGGAAAAGCCTTCCGTCACCACGACGTCGACCAGACCCTTGCCGATATCATCTCCCTCGACAAAGCCGTAATAGTCGATATCGAGCGGCAGGGTCTTGAGGATTTGGCCCGCTTCGCGGACCTCTTCAAGCCCCTTCACCTCCTCGACGCCGATGTTCAACAGCGCGATGCTTGGCCTATCGACCTCGAAAAGGGCGCGCGCCATCGCCTCGCCCAAAATCGCGCAATTGACCAGATGGCGGGCATCCGCTCCGATTGTCGCGCCCACATCGAGCACGATGCTTTCACCGCGGATAGTCGGCCAGATGGCCGCCATGGCGGGCCGGTCGATGCCGGGCATCGTCTTCAGACAGAACCGGGCCATCGCCATCAAAGCACCCGTATTGCCCGCCGAAATGGCGACGTCCGCCTTTTTGTCCCTGACCGCCTGGATCGACATCCACATGCTTGATTTCCAACGCCCGCTGCGCAGCGCGGTGGAGGGTTTGTCGTCCATGGCGACAGCATGTTCGGTGTGCACGATTTCGGAACGCGCCTTGAGTTTCGGATGGGCGTTCAGGAGCGGAAACAGCTGCTGCTCGTTTCCATACAGCACGAATTCGAGATCCGGGCGCCGCTCGAGAGCCGCATGGGCTCCCGGGATCACCATTTCAGGTCCGTCATCACCGCCCATAGCGTCAAGCGAGACAATGACTGATTTTGCCATGAAGATTTCACCGGACAGTTAGGGGTCACTATCCAGCATCCCCTGCGGTTTCGCTGGCCGGGAATGCGGATTGGACCATAATCATTTAGATCACATGCACAACACTAATCGTTGGCAGACAATCAATGCCTGCCATGAACTCTTCGATCATCCGGTGTTCTTAACCCCGTTCTTTAACGATCGCAGGACAGAGAAAGGCGAACGGGTTTCGTCCTCCACATTATCCTCAAGCACCGGTTCTGGATTAAAGACAGCGTTGGGCGCGCGCGGATAGGGATCAAGACCGAGCGCCAGCGTCTCAAACGCAATCGCACCGACGTCGAGCGTGTGGCCCTCAAGCGGCTCGGAAGGATCTTCCTCATCGAACCGCAGGTCGAGAACCGTCTCCGCAGACGCGGCCGTTCCCCGCCCC
>JAKSCL010000247.1 GCA_022360615.1 Hyphomicrobiales bacterium
CACAACGCCGTCGATGCCGGGGAGTCAGTCGGATGCTGATCCTCGATCACGATCGTGCCGGTGGCTATTGGGGAGCGGTCTACGCCTTCACCGCCATCAAGGGCCTGCAGGTCATCATCGACGGCCCGGTCGGCTGCGAGAACCTGCCGGTCACCTCGGTGCTGCATTACACGGACGCCTTGCCGCCGCACGAACTGCCGATTGTCGTGACCGGACTGGCCGAGGAGGAACTCGGTCAGCACGGGACCGAAGAATCCATGACCCGCGCCCACAGCACGCTCGACCCGGAATTGCCAAGCGTTGCCGTCACCGGCTCGATCGCCGAAATGATCGGCGGCGGCGTCACGCCCGAGGGCACGAGCATCAAGCGCTTCCTGCCGCGCACCATCGACGAAGACCAATGGCAGTCGGCTGACCGGGCGCTGACCTGGCTGTGGACCGAGTTCGCCATGTCGAAGGGCAAGAACCCGCGTTCGCGGCCCCGGAAAGAAGGCGAAAAGCCAAAGGTCAATATCATCGGCCCGTCCTACGGCATGTTCAACACGCCCTCGGATCTCGCTGAAATCCGCAGGCTGATCGAAGGGATCGGCGCCGAAGTGAACATGGCGTTTCCGCTCGGCAGCCATCTGGCCGATATCCGCCGCCTCGCCGATGCCGACGCCAATGTCTGCATGTACCGCGAGTTCGGCCGCAAGCTCTGCGAGATGTTGGAGAAACCTTATTTGCAGGCGCCGATCGGGCTCCATTCGACAACGAAGTTCCTGGAAGCGCTTGGCGAGCTTCTGGACCTCGATCCGGTCCCCTTCATCACCCAAGAGAAGCACACGACGATCAAGCCGCTCTGGGATCTGTGGCGTTCGGTCACCCAGGATTTCTTCGGGACGGCAAACTTCGCCATTGTCGCGAACGAAACCTATGCCCGCGGCCTTCGCCATTTCCTTGAGGAGGAGATGGGGCTTCCCTGCGCCTTCTCATTCGCAAGAAGGGCAGGGGTCAAGCCGGATAATCAAGCCGTCCAGGCAGCGATCGGCGAGAAAGCCCCGCTCATCCTCTTCGGCAGCTACAACGAGCGTATGTATCTGGCGGAGACCGGCGCGCGGACAATGTACATTCCGGCCTCCTTCCCCGGGGCCATTATCCGGCGCCACACCGGCACGCCGATGATGGGCTATTCGGGCGCGACCTTTGTCGTGCAGGAGGTCTGCAACCAGCTCTTCGATGCGCTTTTTCACATCCTGCCGCTTGCCCGCGACATGGATCAGGTTGAAGCGACGCCCGCGCGCCTTGGCGAGCCCGCCGAGTGGGTAGAATTGCCTTGGGACGATGAGGCGAAGGCGGCGCTCGACCGCCTCGTCGAAGCTTATCCCGTCCTGATCCGCATTTCCGCTGCCAAACGTCTGCGCGATGCGGCCGAGCGCGCCGCCCGTGATGCGGGTGAAGACCGTGTCAGTGCGGCCCGCGTCGAACGCGCGCGCCTGAGCCTCGTGGGAGGGCAGGCCGCATGACCACGCACGCCGCGACATTCCATTTCAATCCGACCGAAGCGTCCGTCACTGAGAAGGAGAACGGAGACATGGCTGCAGGGACAGTAACAAGGGAACACCGGCTGCTCGATCTGAGGCGGCAGGAACAGCTCGAATACCGGCTGATCTCGATTGCCTGCTTTCCGCTGTTCCTGGTGATCGCGGTTTTTTCGCGTCTTCTGCCGCGGTCTTGGCGCCCTTTTCCAGGTGTCAAAGGCAAGCGCCGTTCGGTGTTCGGCGAAGCCCGCGCCGCGGTGAACACAATCATCCCCTTTGCATTCATGCGCTGAGGGAAACGTTTCGCGCGGGGGGAACGCCCCACGTGAAAACCGCTGTGACGCGATCGCGCCACGGCAACCCTGCCGCGAGGGACGTGCGCGGTAACGGCCGGAAGGCCAGAACGTGGGAGGTCATATTGCATGGCTGAAAGCGAAAGAAGCGGCTCTCTGTCCGGATTGACGGAGCGAGAAGCTCAGGAATTCCATAAGTATTTCATGCAGGGATTCTTGTATTTCCTCGTTCTCACCTTGATCGCCCATACCCTTGTCTGGTTTTGGCGTCCTTGGTTCTAGACCAGAGATGAAAGGAGTATGAGATCATGTGGAGAATTTGGCTTCTCTTCGATCCCCGCAGGGCCCTCATCGCGATCCTTGCTTTCGCGTTCTTGATGGTAATGGTGAATCATTTTGTTCAATTGAGCACAGAGCGTTACGGCAGCTGGCTCAACGAACCGGCAGTTGCCGCCGGGCAGTGATTTGCCGCGACAAGGCGATGGGCGGAGCATGAACGCCACGGTTCCGCCCATCGCCAAACCTGTTCCCTGAGGATTGGCAGCCAAGGGGATTGGCTCATCCGGAGGATTTGGCAATGGCATTGCTTAGTTTCGAGAGAAAATACCGCGTTCGGGGTGGAACGCTGATCGGGGGGGATTTGTTCGATTTCTGGGTGGGCCCCTTTTATGTCGGCTTTTTCGGTGTCACGACGATCTTCTTTTCCGTCCTTGGCACGGTTTTGATCTTTTTTGGCGCGGCGCTTGGCCCGACCTGGAACCCTTGGTTGATCAACATCGCACCGCCTGACCTGTCCTATGGCCTGGCGTTTGCGCCGCTGCAGGAAGGCGGCCTTTGGCAGGTCATCACGATCTGCGCGATTGGCGCTTTCGTCTCCTGGATGCTGCGTGAGGTCGAGATCTGCCGGAAACTCGGCATTGGCTATCATGTGCCTTTCGCGTTCGGGGTGGCGATTTTCGCCTATGTGTCGCTTGTTGTGATCCGGCCCCTCCTTCTCGGCGCCTGGGGGCACGGCTTCCCCTATGGCATTTTCAGTCACCTCGACTGGGTGTCGAACTTCGCCTACCAGTACCTGCATTTCCATTACAACCCGGCACATATGATCGCCGTGACCTTCTTCTTCGCGACCGTGCTGGCGCTTGCGCTTCACGGCGGCATGGTGCTGTCGGCAACCAACCCGGCGGACGAGAACGAGAAGGTCAAGACACCGGAATACGAAGACTCCTTCTTCCGCGATTTCATCGGCTACTCCATCGGCACCCTCGGCATCCACCGGCTTGGCCTCATTCTCGCGTTGAACGCCGGCTTCTGGAGCGCCGTTTGCGTCATCATCAGCGGGCCGTTCTGGACCAAGGGCTGGCCGGAATGGTGGAGCTGGTGGCTCAACCTCCCGATCTGGTCATAGGCAGGGGGCAGACATGGCTGAATATCAAAACATCTTCACCCGCGTTCAGGTCCGCGGCCCGCTTGAGGCGGGTCCCGCCCTGCCGAGAGGCGATGCCGAGCGTTCCGGGCCCGGCTACTTCTCCTACTTGATGGGCAAGATCGGCAATGCACAGATCGGTCCCATCTATTTGGGCTTCACCGGCACGCTTTCATTGGTCTGCGGCTTCATCGCCTTTGAGATTATCGGGCTCAACATGTGGGCTTCCGTGAATTGGGATCCGGTGGAGTTTGTCCGCCAGCTCTTCTGGCTTGCGCTTGAGCCGCCCCCGCCGAAATACGGGACGCAGATCTTCGTGCCCTTGAATGAGGGAGGATGGTGGCTGATCGCCGGCTTCTTTCTGACGGCATCCATCATCCTGTGGTGGGTCAGGACCTATCGCCGTGCGCTTGCGCTTGGCCTTGGGACCCATGTGGCGTGGGCCTTTGCGTCGGCCATCTTCCTTTATCTGGTGCTTGGATTCATCCGTCCGCTCCTGATGGGAAGCTGGGCGGAGGCGGTGCCTTTCGGCATCTTCCCGCATCTCGATTGGACGACGGCGTTTTCGCTGCGCTACGGCAATCTCCACTACAATCCGTTCCACTGCCTGTCGATCGTCTTCCTTTATGGCTCGGTTCTCCTGTTCGCGATGCATGCCGGGACGATCCTCTCTGTCACCCGCTATGGCGGTGAACGCGAGCTGGAGCAGATCACCGACCGGGGTACGGCGTCCGAACGTGCAGCGCTCTTCTGGCGCTGGACGATGGGCTTCAACGCCACGATGGAATCGATCCATCGCTGGGCATGGTGGTTCGCCGTCCTGACGACGCTCACGGGCGGGATCGGCATCCTTCTCACAGGCACCGTGGTCGACAATTGGTATCTGTGGGGCATCAAGCACGGGATCGTGCCGACCTATCCGGACATCTCGCCAGCTGCCGTCGATTCGGCAACACTTTGAAAGGGTTAAGGCTATGAGGACTTGGGCCCTAGGAGCAATAATCGCCGCTTTTCTGGCGGTGGGAACGCTCATCATGCTGTCGGAAGAACGATCGCTCATCGCTTCTGTCGAGACGGTTCAGACCGGATTTCGTGGAACCGGCATGGAGGTCGGGAGAGACCTTGAAAGGCTCAGGGAACTGATGGAGGCCAATGTCGTTCCCGAACCGCCATGGGAACTGGATACGTCGGGTGAGACGGTCGCTGAGTTGGGGATTTACGAAAATGTCCAAATCCTGGGCGATCTGACCGATGATCAGTTCAACCGCTTCATGGCGGCGATTACGGAATGGGTATCGCCCGATCAGGGCTGTGCCTATTGCCACAATGAGGAGAACCTTGCCTCCGACGAGGTTTACGCCAAGGTTGTCTCACGGCGGATGATCCAGATGACGCGGCACATCAACACCGAATGGGCCGATCATGTCGCGGGAACGGGTGTCACCTGCTACACCTGCCACCGGGGCATGAATGTGCCGGCGAACATCTGGTTCGATGGCGATGCGCCTGAAACGCCGCCCGGATGGGCAGGCTATACCGGCGGTCAGAACAAGGTCTCCGTACAGGCCGGTTACACCTCCATGTATATGGATCCGTTCAGCAGATATCTGAGCGCACCGCTCGGTGAAGCCAAGAACATTCGTATCGAAACGCGCACGGTGCTGCCGCAAGCCGAAGATGACGGCATCTCGCTGCAGGACACCGAAGGCACTTATTCGCTTATGATCCATATGTCGACGGCGCTCGGGGCGAACTGCACGCTGTGTCACAACACGCGCGACTTTTCCTCCTGGGAGCAGGCGACACCGCAGCGCGTAACGGCATGGCATGGGCTTCAGATGGTTCGCGATCTGAATGCGGATTATCTGACGCCGCTCGGACCGGTCTATCCCGAACATCGCCTGGGACTGGCTGGAGACGCGCCGAAGGCGAACTGCGCGACCTGCCATATCGGGGTTCAGAAACCGCTGAACGGTGCGCCGATGGCGGATGACTATCCATCGCTAAAAGTGGCGAACCCGGAAGGCCAGCCAGCCATGGACCGGCGGATGGATGGCGGCGGACAGAGCAGTCTGCTCCTGGCGCCCGCGGCTGAATAGCCTGCCTCCATACAGAAAGAGAAAAGCCCGCCCGGATCGTCCGGACGGGCTTTTTCTCGACGCATAGCTTCGGTGGTCAGAGATAAAGCTCGGACCAGCGCGCCACATAGATCCGGAGCCAAGGCGTGAAGACCTCCGGGCGCTCAGCCATTTCGCGCTGAAGCGCATCAGGTTCGATCCAGCGCGTCTCACAAACCTCATCCTGATTGCAATCGATGCGCAAGGTGCGGCGGTCGGCCTCGCCGCGATAGACGTGGACGCGTTCATGCTCCGACAGCCCGCCGCCGACATCGGCATGATACTCAATCACCGTTGTCTCCCGGAGAGGGATGGAGGCAATGCCGAGTTCCTCCTGCAACCGCCGTTTGGCTGAGGCTTTATTGCTCTCCCCCCAATGGGGATGAGTGCAGCAGGTGTTCGCCCAAAGCCCGCCGCAATGATATTTGTGATGCGCGCGGCGCTGGATCAAAAGCGCGTCGCCAGAAAAGATGAAAACCGATATCGCTAGGTGGAGAGCGCCTTGGCGGTGCGCCTCGATCTTTTCGATCGGGTAGAGGCTGTCATCGGACGAAATACCCGGAATGATGATCGCTTCCTCAAAAGGTTGGCCGACAGGCTGTGTTTCTCCCATGGTTTCCACTTTCTTTTTTGTTTTGCGCTTAGTTTCGGACGGGCTTCACCATTTGATCTCAAAGGTGCATTTCGGTCCATTCACCGCTTCACAAGCGGTTTCCGTGCAGCGGGCGCCGGATGCCACGAGCCCTGAGAAGAGCTGCTCGAAGGTGGCTGCGTAATAGACGCACTGATGCGTGCGCGCCTTCAGTCCCCGGCAAAGTGGATTGTTCGCAAGCGAGACGCGCACCGGGTTGTTGTTCTCAACGGTAAAGTGACCCGTTCCGGAAAATGTCCAGGCATGCTGCGTGATCGCCTTCAAAAGGAGGATGGCGGCAAAGCGCTGTGGCATCAGGTGCAAGAGGAAACGGGCCGATGTCGGAATGCGGTTCGCCATCACATAATCGCCGGTCAGTCGACCGGCGCGGGCCGCGAGCGCTTCAGCCCGCTGATGGTCGAAATGCTCCCGGACAGCGCGATGAAGTGCGATGACCTCGCTTTCGGGCACCATGCCCGAAGGCGGCTCGGCGAGATAATGGCGGAGACGGGCCTTCTTCAGAAGGTTGGTGGCAAGCGCCTCGCCGCCCTCTTCGCGGAGCGCTGCGGCCATCTGGATGATGGCGTTGGGACCGATCCGTGCTGCAGACCCTTTCACAGCTTCGTGGCCGGTATAGTGAATCGAAGGGGCGAGGGAGAGGGTTGCTTTCGTCAAATGATCCTCACCCGGTCTTTTTTGATTTCGGCATCCGCGATGACAGATGTCATGGCTGCTTCAAGCTTTTCATCGGAAAGCTGCTCCGCGCCGCCGCCGCATGCTGATGCCTTCGCCGCAATCTTTGCCCGCTTCGCCGCGCGGACCTGATCGCGAACCGCCATCATCCGCTCCTTGCGGTCGGCGGCCGCTTCCCAATCGGCCATTTGGGCAGGCGCGATTTCCCGGCTGTCGTCGAAGTGGAAATCGACATTCTTCTTCGATTGCGGGCCCCAATAACCGACCTTGCCCAGATCGTAGAAGGTCCGCTCGAAGCCCGCCTTCATGAAAGCCTTGAGGCAGCCCAGAAGATATTTGCGCCGGAACCCGGTGCCCCGCCAGGGGTAATGGAACAGCGCCTTGATCATGTAGAAGCGCCGGTAATTGTGCATCACCCGGTCGAGCAGGGTGGCCCGGTCCATCGCTGCGGGCTTCATGATCGGGGTGACGAAATTATACTTTTCGAAGTCGAACACTTCGACCTGGTCGCGGATCTCCTGGTAAAGCGGCGTGAACGGCCAGGGCGTGTACATCGTCCAGTTCGCAAGATCGGGATTCCAGTCCCGGGCGAACCGGTAGGTTTCCTCCAGCGTCTCCTCGGTTTCGTTATCGAGGCCGACGATAAACTGCGCCTCCGTGAAGATATCGGCTTCACGCAAGAGCCGGATTGCTTCCTTGTTCTGCTCGACCCTTGTCTCCTTGTTGAAGAGGTCGAGCTTCATCTGTGCGGCTGCCTCGGTGCCGAGCGAAATGTGCACGAGCCCCGCCTTGCGCCAGAGCGGAAGCAGATCCTTGTCACGCTGGATGTCGGTGACGCGGGTGTTGATGCCCCATTTGACCCGGTCGGGCAGACCGCGCCGGATCAGTTCCTCGCAGAATTCGATGAACTTCTTGCGGTTGATGGTGGGTTCCTCGTCCGCCAGGATAAAGAAGCCCACACCGTGGTTCTCAACGAGGTCTTCAATTTCGTCCACCACCTTTTTGGGGTCGCGGACGCGATAATCGCGCCAGAATTTCCACTGCGAGCAGAACGAACAGGTGAACGGGCAGCCGCGTGCCATGTTCGGAATCGCAAGCCGCGTGCCGAGCGGGATGTAGACATAGCGCTCCCAGTTCAGGATCGACCAGTCCGGCTTGATCGTCTCGAGGTCTTTAATGGTCGGCGCGGCCTCGTTCGCGATGATCTCGCTGCCGTCCCGATAGGCAATTCCCTTGATCGTGCCGCGGTCGGCCGGCCAACGGTCTTCGGCGATCGCCGTGCAAAGCGCGACGAAGATTTCCTCGCCCTCGCCGCGGACAATCACATCCACCTGCGGCGCCTCTGACAAGACCTGCTTGTACATGAACGTGGCGTGCACGCCGCCAAGGACGCGCACCGCCTGCGGGTGCGCTTCCTTCGCGAGTTCCAGAACGCGCTCGGCCTTGTAGATCGAGGGCGTGATCGACGTGACCCCCACAAGGTCAGGCTTGAGCGAAGCGATCTGCGCCCGCAGCGTGTCATCATCGACATCCTCGGTCATGGCGTCGATGAAATGGACATCCGCAAAGCCCGCCGACTTGGCCGCGCCTGTCAGATAGGCAACCCAGGCGGGCGGCCAGTTGCCCGCGATTTCCGCACCGCCGGAATGGTAATTCGGGTGAATGAGGACGATGCGCATGGCGTTCTCCCGCGATGAAGTTTATGTCAGAAAAACCTAACGGATCAAGCGTCAACAAAAGTTGACGCACATCAAGCGGGTAACAGCTTCCGTTGCGAAAAACCGCACAATTTGAACGCATTAAGGGCGGGAACCGTCGCCAGCTCCCGCCCTTTCCGTGAGGAATGCTGTGTGCTGGCTTTTAAGCCACGGCGCGGCTCAACGCACATTGCGACCAGAGATCGTTCAGCGCCGTGATGAGATGGTCGATATCGGCATCGGTATGCAGCGGCGTCGGTGTGATGCGCAGGCGCTCCGTCCCCTTCGGCACGGTTGGGTAATTGATCGGCTGAATGTAGATGCCGTAATCATCCAAGAGCACATCGCTGATCCATTTGCATTTCTTCGGATCGCCGACCATCACGGGAATGATGTGGCTCGGATTCTCGAGATGCGGAATGCCGATCGCGTCAAGCCGGGCGCGCACTTTCGCCACCCGCTCTTTCTGGCGGGCCCGCTCCATCTCGCTTTGCTTAAGATGCCGGATGGAGGCGATCGCGCCCGCCGCGACAGAAGGGGGCAGGGCGGTCGTGAAAATGAAGCCCGATGAAAAGCTGCGCACAAAATCACACAGGGCGGCGGATGCCGCGATATAGCCGCCGAGCACGCCGAAGGCTTTGCCAAGTGTGCCTTCGATAACGGTCAGGCGGTCCATGAGCCCCTCGCGTTCGGCAACACCGCCGCCACGCGGACCGTACATGCCAACCGCATGCACCTCGTCGAGATAGGTCATCGCGCCGTGCTTTTCCGCAACGTCGCAGATTTCCGCAATCGGGGCGATATCGCCATCCATGGAGTAGACGGATTCAAAGGCCACCAGCTTCGGGCGCCCCGGTTCGACCTGTGAGAGTTTGCGGTCGAGATCCTCGACATCGTTGTGTTTCCAGATCACCTTGTCCGCACGGCTATGGCGGATGCCCTCAATCATTGAAGCGTGGTTGAGGCTGTCCGAGAACACCACGCAGCCTGGGATCTTCGAGGCGAGCGTGCCGAGCGAGGCCCAATTGGAGACATAGCCCGAGGTGAAGATGAGTGCGGCTTCCTTGTCGTGGAGGTCTGCGAGTTCTTGCTCAAGCAGCACGTGATAATGGTTGGTGCCGGAAATATTGCGCGTACCGCCCGCGCCCGCGCCGCATTTGTCGATGGCTTCGTGCATCGCCTGGGTGACGGTTTGCTTTTGGCCCATGCCGAGATAATCGTTGGAGCACCACACCGTCACGTCCGATTGACCGTCTGTGCGGTGAAACGTGGCGCGCGGAAAGTCCCCCCGCTGGCGTTCGAGATCGGCAAAGACCCGGTAGCGGCCTTCCTCGCGTAGCGCACCGAGTTCAGCGCGGAAAAACTCTTC
>JAKSCL010000231.1 GCA_022360615.1 Hyphomicrobiales bacterium
GGAAAAGGTCCGGGGCGAAGGCAGGAAGGTGATCTCGGTGCCGGTGCGGTCCTTGGCCTTGCCGGTGACCGAGAGCGGTTCCTCCGGCTCGCCATGTTTGAACGCCATGCGGTGTTCCTCGCCGGCGCGCCAGATGCGCATCTCCAGCGTTTCCGACAACGCGTTGACGACCGACACGCCGACGCCGTGCAGGCCGCCCGAGACCTTGTAGGAATTCTGGTCGAACTTTCCGCCGGCGTGGAGCTGGGTCATGATGACTTCGGCGGCGGATACGCCCTCTTCGGCGTGGATTTCCGTCGGGATGCCGCGGCCATTGTCCGTTACCGTGACGGACCCGTCAGGATTCAGCGTCACGGTGACGAGATCGGCATAGCCCGCCAAGGCCTCGTCGATAGCGTTGTCGACCACCTCATAGACCATGTGATGGAGACCGGAGCCGTCATCGGTGTCGCCGATATACATGCCCGGCCGCTTGCGGACGGCGTCGAGCCCGCGCAGAACCTTGATCGACTCAGCGCCATAATCGCCGTTTTCGGGCAAGGGTGTTGCTTCAGACATGGGACGCGGACCCAACTTTGGAAGAACAGGCGCGCTGCCGCGCCCGTGAAAGACTGGCGAACGCCGCCGCAGCCTGGGTGGTGCGCGGCAGCCTATCAAAACGGCGAATCATCTCGGAAATCACTCTGTCATAAATAGGGGATTTTGCTTGTTTTTGCGAGTGTTTGGCTGTTTTAAACATTGTTTTCCCATGTCACAACGCAGACGAGGCGGCCAGGCGACGGGCTAACCGTCCGGGACAGGTCTCAGAACCCCGTTTTCGACCGAAAAGAAGGCGGCTTCTCCCCCAAGCGCATTGAAAAGTGCCGTGTCCGTACCAGTCATGAAGGCTTGGCATTCCATCGCCAGGATACGCGAAAACAAAGCACCGCGACGCACGCTGTCCAGATGAGCCGCCACCTCATCCAGAAGCAGAAGAGGCGCGCGGCCATTGTGCAATGTGGCGACGTTCGTCGCATGCGCCAGAATAAGGCCAATGAGCAGCGCCTTCTGTTCGCCCGTTGAGCATAGCCGGGCCTCCATCTGCTTGGGCCCGTGGCGGACAATCAAATCGGAGCGGTGCGGCCCGCTCAAGGTGCGGCCAGCGGCCCGGTCGCGGCGGCGCTCGCTGTGCAAGACCGCACGATACTCATCCTCCGCCTCGACGGCCGCCCCCCTGGCGATCATCATCTCGAAATCGCCGGCCATGCCGATTTCGGCAAAAGGGAACGGGTCGCCGGGGCACTCTTTGCGGATACGCTCAATCGTTAGCGAAAGCCTTGCAACGGCGTCGCGCCGCGCAATCGCAACAGCAACGCCTTGCTCGGAGAGTTGCGTTTCAAGCGCGTCCAACCAGGCGGGGTCGGCGCATGCGTCTTCCAGCACACGATTGCGGTCGCGCATGACGCGCTCAAAAGCCGTCACACGCGCCGCATGGCCGGGATCGGCCGCCAACACCAAACGGTCGATAAAACGGCGTCTGTCGCCCGCAGCGCCCGTGAAAAGCCCATCCATGGCTGGAACCAGCCAAAGGACCTGCAGATGCTCGCCAAGACTGTTGATGCTGGCGGATTCGCCATCGACCCGCACGACACGCTGCGACAAGCCCGCACCCGCTTTCAGGCCGGTTCCGATGCGGACCGGCCCGTCCGGCGTTTCCAGGACAGCCGAAACCGCCCAGGGTGCGCCGCCCCCCGCATGGAGCATGTCTTCATAGGCCGCGCGCCGCATACCGCGGCCGGGCGATAGGAGCGACAGGGCTTCAAGGCAATTGGTCTTGCCTGCGCCATTCTCGCCGGTCAGCACCACAGGGCCCGGCGGTAACGTGAGCTTGGCGGAGACGTAGTTCCTGAAAGCCGAAAGCGTGAGGCTTGAAAGCCACAGACCACTCACAGCTTTTCACCTTTTCCAAGGCAAGCGCGCTTTGAAAGCCAGCCTCACACCCGCATCGGCATGATCACGTAAAGCGCTTCCGGATCACCAGGATCACGCACCAAGGTCGGCGAGCCAGGATCGGCAAGGCGGAAGACAGCGGTTGAGCCGTCCAGCTGGTCGGCAACGTCAAGGAGATAGCGGGCGTTGAAGCCGATATCGAGGGGGTCCGCGTCATAATCCGCGATGATGTCCTCATTGGCGCTGCCGGATTCCGGATTGTTCACGGACAATTCCAGGGCGCCATTGGCCATGGAGAGCTTTACGGCGCGGCCGCGCTCCGAAGAAACGGTTGAGACCCGGTCGACGGCTTCCTTGAACACCGAACAGTCGACGGTGAGTTGCTTGTCATTCTGGAACGGGATCACCCTCTGGTAATCGGGGAAGGTGCCATCGATCAGCTTCGATGTGAGGACAACGGCGCCGATGGTGAAGCGGATCTTGGTATCGGAGAGATCGATGGCAATCAGCGCCTCCTCATCCTCGATCAATCGCTGCACTTCCATCACCGTCTTGCGGGGCACGATGACGCCCGGCATGCCGGCCGCGCCATCGGGCACATCGAGGTCAAGCTGGGCCAGACGGTGTCCATCCGTCGCGACACCGCGCAATCTGGGTCCCGCCTCTGTATCGGCGACGTGGACATAAATGCCGTTCAGGTAGTAGCGGGTTTCCTCAGTCGAGATCGCAAACTGCGTCTTATCGATGAGGCGCTTCAGATCAGCGGCAGGGAGCGCAAAACGATGGCTCATTTCGCCTGCGGTGATATCGGGGAAGTCGGCTTCGGGAAGCACCTGGAGCGCAAAGCGCGCCTTGCCAGACGATATGGCCAGCGTCGATTTCTCCGGATTGAGATCAAGAAGAACGCTTGCACCCTCAGGCAGCTTCTTCACGATGTCATACATCATATGCGCGGGCACCGTCGTGCCGCCGGCCTGCGCGCTTTCGGCCGGCACGGATTCCACAACCTCAATATCGAGATCGGTTGCCTTGAGCTGCAAAACGTCGCCATCGGCACGCAAGAGCACATTCGACAGGATTGGGATCGTGTTACGCCGTTCCACGACACGGTGGACATGCGTCAAAGACCGGAAAAGCGCGGTGCGCTCCAATGTGACCTTCATCAGCGGCATCCCTTGCTGACCGGCTCTTTGGTGGTGGACATATCGCGAAACAGAACGAAAATCCCGCTTAGAATCCGTAATCTGCCCCTGCCGGACGCCCGGAACGAATCCGGGCCCGACACGTTGCCGTTAATGCCGATTTTTTGCAAGCGCGGCGCGTCTTCAGTGGACAGACGCGCCGCTAAAAGGCTGGATTATTCTTGAAGCTGCCGTTTCAGGAGCTCGATATCCTGCGCGAGCGCATTGTCGCGAGCCAAAAGCCCTTCGATCTTCCGGACAGCATGCAACACTGTGGTGTGATCGCGCCCCCCAAAGCGCCGGCCGATCTCCGGCAAGGAGCGGGGCGTAATCACCTTTGACAAGTACATGGCAATCTGGCGCGGCACGACGATCGAGCGGTTGCGCCGGCTCGACAGCATGTCGGCCTTGGTGACGTTATAATGCTTGGCGACCAGACGCTGAATCTCCTCGATACGCACCCGGCGCGGCTCGCTCGCCTTCACAAGCCCGCGAACCGTCCGTTCGGCAAGCTCCATGGTGATGGGCGTGCCATTGAACTGGTTATGGGCCATGAGCCGGTTGAAGGCGCCGTCAAGGTCCCGGCCATTGGTGGTCACCTGATCCGCAATGAGGTCGATGACCGCCTCGGGCACATGAAAATCGACATAATGCCGACGGGTCGCCTCGACGCGGCGCATGAGGATTTCGCGGCGCAGTTCGCGCTCAAGCGGGCCAATTTCAATCACCAGACCACCGGCAAGCCGCGATCGCACACGGTCGTTCAGACCATCGAGTTCGGCAGGTGCGCGGTCGGCTGCGACAACCACTTGACGCCCTGAATCGATGAGCGAGTTCAAGGTATGGCAGAACTCGTCCTGAAGGGATTTGCCTTGCAGGAACTGCATATCGTCGATCAGGAGCACATCAATGCTCCGCAGTTGCTCCTTGAACTTCAAAGCCGTGTCGGACCGAAGTGCTGCCACGAATTTGTACATGAAGTTCTCGGCGGTCAGATAAAGCACTTTCCGGGCCGGGTTGATCGCCCGGATTTCAGCGGCAATCGCTTGCAGAACGTGGGATTTGCCGAGGCCGACGCCCGAGTGGATCATGAACGGGTTGAAAAGGAGCGGCGCGCCTGGCTCGACGGCCGCCACCTGGCGTGCGGCGGTGTAGGCGAGGCGGTTTGACGTGCCCACGCAAAGCGTTTCAAAGGTGAGACGCGGATCGAGCGGTGAGCTTGCGCCTGAATCCGATGTCACCGGCGCGCCGTCAACGGTTGCGAGCTTGGGCCTGACACCCTCGGCGCCCGCGGATTGGCGGGCGGAAATGGCGCGCTCTGCGGCGATCACGGCAGCCCGGCCACCATTGCTGTTGCCCGCCACCCGCGCGCGCGGAACACGCACGGCCATGTCAACCGCCACCGGGCGTCCGAGGGCCCGCGACCAGTGCTTGGCGAGCAGTTCAAGATAATGTTCGGTAATCCATGTCCGGAGGAATTTCGTGGGCACGGAAAGCAGGACCTGGTCGCCCTCCAGGCTTTCGACTTCAACGCGGGCAAACCAGCTGCTGAAAACATCCTCACCCAAATCAGTCCGAAGCTGGCCAGTGATCGTCTCCCATATTTGGCCGGGTTGCCGTTGGTTCTTCACGGTTTTTCCTCGCTGCTAAAAATCCCCGCAGACTGACTTAGAGCCAGCCGAGCAGTGGCTTTGAAAAAACTTGGACTCAGGTGGTTTGAGGTCGCAGGACCTCGTTACTAAGGGGGGACGGCGCGGTATTTTAAAGCCGGTACCGCACCGTTGCGGGCCGCGTCTGCCGCTTTGTGGCGGCGGAAACTCCTGACGCAATCCAAGCGACAAACCTGGCCAAGCGTGAGGGATCGACGCCGCGCCCCTGGGCCGGGCGGCAAACGAGCCGCATCCTGCCTTTCCATGGCACCCGGCGAAACCCAATCCGCCGCAGTCCATAAGCTGTGTTGCCTAGTTGCATCATTGTTTTTTTGTCTTTCGCGCGTTCTGAGTCTGTCATCTCACACGTCTTCGAAATTGGGACAAACCCTCCTTTTCGGCGGCCAACAGACAACCGATGAGCATTCCTCCAATCTACTTCCCAAATGTGGCTTTAACGGGGAACCCGGCGACCAACACAACCTTTATTGCCGGTATTTCCCGGCGGAATACATATCCCGCCGCAGACGGATTAAGAGATTATCCGCCCGTACTATTACGTTTCTCATAGACACACCTTCCCCGTTTCTTGGAACCCCAAGATCTGTCTATCTAAAATTGTTGGTGGAGACTGAAGCTCGCGCCTTTGATGGGACCAAAATTGCACTTACAGCGAAAGCGATCAAGTCTTGACATCGCGTTTTTTCGGCGGTGCCGCAGAGTACCGCAACGGCCGGCGAAACTGCATCCACAACGGATTCTTAATCAACTCTTTGAAGAGTCAAACGAATCACGCAATGGGTGCGCAAAGTGCAATTAGTGCGCATAATCGAGGAAAAAGAGTTTCACGATCTTTTCGGTTTGGGAAACAAGCTGAGACAAGGTGTCATTTGCGCCGTTTGCCTGGTGAAAACCTGTTGATAACGGCGAAAACCAGCAATTTTCATTCGCCTCTGGTTACCGCACGATATTCAGGTTCCTTTGAGAGACGGGTTCGTTTCACGCTCTCCTGAAGCTGCGGCCCTTGCAAAAGGGCGGCGCCGAAGCTGAGACCATGGCATGTATCCTTTATGCCAAGGCCGTCTCTTCACGAAGTTTTAGAAAGGAATTTTAAGGCGTGACAAAACACGCGGCCTGAAGGCTGAACTCCCGCTAAGACAATGCTCGAATTGTCGCCACCGTGTTAGCCGTCAATCCAACCGATGGCTGGGGAAAATCTGCCTTAATCCGGTTTCTCGCGGCTTGGAACACGCCGAACACTTCAGGGCGGTTCCGCCTTCCTTCGAATGGCGCAGCCGCTCTGCGTTCTTGTTGTTCGGAGAAGCGTCCGCAACTGCATCAAGGCATCGCGGAGGGCCGGACGGAAACCCGGTTTCCATTCGGGCCTCGGCGGCTCAAACTCCCGGATTGGCCCTAGCTGCCGAGCGCGCGCACCCGCGCCGCCAGCCGTGAGATTTTCCGCGAAGCCGTGTTCTTGTGGATGACGCCCTTTTGGGCCGCACGCATGATCTCCGGCTCGGCCTGACGAAACGCCGTCTGCGCTTCCTCGGCATTTCCCGCCTTAAGCGCGGTTTCGACCCGGCGGATGAAGGTCCGCATGCGGCTGCGCCGCGCTTTGTTGATCTCGGTGCGCGCCGCGATCTTGCGAACCATCTTCTTGGCCGATTTGGTGTTGGCCATTGCTAACCCTCTTAACCGTCTAAGCTGTTTGCCAAAACAAGTCCGGCGAGCTTTTTAGCCCGCCGGAGCCAGCGCTGGAATCCCGCAGCGCACATGTGAGGCGCGTGTCTAAGCGGCAAGCGCCGCGCCGTCAATCGGGGCGCAGCGCAGACACGCATTTTTCGTCGGAATCAGCTAGACAAACGCCTTACCGGTTCTTGAAGCTGGGTGTGCGCTTTTCCGCAAAAGCCGCCATGCCTTCCGATTGGTCCTCGGTTGCGAACATGGCGTGAAAGAGACGGCGCTCAAAACGCACACCTTCCGCCAAGGTTGTCTCAAAGGCGCGGTTGGTGGCTTCCTTGGCCATCATTACAATCGGCATGGAGAATTCGGCGATCTTATTGGCCGCTTTAAGCGCCTCATCGAGGAGATCGTCATTATCGACGATGCGGCTCACAAGCCCCGCGCGCTCGGCTTCCTCGGCATCCATCATGCGGCCGGTCAGAATCATGTCCATGGCCTTCGATTTACCCACAAAGCGGGTCAGCCTCTGCGAACCGCCCGCGCCCGGCATGACGCCCAACGTAATTTCGGGCTGGCCGAATTTCGCGCTTTTGGACGCGATGATGAAATCGCACATCATGGCAAGCTCGCAGCCGCCTCCCAGCGCATAGCCTGAGACCGCCGCGATCACCGGCTTTCTAGCGGTCGCAACCCGCTCCCATTTTGAAATGAAGTCTTCGCGGTAGGCGTCGATGAAGCTCTTCGACTGCATCTCCTTGATGTCAGCGCCCGCGGCAAAGGCCTTCTCCGAGCCGGTAAGCACCACCGCACCGATCTTGTCGTCAGCCTCGAAGGTGTCGATGGCGTGCCCAAGTTCCCCGATGAGCTCCCTATTCAAAGCATTCAGCGCTTTCGGCCGGTGTAAGATGACGAGACCCGCCTGTCCCCGCGTTTCGACAATAATGTTCTCATATGCCATGGACGCCCTCCGGCCTTTTCATTCTCATGCTTGCTTTTCAGAAGCGTTCTCGGGGGAGACGGCTAAACCCGGCGCACCCCAAAGGCAAGGCCATTCGCCGTGAAGAAGCGATGCATCCGGTTGCGCAACGTCATTTTTGACAGCTGGGGCAATAGAAAGTTGAGCGGCCGGACTGAACGATCCGCCTGATGGTTCCGCCGCAGCCTTCTTTGAGGCATGGCGCGCCGGCCCGGTCATAGACATTGAATGCGTGCTGAAAATAGCCGAGCGAGCCGTCGGCATGAACGTAATCCCGCAGGCTGGAGCCACCCGCCGCAATGGCGTTTGCAATGACGGTGCGGATGGCATCGGTCAAGCGCTCAAGCCGGATGGAGGGCGCGCCCGCCTTCGTCACCAGCGTACCGGCCGCCCGGCGCGGCGAGAGCCCGGCCATATGGAGCGCTTCACAGACATAGATATTGCCAAGCCCAGCCACCACGTGCTGGTCAAGAAGCGCCGCTTTCAGTGGCGCAGCCTTGCCCGCAAAGGCGTTGGCGAGAAGATCGGGCGTGAGCGCATTTCCGTCCGGCTCGGCACCCAAGCCGCACAGGTGCTTGTTCATCTCCATCTCTTTGCGGGAAGTCAGGTCCATGAAGCCGAACCGGCGGACATCGTTGTATATGACCTGACGCGCGCCATCTTCAGCCTCGAGGTGGAAAATGACATGGTCATGGGCCGGCAATCGCGTGCCGTTGTAGTAGAAGCTGCCAGGCTCGGCCGGGTTCTTCGCGCCGATCAGAAACCGGCCGGACATGCCGAGATGCATGATCACGACTTGACCATCCTCAAGGTCGAGAAGGAGATACTTGGCGCGGCGTCCAACCGAAGTGATTTTCCGTCCAGCGACGGCCTCAGCAAAATGCTTCGGGAAAGGAAAGCGAAGGTCCGGGCGACGTAGTTCCAGCCGGCCGATCCGCGCACCTAGCATCACCGGTTCAAGGCCGCGCCTGACGGTCTCGACCTCTGGCAGTTCGGGCATGGACGGTCCTCTTTCCGACAGTTGTCTTTTTACTTGGCACGCGTGTTCCGCTTGCACTCTTCCGGCGGTCAGGATAGCGATGGGGCCCATTTTCACAATGACGCTTAGAGAACGAGGACGCTCGGCACGGCCGCTATCATGGCGAAAAGCGACATTGAGCCCGAAACCGCTGAAAAAACAGCGCATTTCGGTTTCACCACAATCGACAGAGATGAAAAGCAAGAGCGCGTGGACGAGGTGTTCTCGCGCGTGGCCAAGCGCTACGACCTGATGAACGATCTTATGTCGGGCGGCCTGCACCGGCTTTGGAAAGATGCCGTTATCGACTGGATGGCGCCGCCCGCAAAGGGCGCGTTTCAGCTCCTCGATGTGGCCGGAGGAACCGGCGATATCGCCTTTCGTTTCGCGGCACGCACCGAAACCAGCGCGACCGCAACCGTTCTCGACATCAACCCGGGCATGCTGACCGTTGGCGAGAAACGGGCCGCGCAGAAGGGGCTTGAAGAGCGCGTCAGCTTTGTCGACGGCAATGCGGAGACCCTGCCCTTCTCCGACCGGCAATTCGATGCCTATACGGTCGCATTCGGCATCAGGAATGTGCCGGACATCCCCAAAGCCCTGAAAGAAGCATTCCGGGTGCTGAAACCGGGGGGGCGTTTCCTCTGCCTCGAGTTCTCGCGCGTCGACGTGCCGATGCTTGACACGATCTACGACACCTATTCATTCCGCGCCATCCCGGCCATGGGACGGCTGGTGGCGGGCGATGCGGATTCCTACCGCTATCTCGTTGAATCCATTCGTATGTTCCCTGATCAAGAAACATTCAGGACAATGATCGCGGATGCCGGTTTCCGGCGTGTATCCTATCGCAATCTGACGGGAGGCATTGCCGCGATCCATTCCGGCTGGCGGCTTTAACGGGGGTGAGCGAGAAACCATGTTTCACGCGCTCAGATGCAGCCTTAGACTGGCGAAAGCCGGCTGGACCTTCGCCCGGCACGGCGTTTTCGGCGTCCTCGACACATCGACCGCGCCGCCGCCGGTGCGCACGCTTGTCGGCCTTGCCCGGCTTGTGGAACGCCGCAAGATCAAGGGCACCCGTTCGGCACGCCTTTCAAGCGCGCTAACCGCCCTTGGTCCAAGCTACATCAAACTCGGCCAGTTCCTTGCCACGCGGCGCGATATCGTCGGCGACGAGCTGGCCGCCGACCTTTCGCTTCTTCAGGACAAGCTGCCCGCTTTTCCGCAAAAAATTGCGCTCAAAGAGATCGAAATCACGCTTGGCGGGCCGATTGAGACCTTTTTTTCCGAGATCAGCAAGCCGGTTGCCGCCGCCTCCATCGCCCAAGTCCATAAGGCAGTCACGCTCGATGGCCGCACAGTCGCGGTGAAAGTGCTGCGCCCAGGGGTTGCAAAACGGTTTGCGCGCGATCTGACGACCTATTTCTTCGCTGCGCGCATGGCAGAACGCCTGGTGCCCGAGCTGCGCCGCCTGCGTCCCGTCGATGTGGTGCAAACGC
Source organism: Hyphomicrobiales bacterium (assembly GCA_022360615.1). GTDB lineage: Bacteria > Pseudomonadota > Alphaproteobacteria > Rhizobiales > JAKSCL01 > JAKSCL01. The sequence goes on from JAKSCL010000231.1 coordinate 9,939, forward strand.
TCGCCCGCACCACACAGCTTGAAATGGATTTCCGGCTGGAGGCGGCCGCCATTTCCGAAATGGCGGGCAACATCAGCCGGGACGAAGGCTTCCGCGTTCCCGATGTCGATTGGACGCGCACCTCCAAATCGGTGCTGACGACGGAATGGATCAACGGCATCCCCTTGAGCAAGGTGGAGGCCGTGAGGGCCTCCAATCACGATTTGAAAGCATTGGGCGCCGGGATCATCCAGCATTTCCTGCGCCATGCGATGCGCGACGGCTTCTTCCACGCCGACATGCATCAGGGCAATCTATTCGTTGAACCGGACGGCACACTGGTTGCCGTTGATTTCGGCATCATGGGGCGGCTGAAACCCGCTGAACGCCGCTTCCTTGCCGAAATCCTTTATGGCTTCATCAGGCGGGACTACCGGCGCGTTTCGGAAGTGCATTTCGAAGCACGCTATGTGCCCGACACCCATGACGTGGACATGTTCGCCCAGGCGCTGCGCGCCATCGGCGAACCCTTGATGGGAATGACGGCGGACAAGATCTCCATGGCGCGGCTCTTGTCCCAGCTCCTGGAGGTCACCGATCTCTTCGACATGCGCACGCAAACCCAGCTCATCCTTTTGCAAAAGACGATGGTGGTCGTCGAAGGTGTCGGGCGCACCCTCGATCCAGAGCTCAATATGTGGGAAACGGCGGAACCTGTCGTGCGCGACTGGATTGAATCCAATCTGGGGCCGGAAGGCAGGCTTCAGGATGCCGCTCAAGGCGCGCAGCTGATCGGCCGCTTCGTCGCGGCCTTGCCGGAACTGCTCGTGCGTGCCGAACGCACTGCAGAAATGGCCGAAGCCATGTCCATCAATGGTTTACGCCTTGACAAGGAAACCGTCGAGGCGATTGCGCGGGCCCAGGCACAGCGCGGGCGCGCAAGCCAGGCGGCCTTGTGGGTGGGAGCCATTGCGCTGGCCGCCATGGCCGCCCGGATGTTCATGTGAGCGCGCGGCGAGTGCTCTCGCCCTCCGGGCATTTCTGCGGTTGTCTCCGCGTCGAAGTCCGGTCTCAATGAAAGCTCGCCAATGCCGTTCAAAGACGAGGAGGGCCGTTTATCGCACCCCACAATCCTGATTGCTCTCAGGCCACGTTCTTAGCCAGATCGATCGTGTGCCCCGAACGGACCACATCGTCAGCCGGGACCGGCATGCCAAGATAGTAACCCTGGCCAACCTGACAGCCGAGCTCCTTCAGCCGGTCATAGACTTCGCCGCTCTCGATTCCTTCTGCGGTCGCATCCAGGCCGAGACTCTTGCTAAGACCCAGAATTGCCTCGACAATGCGCGCGTGCTGAGGTTCGGACAGCATGCGCCTAATGAACGAGCGGTCGATCTTGACGGTATCGAGATCGAGCTCGCGAAGGTGGTAGAGGCCGGAGTAACCGGTACCGAAATCGTCGAGTGCGACACGGACCCCAAGGTTGCGCAACGAACCAACAACCGTCTTCACCTTCTTCATATCCTGGATTAGCGCATTCTCGGTGATCTCCACCTCGAGCCGGCGCGGCGGAAAGCCCGTTTCGGTTAGGATCTGCAGAAGCTTCTCCACAAGCCATGGATCGAGAAACTGGCTTGGAGACAGGTTGACCGAGATGAATAGCCTTTCAGGCCAATCCTTCGCATCGGCACAGGCCTGGCGGAGGATCAAATAGGTGAGCGGAGCAATCATTCCCGTGTCCTCGGCTATTGGAATGAAGGTCACCGGCATGACCATGCCACGCTCCGGATGCCGCCAGCGCGAAAGCACCTCGTAGCCAAGCGTCGAACCAGAACTCAGGTCGACCAGCGGCTGATAATGGGGAACGATCTGCTTTGCGCGGATTGCCTCGCGAAGATCACGTTCAAGCTCCACCCGCTCCCTCAAGAGATCGTCCATCTCCGTCTCGAAGACACGGAATCCGCCTTTGTCATCCTCCTTGGCGCGGTACATCGCAACATCCGCCTTGCGCAGAAGATCATGAAGCGTGTCACCATCGCCGGGACAGAAGGCGAGGCCGATGCTTGCTCCAAGCTCCAGCGACAATCCGCCTACCGTCACCGGGCGGCTGAGTGTCGTCGTCAGCCGTCGCGCCAACCGCAGCGCACAGTCCGCGCCGCGGTCGAACTCGTAGAGAATGCCGAATTCGTCGCCTCCCATCCGGGCCACGAGTCCGTCAGCGCCGATGGCGCCCTGAAGCCGCTCCGCCATGGCCTGCAGAAGCTGGTCACCTATGCCGTGCCCGTGAACGTCATTGACGGCCTTGAAATGATCCAGATCGATTAAATAGACGGCACACGCCTTGCCGCCGCCGAAGCTCAGGCCTTTGCGGCGCTCGAAATCCTCAAAAAGGAACCGCCGGTTTGGCAAGCCGGTCAACGCATCGTGCCGGGCGAGCTGATGGGCGCTTTCCTCCGCTTGCTGACGCTGCCTGATTTCGCGTTTCAATTCGACGATGCGCCGAACGGAGAAAAGCAACAGCCCCGCGCCGAGGAGCATGGTCAACGTGAATAACTCGTCGAGCTCCCACTCCTCATAGGCTCTTGATAATTCGAAGAAAGCCTCGAACAATTCGAACTGAACTGCAAGGGTGAAAGAAACGACTATAAAAATGAAAAGAATAACGAGATCATTGATCAGGCCGCGATGCTCGCGCCGTGACAGTCCATGGAAACTCCTGTTGAAGACTTTCAAGCGCGCCATTTTTACATACTCCATACAACAAACAACCGCGCTTCCCCAATGTAGGGAACGATGGCGGGCCTGCTGGAGGCCACCGGGAAACCGGCAGACCGACACCTAACCCATGGCGGATGTACTTTCCGGCGTTCTGTCACTTACCTCATCGATGCAGCTTGGAATTCGTCCCCCTGTGCCGCGCATACACGGATAGCTACAAGCAATTAAGATAAGGTTGTCTTGAACACGAAACTCAACGAAAACGCGAACATTCCGCTCTTTCTTAACATGCGTTAGCCAAGTGATCGGACGCAGAAGCGCCCTCCGGTTGCGGGCCGCGGTTTCGCCTCTCGCCTAGCCCGCCGTTCACCGCTATGGTCCGTGCCGGAGTTTGACCCGAGCGAGATCCATTCCATGCCGCTCAAAGACCGGCGTATTCTGCTGATCATCACCGGCGGGATCGCCGCCTACAAAGCGCTGATTCTGATCCGGCGGCTGCGTGAGAAGCGCGCGGCCGTGCGGGCCGTGATGTCGTCCGGCGCGCACAATTTCCTGACCCCTCTTTCCGTGAGCGCCGTTGCCGGCGCGCCGCCCCTCGATGACCTGTTCGATCCTCGCGATGAACACGATGTGGGACACATCCGCCTGTCACGGGAAGCCGATTTGATTGTCGTTGCGCCCGCAAGCGCCGATTTCATGGCCAAGATGGCTAATGGCCTTGCCGATGACCTCGCGTCCGCCGTCTATCTTGCAAGCGACAAGCCGGTGATGGTGGCGCCCGCCATGAACCCGATGATGTGGCAGCACCCAGCGACCCGCCGCAATATGGAGCGGCTAAAGGATGATGGCGTCGCAATTATCGGGCCGGAAACCGGCGAGATGGCTGAAAGCGGCGAAGCCGGCATGGGGCGAATGAGCGAGCCGGAAGACATCGCGAAGGCGATAGAGGTTTTCCTGTTCGGAACGGAAACGAAGACACCGCTTGCCGGCCGCAGCGTGCTTGTGACCGCCGGACCGACCTATGAACCCATCGATCCGGTGCGCTATATCGCCAACCGCTCGTCCGGACGCCAGGGTTATGCGATCGCCGCAGTGGCCGCCCGGGCAGGCGCCGATGTTACCCTTGTCTCAGGCCCTGTTTCGCTGCCCGATCCGCGCGGGGTCAATGTTATCCGCATCGAAACCGCCCGCGCCATGGCGGACGCGGTTGAAGCAGCACTCCCCGCCGACATCGCCATCATGAGCGCAGCGGTCGCCGATTGGCGGGTGCAGATGGAAGGCGGCGAAAAAATCAAGAAGGAACAAGGCGCACCGCCACCAAGTCTCTCTCTGGTTGAAAACCCGGACATCCTGAAAACCGTGGCGCGGCACCAGACACACCGGCCGGATATTGTGGTCGGCTTTGCGGCTGAGACGGAAAAAGTGGTGGAACACGCCATCGCAAAACGGCAACGCAAGGGCTGCGACTGGATCGTCGCCAATGACGTCTCACCCGGAACCGGCATCATGGGGGGCAGCGAAAATGCCGTGCATCTGATTACCGAAAACGGTGTTGAGGACTGGCCCCGCATGGACAAAGAAGCCGTTGCCGTGCGGCTGGTGACGCGCTTGGCCGACTGCTTCGCAAAGCAGGTCTGAGTGGAACAGTATGCCGCGGATTGGGGTTCATCGCCTGCAACACGCACACGATCTGCCCCTGCCGGAGCGGGCAACGAGCGGCGCGGCAGGGTTCGATCTCTCCGCGGCCTTGGTTGCAAAAACGCCGCTTACGATCCGGTCGCGAAGCTGGCGCGCAGTTCCCACAGGGCTCGTGCTGATGTTGCCGGAGGGTTTCGAAGCACAGGTCCGGCCACGCTCAGGCCTTGCGGCGAAGTTCGGTGTCACGGTCCTGAACGCACCCGGCACCATCGATGCCGATTACCGCGGCGAAGTGAGGGTGCTTCTCATCAATCATGGCGTTGAGGACTTCGTTATCGAGCACGGGATGCGTGTTGCCCAACTCGTGGTTCAATCCCTTCAAGACGTTGTGTTTGAGGACGCCGAGCTGAGCCTTGAAACGGAGCGGGGCGCGGGTGGTTTCGGCTCCACCGGTGTTCAAGGGCGCGCGGAAGACAGGCCGTGACTGGACGCAGCCCCACAGCAGGTTTACGTAGCTGATATGGCATTGAGCGATAAAGAAGTGGAACGCTATGCTCGGCATATCGTGCTGCCGGGAGTGGGCGGGCCCGGTCAGAAGAAACTGAAGGATGGGCGCGTGCTCGTTATCGGGGCAGGCGGACTCGGCGCGCCGGTGCTGCAATATCTGGCGGCTGCGGGTCTCGGGACGCTCGGCGTCGTCGACGATGACGCGGTCAGCCTTTCGAACCTGCAGCGCCAGGTCATTCACCGGACAGATGATGTCGGCCGCCCCAAGGCTCAAAGCGCCGCGGACGCGATCCACGGTATCAATCCCCACGTGACCGTCATTGCCTATTCCGAAAGGCTGAATAGGGAGAATGCGCTGAGACTCGTTGGCGATTACGACCTCGTTCTTGACGGCTCGGATAACTTCGAAACGCGCTACGTTGCGAATGATGCCTGTTATTTCGCTCAAAAACCGCTGATCACAGGTGCCGTCGGGCAGTATGATGGCTTTCTCACCCTGTTCCGCAGCTTCGAGGCGGATGCGAACAAACAGCCAAAACCTTCTTATCGCTGCCTCTTTCCGCATCCCCCGGCACCCGGTCAGGCACCGGCGTGCGAGGAAGCAGGTGTGATCGGCGCGCTTACCGGCGTGATCGGCTCGATGATGGCGCTTGAGGCGATCAAGGCGATCGCGGGTTTTGGGGAATCGCTTTTGGAAAAGCTGATGATCTATGACGGGCGGGACGGCCGGACGCAGACGATCAATTACCAATGGGATCCGAACAACCCACTCAACGGTGAAACCCCGTCGATTACACCTGAAACACTCGGTGCAATCATCGAAACCGAAACAGCCTGAACGCGCTCAACGTTCCGGTCTCTTCGCGTCACACTGGGGTTTGATCCGGGTTATCGACGGCAACCCAGGCTGCCCCTCGGCTCCTGGATCGCCGGGTCAAGTACGGCGTTGAGGGGTATATGGGCTGGCGAGGCAGCGTCTCTGCTGCACCATGGATTCAGATCTTCGCCGCAATGACGTTTAAGCACGTGCTTCGGCTTAAAGCATGGACGGCAGGACCCGGTCCGGCGGGCGGTGGCCGTCGGCGAAAGTCTTGATGTTGATGATCACCTTCTCGCCCATGTCGACGCGGCCTTCGATCGTCGCCGATCCCATATGCGGCAGAAGCACAACCCGGTCCGATTTGGCAAGACGCGGATTGACGGCCGGCTCGTGTTCAAACACATCGAGTGCCGCACCGGCCAACTCACCGGCTTCCAGCATGCGCGCTAAGGCGTTCTCGTCGATGACCTCGCCGCGGGCGGTGTTGACGATATAAGCGTCGGGCCGCATCAGCCGCAGACGCCGCGCCGACAAGAGGTGATAGGTGGCGGGCGTGTGCGGGCAGTGGATGGAGATCACATCCATGCGCGCCAACATCTGGTCGAGGCTGTCCCAGTAGGTGGCCTCCAATTCAGTCTCAATCGCCTCGGGAACGCGGCGGCGGTTGTGATAGTGGATCTGCATGCCGAAGGCGCGGGCGCGACGGGCGAGCGCTTGTCCAATCCGCCCCATCCCGATGATGCCAAGCCGCTTACCCCAAATGCGGTGCCCCAGCATCCAAGTGGGCGACCAGCCATGCCACTCGTCATTCTCAATCGCATGGATGCCGGCGGCGAGACGGCGCGGAACCGCGAGGATCAGCGCCATCGTCATGTCGGCTGTATCCTCGGTAAGCACACCTGGGGTATTCGTCACCGTAATCCCGCGGCTCGTCGCGGTGGCCACGTCGATATTGTCCACACCATTACCGAAATTGGCGATCAGTTTCAGGCGGTCGCCGGCCTGACTCAACACTGCTTTATCGATCTTGTCGGTGATGGTCGGCACAAGCACGTCCGCCGTCTGCACCGCGTGGACGAGTTCGGCCTGATTCATTGGCTTGTCGTCGTCCCGCAAGTGGGTTTCAAACAACTCACGCATCCGCGTCTCGATGACATCGGGCAATTTGCGGGTAATGATCACGACCGGTTTTGACTGCGACATCCTGTAACAAACCTAGAGGCTTTAAGGAGGGATGGAAACCTACGGGTTTTTAACCGGATTCGGACATTCTTGCTCCATAATCCGGTGATGAGGAACGCCGTTGCGGCTGGGCACCTCCCTCTGTAACAGAAAGCAACATCAAGACAAATAATGGTTGCACCTTGCGAGGTGACGTATCTGACAACACCTTCCAGCAAGACACCGCGCACGATGCGGGCAAATGTGATCAGGACGCGCCGAAACGCATGACCCCTTCAATCGACGACGACAGATTTGACCAAAGAACAAACAAACCGAGGCTCTGGCGCGGGCTCTGGTTTTTATTGGCGGCTTGTGCGGGCGTGGCGATCCTGTTTGCCGCTTTATCCGGGCTCACCACCGATCACGGCACAGCAGCTCTTGCCCAAAATGAGACCCAGAGTTTTGGCAGCA
>JAKSCL010000015.1 GCA_022360615.1 Hyphomicrobiales bacterium
ACAGGGCTTAAGACCTTCGAAGATGTTCTGGAAGCCGGTGGCGCGCCCTCAAAGGCGGCGTGAGGAGCACCTCACACAAACCAGCTCAGCATCCCCGCAAAGACAGCGAACACCGTCATTCCAGCGAGAACGGCGATGAAGGTCAGCGTCAGCGAGATACCGACCGCCGTTGCAATGTAGATCCAGAAGCTTTTCTGTATCCACATCTCGTTTTCCGGATCCCACGTCACCTTTCTGTAGACGGGGCCGGACCGCAGTACATTTGCGATGGGGTGGACAGGCGGCGTCACGATCACCGGCTTGAAGGCCTCGGGTGTGACGGGACTCCATTTGTCGGGTGTCGGCTCGGGCAAGGGCCTAGGCGGACCGAAATCGCCCTTCAGCCTCGGCACGCGAAGGCTGCATGTCTCGCACTCTTCATTGTCTCCTTCAGCATCGGACTGGCCGGACGTTAACCGATCGTTTGTCATAGAGAGCTTTCTCCAATGGTGTGCGCCGGCCTTGCGGCCTATCCCTCAATTTAAGATGGGATCGTTGTCCGGAAACGCCACCCTGCAGTGGTTTGCGACGGGCGCAGACAGTCTTTGTCTGGAATAGAGGGTAGTGTTCCTTGCCGCATACCTTTAGGCAAGGGGCCTTCTGGATTTGATTCCTTTCACGCGAACAGGATCAGGTTTTCTGCGTCATGCCGAGTGTTCTGTTTAAGGCGGCCCCTCTCTTGTTCGTTCTTTTGTGGTCCACGGGTTTCGTGAGCGCCAAGGTCACGACGCCTTTTGCCGGGGCGCTTGTCATTCTTTCCTTGCGCTTTGTGTTTGCGATGGCGGCGTTTGCGCTTTGGGCCCTCATTGCGCGCGCTGCATTGCCCACGAGGCGCCAAGCGATTGACGCATTCCTTATCGGTATTCTCATTCACGGCGTTTATCTGGGTTCGGTTTTCTGGGCGATCGAGAAGGGCCTGCCAGCGGGACCAGCCGCTCTCATTGTTGGATTGCAGCCGATCCTGACCGCGCTTTTTTCGGAACGCCTCACAGGCGAGGTGCTCACACCGCGCCAATGGGTGGGTGTGCTCCTTGGTTTTGCCGGGGTCTTTATCGTGCTTGCGCCGAAGCTTGGAACCGGGCCGGACAGTTGGCCTATTCTGGGCGTTCTTCTTTGTCTTGTCGGCCTTGTCGGCATCACGCTTGCGAGCGCTTACCAGAAGCGTGTTTCGGACGGCGGGGCCCAGCGGGCGCGCAACGTCATCCAGTATTTCGGCGGGTTTACTTTGGTTTTGCCTGGTGCGCTCATCTTTCAGCCGCTCACAATCGAGTGGACATCGCCATTCATCCTCGGACTTGCCTGGATGGTTCTCGTCCTGTCGCTCGGCGTCTACACCCTTTACCAGTTCCTTTTGAGCCGAGGCGCGCTGGTCGCAACCGTCTCGCTTTTTTACCTTGTGCCTGTGTGCACTGCGGTGATGAGCTATTTCATGTTCGGAGAGGTGTTGACCCTTCTTCAACTGCTCGGCATGGGCGTCGCGATTGTTGGCGTTGTGCTCGTGACAAGCGCGACGAACGGCCATCGGGGCACGGCGCCTGGAGGGTGACAAAAGGCGAAGTGACGACTGCCTATGCCCGCTCTATGCTGCACTGCATGAAATAACCGGAATAAAGAACGCGGCCCCAACCGGGCGCCGCTGGGGCATCCGCCCCCAATCGGGATGAGGGAGCATCTGATGAGCATTGCCGAAGGTCTCGATGTGGTCTTGAAAGAAGATTTCATCGAAAGGCTGCGTGCTGCTTCGAAGGCGGCCGGCGAGGTCCTTGACAAGGCGCGTACGGCGTTACGCAAACGGGTGGTTGAAGATGACCGCGTCTCGGGGCGGCTCGTCGACGAGCACCAGCACGCCGCGCACGGACTCGCTTGGCTCGCCACCTATGTCGAGGCCATCCGCCAGCTTGACGCGTACACGGAACGGCTCATTGCGGAAGACCGTTTCGGTGCGATCGAGGCGCTGATGATCGAGATCGGCGCGGGCGAGTATCTTTCGCAGATCGCCGGAGGCATTCCGATGAGCCAGAATGAGATCGTCCGGCTCTCCGACCTCGGTGTCGACGATCATGCGATCCACGCTTTCTACACCGACGAGGTCGTGGACTTGATGCGCACCGGCAACACGCCGCAAAACCGCGCGAGCCTTGCGGAATTGATGCCGTCCCGCGAAAGCTCAGCAATGCTTGAGGATTCCGGCCTCGATGAGATGCTTGAGCAAATCCGCGAGGAAATGCGCAAATTCAACGAGGCGGAGATCAAACCCCATGCCCATGAATGGCATATGGAAAACGCATATATCCCGCTCGAGATCGTCGGGCATATGGCGGAACTTGGCGTTTTCGGCCTCACAATCCCGGAAGAATTCGGCGGCATGGGGCTCGGCAAGGAATCCATGTGCGTCGTTTCCGAGGAGCTGTCGCGGGGATATATCGGCGTCGGCTCGCTCGGCACACGCTCCGAAATCGCCGCTGAACTGATCCTCGGTGGCGGCACGGATGCGCAAAAGGCGCATTGGCTGCCGAAACTCGCATCGGGTGAAATCCTGCCGACCGCCGTTTTCACCGAACCCAACACCGGCTCCGATCTCGGCGCGCTGAAGACCCGCGCGGTCAAGGAGGACGGAGCCTACAAAATCACTGGAAACAAGACCTGGATCACCCATCCGGTGCGCGCCGATCTGATGACGCTGCTCGCCCGCACCAATCCGGATGAGCCCGGCTATAAGGGCCTTTCCATGTTTTTGGCTGAAAAGCCGCGCGGTACGGATGAGAATCCCTTCCCGGCGAATGGCATGACCGGCGGCGAAATCGAAGTGCTCGGCTATCGCGGCATGAAGGAGTATGAGATCGGTTTTGACGGATTTGAGGTGCCTGCGGAAAACCTGCTGGGTGGTGAGGAAGGAAATGGCTTCAAGCAGTTGATGCAGACCTTCGAATCCGCACGTATCCAGACTGCGGCCCGGGCCGTCGGTGTCGCGCAATCCGCCTATGATCTTGGGCTTCGCTATGCGCAGGAGCGCATTCAGTTCGGCAAGCCGCTGATTGCCTTTCCACGCGTGTCGGACAAGCTGGTCATGATGGCTGTCGAGACGATGATCGTCCGCCAACTCACCTATTTCGCGGCGCGCGAAAAGGATTCGGACCGGCGTTGCGATGTTGAGGCGGGCATGGCGAAGCTTCTGGGCGCCCGGGTGGCCTGGGCGGCCGCCGATAACGCACTCCAGATCCACGGCGGCAATGGGTTTGCGCTTGAATATCCGGTCTCCCGCGTCCTCTGCGATGCCCGCATCCTCAATATTTTCGAGGGTGCGGCCGAGATACAGGCGCAAGTCATCGCCCGCCGTCTTTTGGAGACAATGGAGTGATGATAAAATCGGAAAAAGACAAGTGACGTGACGGCGGCTGGACGGGTTGATCCCACCCGGATCTAAAGCGTCCCAGACCTAGTCGCGCTGTTCTCCGGCGCTATGCCAAACAAAGAAAAAACAGAAAGGTACTAAGCGCATGCCTGCACTCAAACTTCCCCATGACACTTGGGTTCTGGTGGCCAACGGCAAGAAGGCGCTGTTTTTGCGTAACAAGGGAGACGAGGCGTTTCCTAACCTTGAGGTGGTTGGAAAAGAGGAGCAGGAGAATCCACCAACGCGCGAGCAGGGCACGGACAGGCCCGGGCGCTTCAGCGACGGGCCGTCTGGCCATAAGAGTGCGGCGTCGCAAACGGATTTGCACCGGCTTGAGGAAGAGCGTTTTGCAAGAGAGCTTGCAGACTTTCTCTATAAAGCCGCCCATGCACGCCAGTTCGACAGGATCGTTATCGCCGCACCGGCGCGGACGCTTGGTGACTTGCGCAAGGAACTGCACCAGGAGGTCGAGGCGCGTATTCTCGCGGAAATCGAAAAGGACCTGACGAATCACACCGTCGGGAATATTGAGAAAGTGCTGACACGGTAGATGAAACGGATATCCGACAGTCTTTGTCCTTTTTGCCGTTGAGGCCTGGATGGAAGCGCGCTAACTCCCGCCCCATGACGAAAAAATCAATTCTGATCACCGGTTGTTCGTCGGGTATTGGCGAGGCGGCGGCGCACACCATGAAAGCGCGTGGCTGGCGCGTGTTCGCGACCGCGCGCAAGAAAGAAGACATCAAGCGCCTCAAGGATGCGGGACTTGAGAGCCTTTATCTCGACTATGCCGAGCCGGAATCGATTGCGGCCTGCGCGGGCGAGGTGCTCGATGCCGCCAAGGGAGGGCTTTTCGCGCTGTTCAATAACGGCACCTATGGCCAGGGCGGGGCAGTCGAGGATATCCGCACCGACGTGATGCGCGAGCAATTCGAGTCGGGTTTCTTCGGCTGGCACGATCTTACGCTCCGGGTCTTGCCCACCATGCGGGCGCAACGGGCCGGGCGCATTGTGAATTGCTCGTCCGTCCTTGGAATTGCCCCGATGGCTTATCGCGGGCCATACAACGCCATGAAGTTCGCGCTTGAGGGTCTGACGCTCACAATGGCGTTTGAATTGAAAGGTACCGGCATAGCTGTGTCTCTGATTGAACCAGGGCCGATTCGCACACGTTTTGCCGATAACGCGCTGACCGTGTTCAAGAAGAACGTCGATGTGGAGAATTCGCCACACCGCGAGCTCTATGAACGGCGGTTGAAGTTTCTTGAAAAGGGCGGCAGCCAGTCCCGGTTCAAACTGGAACCATCGGCGGTTGTCGACAAGCTCATCCATGCGGTCGAGAGCCCGAATCCCAAACCGCACTACTTCGTCACCACGCCCACCTATTTGATCGATGCAGCGCGCCGTTTCCTGCCGGTCGGGCTTTATCACCGGCTCTTGCAGAAGGCGGGCGACAACGCCTAAGACTCAGCCGTTTATGCCTCGATTGCCGTTTACACCCGTTGAGCGTTAGGATTCCCCGATCATGTCCAACGTCATACCTTATCTCGTTCCCATTGCCGTCGGTGCGGTCGCCATCGTTCTAATTGCCGGGTTGTGGAACATGATGCGGGGCGGTTCCCCCAACCGCTCGCAAATGCTGATGCGCTGGCGTGTGGGCCTTCAGTTTGTCGCTGTCATCGTCATCATGGCGGCGATCTATGTCATGTCCGGCTGAGCCTCGCCGGTTGGCCCAAGGGAAGCCGTGGCCCCATTACAACAGGTTGTATAAAATATGGCGAATGACGCGACACGCGTTGTTTTTCGCTGAACTGCGGCTTAAACGGGATAAGCATTTCTATTTAAAAGGTCCCAGCATGGCCTCCAGTTTTTCCCAATTTTTCGGTGCAGCGTGCGTTGTCGCGGCATTTGGCGCGGTCTCCGTCACGCAGGTGGATGCCGCCGATGTGATTTTCCCCGCACCGGCCCCGGTAGCGGAAATTCCGACCGCGGGGCCGTTTCTGAACGAGGTTCGTCTTGGCGTGATGTATCACGACCCCTCCGGTCCGGAGGAGAGCGTCGACATTAATGGAGAGGTGCTCTTCGACGTCGGTTGGAACTTTGCCCTTTTTGGTGCGCCGGCTTATTTGCGGCCGGCGATTGGCGGTACGGTGAACACGGAGGGCTACACCAGCCAAGCCTACGCCCAATTGGCGCTTACCGTTGATGTGACCGAACACATTTTTATCGAAGGCACCTTTGGCGGCATGGTCCACAACGGGGAAGACAACTCGGTGACCAATGAGGACCTCGATCTCGGCTGCAGTCCGCTCTTTCGCGAATCGGCCACTATCGGTTTCCGGGTAACGGAACGCGTGAATGTCATGGCGACAGTCAGCCATGCATCGAACGCGGGACTTTGCGACAAAAATGATGGTTTAACCAATTACGGGGCGAGGGTAGGCTACAGCTTCTAGAAGTGGGTGGCCATGGTCGTTCTCAATAAGATCTACACAAAAACCGGTGATGACGGTACGACGGCGCTCGGCTCCGGAGAGCGCCGCCGCAAGTACAATCTGCGCGTAGCCGCGTACGGTACGGTCGACGAAACCAATGCAGCCATTGGTATTGCGCGGCTTTACACCGGTGATGACGGCCTTCCGGAACTTGATGCCATGCTTGGCCGCATTCAGAACGATATGTTCGATTTGGGCGCCGATCTGGCTACGCCTGAGACCGGTGAGGATCCAGGTTACGAACCGTTGCGCATCATCGCAGCGCAGGTCGAGCGGATCGAGAACGAAATCGACGCGCTCAATGACGATCTGGAGCCGCTGCGTTCTTTCGTTTTGCCGGGAGGCACGAAGCTTGCTGCTCACCTCCACCTTGCCCGCACGGTATGCCGCCGGGCGGAGCGGTTGATCGTAGAGCTTTCCCATCAACAGGACGAGCAGGTTGGGAAGCCAGCGCTCAAATATATCAACAGGCTTTCGGATTTTCTTTTCGTTGCAAGCCGGTATGCCAATGCACGCGCGGGCGGCGATGTGCTATGGGTGCCTGGCAAAAATCGTTAGCACATGCTGAGAAAAACGGTGTACGGCGGTCCCCATGGGATCATGTGCGTACTCACGGTGAATTGTCGCATTTTGCCGACGTTCCGCGATCTCTCTTGACTGTAGATTCTCAAGGCCTGGCAGCGATGTTCGTCCCGTTTCACGACCACAATAGCCTTAGACACATCAGGGTTCATTATGTGACCCTGAGTTTGATCGCGGCCAACGTGGTTGTGTTCATCGTTTTGCAAGCGGGGGGGGCCGAGGGTGCGACCGCAATCCTGGCGACAGCCTTCGGCGTTATCCCGCGCGAGGTGATGGGTTTCACCGCGCCCACGCCCGGCTTGTTTCCTGAAAGCATAACCCTCGGCACCTACATGTTCATCCATGGCGGTTGGTTGCATCTCCTTGGCAACATGCTTTTTCTCTGGGTGTTCGGCGACAATGTGGAGGACGCGCTCGGTCATTTCCGCTTTCTGGTCTTTTATTTTTTGTGCGGGATTTGCGCGGGGCTTACCCATGTTGCGCTCGATCCCATAAGCGGTGTGCCGCTCGTCGGCGCCTCTGGAGCGGTCGCGGGCGTGATTGCCGCCTATCTCATTCTCCATCCAAGGGTGCGGGTCTGGGTGTTGGTGCTTTGGCGCATTCCACTGCGGCTTTCGGCGATGTGGGTGCTGGGATCATGGGTCGCGATGCAGTTCTTTGCCGTTGTCTTCCCGCCTGGCGACAATGTGGCCTGGTGGTCGCATGTCGGCGGTCTTGTGGTTGGCGCGGTGCTTGTTGTTGTGCTGCGCCGTCCAGGTGTCCCCCTCTGCGACCGTGGGCTACCGCGTTAAGGCAAGTCCTGGGCAAGCAGGAACCGGCTTCCGTCTGAACCTTCGATAAAACAAGAGCTTAGAGCGGCTAAGCGTTTCGGGTGAAAGCGGAAGCGTTCTGGCAAGCCGACCCCCATGCCGGCCATCCGCCACAATGAGGTTGACAGGACAGGTGCGCGGTCATATCGCGAGCCTTCGGTTTCATGTGCGCAATAAGGAGGGCGCACGGTTTGTTGAAGCATGGAGTGCGCCATGAAGGTTCTCGTCCCCGTCAAGCGGGTGGTCGATTACAACGTGAAAATAAGGGTCAAGGCTGACGGATCCGGTGTCGAGACGGCAAACGTCAAAATGTCGATGAATCCTTTCGACGAAATCGCCGTCGAAGAGGCGATCCGGATGAAAGAAAAGAGCGCGGTCACGGAGATTGTCGCTGTTTCAATCGGCCCGCAACAGGCGCAGGAGACCATCCGCACGGCGCTCGCGATGGGTGCTGACCGCGGCATCCTCGTCAAAACAGACGCGACGGTAGAGCCGCTTGCGGTGGCGAAGATCCTGAAGGCGATCGTGGAAGCCGAAGAACCGGGCCTGGTCATTCTCGGCAAGCAGGCCATCGATGACGACTGCAATCAAACCGGCCAGATGCTGGCCGCCCTGCTTGGCTGGAGCCAAGGCACCTTCGCCTCGAAAGTCGAAGCGGATGGGGACAAGGTTCTGGTGACGCGCGAGGTGGATGGCGGCTTGCAAACGGTTAAGCTTGCGATGCCCGCAATCGTCACGACCGATTTGCGGCTCAACGAGCCGCGTTATGCCAGCCTGCCGAACATCATGAAGGCGAAAAAAAAGCCGCTTGAGGAAAAATCGGCGGACGACTACGGCGTCGATATCTCGCCGCGCCTTGAGGTCATCAAAACGGTGGAGCCGCCGAAACGCAGCGCAGGCGTGATGGTGGAGAGCGTCGCCGAACTGGTCGGCAAATTGAAGAACGAAGCCGGCGTCATTTAAGCCGCGGCTCAAGGAAACCGAGATCATGACGACACTTTTGGTCGCTGAACACGATAACGAGATTCTCAAAGACGGAACCCATAAGGCAATGAGCGCGGCAAAGGCGCTTGGCGCGCCCGTTCATGTGCTGGTGGCCGGCAAGGGCTGTGCTTCGGTGGCCGATACGGCTGCAAAGCTCGATGGGGCCGAAAAAGTGCTTGTTGCCGAAGACGATGTCTTCGAACAGCAATTGGCAGAACCGATGGCGGCACTTATTGTTTCGCTTGCCGGCAGTTATGATGCCGTCGTTTCGCCTGCTGGAACCACAGGCAAAAATCTGATGCCGCGGGTGGCGGCACTTCTCGATGTGATGCAAATCTCAGGTGTCACCGCTGTGGAAGGCCCCGACACTTTCGAGCGCCCGATTTATGCGGGCAACGCTCTTCAAACGGTTAAGTCGCACGATCCGAAAAAGGTCATTACGATACAGACGGCCGCTTTTTCATCCGCGGAAGAGGGTGGAGCGGCCGCTCCTGTGGAGGCTGTGCAAAGCCCTGGCGACAATGTGCTTTCCGAATTCGTCGGGGAAGAGCTCTCTGTCTCCGACAGACCTGAACTCACTTCCGCAAAAATCGTCGTCTCCGGCGGTCGTGGAATGCAGTCAGGCGAAAACTTTAAAACTTATATCGAACCGTTGGCTGACCAGCTTGGCGCGGCGGTTGGCGCATCGCGTGCAGCCGTGGATGCCGGCTATATGCCCAACGACTACCAGGTCGGCCAGACCGGCAAGGTGGTCGCGCCCGACCTTTATATCGCGATTGGGATTTCAGGCGCCATTCAGCATCTGGCGGGTATGAAAGATTCCAAGGTTATCGTGGCGATCAACAAGGACGAGGAAGCCCCCATCTTCCAGGTGGCCGATTACGGGCTTGCCGCCGATCTGTTCGAGGCGTTGCCGGAGTTGCGTTCGGAGCTTGAAAAGGCCGGTATTTAGGGCATTTGACGCTGGCGGCGGTCGTGTCCCCTACACGAAAGCCTGATTATGCGCATTACCGCTTTGCCAGATTTGTCGGACGTGGTAGCGGGCTTAGAGTTTTCTCGCCTTAGGCCTTCAAGTCCCGCCGCATCTGTCAGTTAGGAGTTCGCGTCATGGAGATCAAATCCGTCGGCGTTATCGGTGCCGGTCAAATGGGCAACGGGATTGCGCATGTCTGCGCGCTTGCCGGCTATGATGTTGGCCTGAACGATGTCGCCGTGGACCGCATCGAAGAAGGCCTTGCCACCATCCATGGCAATCTGATCCGGCAGGTGGGCTCCAACAAGATTACCGAGGAAGAACGCCAATCGGCGCTTAAGCGCATTCGCGCCGTTGCTTCGCTCGAGGAGATCGCGTCTGCGGACCTCGTGGTTGAGGCCGCGGTCGAGAACGAGGCGATTAAGCGGGAAATCTTTTCGAAAGTCTGCCCGCATTTGCGGCCGGAATCGATCCTTGCGAGCAATACCTCTTCGATTTCGATCACGCGGCTGGCGTCGACGACCGACCGTCCGGAACGCTTCATCGGCATTCACTTTATGAATCCCGTACCGGTAATGGAACTCGTCGAGTTGATCAGGGGCATTCAAACGGGCGATGAGACCTTCGAAGCGGCGAAGACCTTCTGCACCCGTCTTGGCAAGACGGTGGCGGTATCGGAGGATTTCCCGGCCTTTATGGTGAACCGCATCCTCCTTCCGATGATCAATGAGGCGGTTTACACGCTTTATGAGGGTGTTGGCACGGTCGAGGGTATCGACACGGCCATGAAACTCGGCGCGAACCATCCCATGGGACCGTTTCAATTGGCCGATTTCATAGGTCTCGACACCTGCCTGTCGATCATGCACGTGCTCTATGAAGGCCTTGCGGATTCGAAATACCGGCCCTGCCCGCTCCTCGTGAAATATGTCGAAGCCGGCTGGCTTGGCCGTAAAACCGAACGCGGTTTCTATGATTACCGGGGCGAGACCCCCGTTCCGACCCGCTGATTCACTCAATTTCTCACGGTTGTTTTTACCTGCGGCGAACCATCATCCGCGATACACGCTGTCGTGATTGTCCGGGTAAGGTTTTGTTGGGGCGCTGCGTGATTGTTTCTTCCGGTCGAAGGAAAACAACCACATGGGAGCGTATTGATGCCGGTTGAATCAACAGCGGCAGCGGCTCTTGCCGCATCACTTTCAAGCGGGCGGGCCGGGGCGGCGCTCAGCTTCGTTAGAGATCAGGCGAACGCCGAACAGGCGGTGGCCGCGCAGGTGGAAGCGGGTGCTGAGAATGCGCGGCAGGCCGCGAGCGATCCGGGACCGGGAGTTGGCGAGCGGGTCGACCGCACGGCGTAGAGCCGTATGACGGTCCGAGTACAGGCCTGCACATCCTCCGAGGCGGCTGATCCGACCGTCTCGGAACAAGGCTGGGCTGGTCAGTGCATCATGCGCTAAGATCAAACAAGTCTAGCTTGTCTGGGCAGAGCCCAGTGCCGCCCGGATCAGGTTTCTTGCATCCTCTGAGAACCATTCGGCCGGGCCCGAGAGCACGCCTAAGGTGCAGCCATTGGTATCGATGAGGATAGTGGTGGGCAGGCCGAAGGCGTGACCATCCCGTCTTAGACTTTGAAACACTTCGAAGGTGTTGTCTGTATAGAGCGCTAGGTTCTGATTGCCGATTTCTTCAAGAAACGCCGCTGGCTTTTCCGGTTCGGCACGGTCAAGCGCGACAGCAACGACTTCGAACTCCTCGCCGCCGAATTCGCCTTGCAGCTTGTCGAGCGCCGGCATTTCGTGGCGGCAAGGTGCGCACCATGTGGCCCAAAGATTAAGAAGCACGAGCCGGCCCTGCCAGTCGGCCAGCGACAGTTCCTCGCCGGCAGCGTTCTTGAACGTGAGTTCTGGAAGATATCCAGGCGTTTCAGCAGGCACCACCGCTGCGACCTCGCCCTGAAGGTGCGGTGAAATCGCCTCGACCGTCTCAGTGCTTGCGGAGCAGCCCGCGGCCGCCGTCTGCGTCCCGTCGCGTCCGGTAAGCCCGTAGACCGTAACCGAGAGCGCAATGGCGGCTACCGCCAGACCGGAATAAAGGGCAAATCGTTTTACCATTGTGTCTGTCGCCGTTTCTTTCCCACCCGTTTAGCGGTTATGGATAGGCTTTCCAAAGCTGGGACGATGATCCGCCCGGCGCTTCAAAACCGAGTTTGGCAAGATGAGCAATCGCATGTGGGGTGGCCGGTTCGATGCCGGACCGAGTGCCATCATGGAAGAAATCAACGCGTCCATCGCCTTCGACCAACGGCTCTACGCCCAGGATATCGCCGGCTCGAAAGCGCACTGCGCAATGCTTGCCGATCAGGAGATAATCTCGCGCGAAGATGCCGACAAGATCGTCACAGGTCTAAACACAATCCTGTCAGAAATCGAAAACGGCACGTTCCAGTTCTCAAGGGCGCTTGAGGACATCCATATGAATGTGGAAGCGCGGTTGTTCGATCTTATCGGTCCGGCTGCCGGACGGCTGCACACCGCGCGCTCGCGCAATGACCAGATCGCCACCGATTTCAGGCTTTACATCCGCGATGCGATCGACCGCGCCGATGAAGCGCTTAGGGACCTTCAAAAGGCGCTTGCTGAGAAGGCACTTGAGAATGCCCATGCCGTGATGCCGGGCTTCACGCATCTGCAAAGCGCCCAGCCGGTCACTTTCGGGCACCATCTTCTCGCTTATGTGGAAATGATCGATCGCGACAGAGGCCGCTTTCAGGACGCCCGCAAGCGGCTGAATGTCTCCCCGCTGGGCTCGGCGGCGCTTGCTGGAACGTCTTTTCCGATCGACCGGCATGCAACCGCGAAGGTGCTTGGTTTCGATTATCCGAGCCGGAATTCTCTTGACGCCGTTTCCGACCGGGATTTTGTGCTGGAGACCCTGTCGGCAGCCGCCATTCTCGCTGTCCATCTGACGCGGTTTGCTGAAGAAATCGTCATCTGGTCGTCGGCGCAGTTCGGCTTCATCACCATGACGGACGCTTTCTCGACCGGCTCATCGATCATGCCGCAAAAGCGCAATCCCGATGCGGCCGAACTCGTGCGCGCGAAGGCAGGGCGGATTGTCGGTGCGCTGACTGCTCTTTTGATCGTCATGAAGGGCCTGCCGCTCGCTTACTCGAAGGATATGCAAGAGGACAAAGAACCGGCCTTCGACGCGCTTGATAGCTTGGAGCTGGTGATTGCCGCCATGACGGGCATGGTCGAGGACCTTGAGCCGAACCGGAAACGGCTCGAAGACGCGGCGTCCGCCGGTTATGCGACGGCGACGGACCTTGCCGATTGGCTTGTGCGCGTCCTCGGTCTGCCCTTCCGCGATGCCCATCACGTCACCGGACGCATCGTTGCCGAGGCCGAGCGGCGAAGCCTGCGGCTCGATGAAATGCCGCTTGATGCGCTGAAAGCCATTGACGAGCGTATTACGGAGGATGTTTTCAGCGTATTGGGGGTGCATGATTCCGTCCAATCGCGGACAAGTTTCGGCGGTACAGCGCCTGAGAATGTGAAACGCGCGGCGAAGGATTGGCTTGCGCGTTTGAATGCAAAGGACGCAGGCGGGACTTGACAATCGCGGCTGCAACCGCTTGGGCTTCGTGGGGAAAAGTGACCGGCGTTTCCGGTGTGGGAGACAGGTGCGTGGCAAGGCGCGAGAAACACGTTCAGCGGTTAAGCAAAAGGTGGCCAGGCCTCATGGCCATTATGTGTGTGTGCCTGTTTGTGGCCGCGTGCGGGCGAAAGGGTCCGCTTGAGCCGCCGCCGGGCGCCAATGTGCCGCCACCGGAGCAGACTGCAGTGGAACGGACGAGCGAAGCCGCCGTCCCGCCGCCTGATGCACCGCCCGAGCGGCGCTTTATTCTCGATGGACTGCTTTAAGTCCCCAAAATATCGAATTCCGGGCTGAGGACCGCGTCTTGCATCATTTCGACTACCGTGACGGCGTTCTTCACGCCGAAGACGTGCCCATTCCTAAAATCGCGCAGGCCGTTGGCACGCCGTTCTATTGCTATTCCTCCGCCACGCTTGAGCGGCATATGCGTGTTTTTGCTGAGCCGTTCGCCGGGCTCGACGTCCTCGTCTGCTACGCCATGAAGGCAAACTCCAACCAGGCCGTGCTGGCGACGCTTGCGAGACTTGGGGCGGGTGCCGACGTGGTCTCGCTGGGCGAGTTGAAACGGGCCGAGGCGGCCGGCATCCCGCCTGACCGGATCGTCTTTTCCGGCGTCGGCAAAACGGAAGAGGAGCTTCGCGCAGCCCTGCAGGCGGGTATCCTCTCCATCAATGTGGAATCGGAACCGGAACTTCTGCTGCTTTCCAGGGTGGCTGTCGAACTGGGTGTCTCTGCGCCCGTCTCGTTCCGCATCAATCCGGATGTGGATGCGCAGACGCATGAGAAAATCACGACGGGCAAGGCGGAGAATAAGTTCGGTATTCCCTATCACCATGCGCGCCGCATTTTTGCGGAAGCCGCGAGCACGCCGGGCATCTCGGTGGTCGGGCTCGACATGCACATCGGCAGCCAGATTACCGCGCTTGAGCCTTTTGATGCAGCGTTTGACCGGTTGGGCGATCTCGTGCGGGAACTGCGTGCCGATGGGCACCGGATTGAGCATGTCGATCTCGGCGGCGGGTTGGGCATTCCCTACAAAAGCGGCGATGAAGAGCCGCCGCTTCCCGCTGCCTACGCCGACACCGTCAAAAAACATATGAATAAGCTCGGCGCGCGAATCATTTTCGAACCGGGCCGGCTGATTGCGGGAAACGCCGGGATTCTGGTGACGGGCGTGATCTATGTGAAAGAGGGTGAGGCGAAGTCCTTTGTGATCGCAGACGCGGCTATGAACGATTTGATCCGGCCGACGCTCTATCACGCCCATCACGATGTGATGCCTGTGGTCAAGCCGGCCGGGAACGGTGAGATGCTTTTGGCCGATCTTGTCGGTCCAGTCTGCGAAACCGGCGATTTCCTGGCGCTTGACCGTGAAATGCCGCGCGTGAAAGCGGGCGATCTTCTTGCCGTCATGTCTGCTGGAGCCTACGGAGCCGTGCAGTCCGGCACCTACAATAGCCGCCCGCTGATCCCCGAGGTGCTGGTGAAGGAGGGCGATTTCCATGTCGTCCGGCGCCGCGTCGATCCCGAAGAATTGATAGCCCTCGACAGCATGCCCGGCTGGCTTTCCGCATAACCGCCCATTTCTTACTTTTGGCTAGGCCCGTCTTGGCCCTATGTTAAGGCGTGTTGTGGCTGCGAAAGGACGTTAAGGCATGACGGATGGAAGCCGGCACGATGCCGTCAAGGAACGCCTTGAACGGGTCACCCCCGCGCACGGGCAGTCCTATGCGCCGTGGATTCCAAAACGTCTTCGGCAGATTGTCGGCCGTGCGCGGACACTTCTTTTCGTCGAAGATGCGGTTGTCAGGGTCACTCCGTTCATCTCCGTTTCTGCGCTGATCCTCTCGCTTGCGCTTTTCGGACTTTGGCAGGTTGTTCCCTGGCCGTTCAACGCTGTTCTTTCCATATTGGCTGTCGCCGCGATTCTTGGCAGCCTTTGGCCGCTTGTCCGCCTGAAGCTGCCGGAAACCGAGGCCGCCGTCCAACGGGTGGAAACGGCATCCGGTTTTTCGCACAGGCCTCTTCAGACGTTGGGCGACCGGCAGGCGACTGGAACCGAAGATCCGCTTTCCCGGCGCTTGTGGGAGGCGCATAGGGCCCGGGCGCTCGCAAAAACCAAGGCGGCGCGCACGGGTTCGCTCCGCGCGAGGCTTGCCGCGGCCGATCCGATGGCCTTGCGGGTGATACCGGTGCTTTCGCTGATTGTCGCAGCCGCCTATGCAAGCGGCGATTGGCAGAACAGGCTTCTCAGTGTGGTGCAGCCGCCGCGCGCCGTTGCGATAACGGTGCCGCCGCGTCTCGACGCATGGGTCACTCCTCCGGTTTACACCGGCGAGGCGCCGATTTTCCTCACAGCCTCGGACACGCCGCGCGATCCAGAGGACGACGGCGTTCTTGCCGTGCCCGTCAACAGCCGGCTGGAGGTGCAGGTCGAGGGCTCCGGCGAGGTGTCGGTCACCGTCACATCCGGCGGTGCCGAAGACGCGCTTCTCCCCGACACCGAAGCGGGAAGCACCGGTTCCAGCGCCCGTTATGTTCATGAACTTGTCCGCGATGCCGAAGTCGAGGTTGCTGTCGGCGGGCATGAAGGCGAGGCTTGGTCGTTCTCTCTTGTTCCCGACCGCCCGCCGGAAATCTCGCTGATTGGCGAACCGGACTCCGCCGTTAGCGGCGCGTTGCAGCTCGAATATCAGCTGAGCGACGATTACGGCGTTGTCGCCGCCGAAGCGCAGATCCGGCCGGTTCAGACGGCCGAAGCCGGTGATGATGCGCGACCGCTCGTCGAACCGCCGGACTTTCCGCTGTCTTTGCCGGCGGCGCGGGTCACAGAGGATCAGGGCCGCACTTATCGGGATTTGACGGCGCATCCGCTTGCGGGCGCGGAAGCCACGCTGACGATGGTCGCAAAGGACGAGGCCGACCAGGAAGGCCGCACCGCACCGGTCACGTTCACCCTGCCCGAACGCCGGTTCCATGACCCCCTGGCACGGGCCGTCGTTGAGCAACGCAGGATTCTCGCACTTGATGCGGGCAGTGTGCAGATCGTGAGCACAGCCCTTAACGCGCTCACGATCGGGCCGGAGGAGTTTTTCGACAATACCGGACACTATCTGCTGCTGCGTTCGGCTTACTGGCGTTTGCAGAATGCCGACGATGACGACGATCTGCGCGCGCTTCTCGACTATCTCTGGGATATTGCTCTCACCATTGAGGACGGCGATCTTTCGCTTGCCGAAAGGCGCTTGCGCGATGCACAGGAAGCCTTGATGCGAGCGCTTGAGAACGATGCGCCAGCGGAGGAAATCGCCCGCCTTGTGGAGGAACTGCGCCAGGCGATGAGCGAATACATGCGCGCTCTGGCGGAAAACATGGAGCAGTTGCCGGAAGCCGACACATCGCAATTGCACGATCCTTCCCAGACGGTCACGCCGCAGGATCTTCAGCGGATGCTTGATATGATCGAGGATCTGGCGCGTACGGGATCGCGCGACGCGGCCCGGCAGATGCTCAGCGAATTGCAGAACATGCTTGAGAACCTTCAGAACGCCCAGCGCATGCCGCAACAGGGTGGCGAAGAGAACGCGCTTTCGGACGCGCTGCGACAGCTTCAGGAGATGATCCAGCAACAACAGAACTTAATGGATCAGACATTCGAACTGGACCGGCAGGGACCGGGCCGACAGGACCAACAGCAATTCGGACAGGGCCAGCAGGGGCAGGGTGGTTATCAGGATCAACTCGACCAGCTTGGGCAAGGGCAGCAGGGTGTGCGCGAATCGCTCCAGTCGCTCTTGCAGCAATTGCAGGAGCTCGGTCTCGACCCCGGTCAGACGCTCGGCCAAGCCGGGCAGCCCATGCAGGATGCTGAAGGGAATCTCAGGGGCGGTGATACGGGAGAAGCCGTCGCCAATCAGTCCGAGGCGCTTGAGCGGTTGCGGGAGGGCACGCAAGGGCTTGTGCAGCAGCTTATGGAGCAGTTGGCCCAGCAAGGCCAATCGCCTGGCAATCAGAGCCGCGATCCGCTTGGCCGCCTTCAGCGCAATGAGGGCCCCGATTTCGGGGAGGGCGTTCAGGTGCCGGACGAAATCGACATTCAGCGCGCGCGCAGGATTCTCAACGAATTGCGCCGCCGTCTCGGCGATGCCCATCGCGAGACCATTGAGCGCGAGTATCTCGAGCGGCTGATCACGCCTTTCTAGAGCCCGATCCGAAAACCGGTTGCTGGTTTTCCGATAAATCGTGCGACGAAATAAAGGCTTAGAGCCAATATCCGATTCAAAATGAACGGATTTTGCTCCAGGTTGCGCCGGTGTCGATCACGCTGGGTGAAGAGCGCCTTCAACGGTGGCTTGCAGCACATGCAGATCGAAGGGCTTCAAGAGAACGCCGCTGACAATCTGGTCTATGCCGCTTGCGCGTTCCCGCTGATCGGCGTAGCCGGTCATGAGGACGATGGGCAGGTTGGGTTGTTCCTTGGCAACGGACAGCGCAAGCTGGATGCCGTCCATCACCGGCATCTTGATGTCGGACACGACAAGGTCGAAGGGTTCGCGGGCGTGGGCGATACGGGCAAGAGCGGCTGCTCCGTCATCGGCGGTTTCCACCTCGTGGGCATCGAATTCCAGACCCCGCCTCACAAAGCTCTGCACATCGGTTTCGTCATCCACCACCAGTATACGCGCCATGTGATCACTCCCTTCTCACGCATGCGCCAAACGGTTTCCATCAAAAAATGCAATGGCTTGGCGCGGACCCGCATATAGACATGATTCGCCGTCCGCGCGGCATCGGCTTTCAGCATCTTTCGACAGGGAAACGGAAATTCTTAGAGACGGAAATGTTCTTAGCCTATCCGTCGCGGCCGCCATCTCAGCCTTCGAGCCCGGCTATCGTTGCATCGCGGTCGATGAAACGGACCTCGATGGCTTGACCTTCCGGGGGCGGCGCGATCAATTCCGTTTCAAAAGGCAACCGCGCGCCCGGTCTGACAAATGCGTCGCTAAGCGCTGTGGTCCAGGAAAAAACCTCCGCCCGTCTCATATCGTTGAGCGCGAAGCGCAGGGCGGGCAAGACCACGGCATAATCGCGGACATTGATGATCTCGCCTGTGATCTTGAGGACTTCCAATCCGCCTTCGGCGACATGCTTGATCTCAACGTTGTCGAATTCGAGCCCGCGCAGGTTCACTTTCAATCCAAGGCTGGCGTAAACCGTGTTCGCTTGCGGGTAGATACGCACGACGTTTTCGCGAAACCATACAAGCGAGACAATCAACATGGAGGCCGCGATGCCTGAAAGGGCTGTGAGCGCATGCGGGTTCTTGCGCTTGCGTTTGATCACGATCCGTTGCTTCGCCGGTGACGGGTCGGCATTCGCAAGATCCTGCCAGCTTTGGGCCTGATCCTCTTCAACGTGTGCTCCGGCTTCCTCGAAATCGTTACCCCAATCGGCGATGTCGTCCGGTCTGCCCTCGAAAGCGGCGGCGTCACCGGCGCCGTCATCCATCTCACCCCCGGTGATGTCTTCACCGAACGCGAAATCGTCATGATCGGGTGCTGAAACGGCGATGCTCTCGTTTGACGGCGGTCCGGTTGCATTCTCGGCGTCTGGTTCTGGGGTCGCAAGCCAACTGTGTTCGCAGACAGCGCATTTCACCTTGCGGCCTTCCGCGTTCAATACGCCGTTCGGCACCTGGTAACGCGTTTCACAAGAGGGGCAAGCGATATACATTCACGACCGACAGCTTGGCTGTTTCCTTTAAAAGGCCATTCCCCACGCGTTGGTTTGCGTCATCAGCATTTAAATATCCGTTTAGATGGCGTGCCTGTTCCGGTGTGTTTCGATGGTTTGGGGACAGCGTGGCGCACGGGAATCAGCTAGTCTTTCTTCATGTGCATGGGGCGGTTTTCATGGGAACGGAGCGGGAAAGCCGACAGCAGGACGCAACGTGATTACATTTGAAAATGTCGGGTTGCGCTACGGCATGGGATCGGAGGTCCTCAGCGACCTCAACTTCCAAATCGAGCCGGGCAGCTTCCATTTCCTCACCGGTCCCTCAGGCGCCGGCAAAACCTCCTTGTTGCGGCTAATGTATCTGGCTCTGCGGCCAAGCCGCGGGATCATGAATTTGTTCGAACAAGACGTCTCCGGTCTCAAGCGCCGTGATCTGCCGGACATCCGGCGCCGGATCGGCATCGTTTTCCAGGAATTCCGGCTGCTTGATCATCTCACGACTTTCGAGAACATCGCGCTGCCGTTCCGGTCCGCCGGACGTGAGGTCGAGGATTACTACGGCGATGTCGTTGAGTTGCTTGAATGGGTCGGGCTCGGTGGCAAGATGCATGCGCTTCCGGCAGTGCTTTCAGGCGGTGAAAAGCAGCGTGCGGCGATTGCGCGGGCCGTCATTGCGCAACCCGAACTTCTTCTCGCCGACGAACCGACCGGTAATGTCGATCCGCAGCTTGCCCGCCGGCTCTTGAGGTTGTTCATGGAACTGAACCGGCTTGGCACCTCGGTTATCCTGGCGACACACGATCTGACGCTCATGGACCAGTTCGATGCGCCGCGCCTGGTGCTCGATCAGGGCCGAATGCGGATTTACGAATGAACAAGCCCCGGAAAATCGCTGCAAAGACGACAAAGGTCCTTTCCGCACCCAAACGGACGGATCCCGGTTATGCACAAGCGCCCATCATCCCGGCTGACAGCGTGGTGCGCCGGGCGCTTGTTTTCGTGATTGCAGCCATGTGCCTTTTGGCGTGTCTGGCGCTTGCCATTGTTCTGACGGCCCACCGCTCCACCGAACGCTGGGCTGCGGCGATTTCCGAGGAGATCACCGTGCAGCTTGCGCCATCCGATGCCATTACCCGGGAAGAGCAGATGACGCGCGCCTTGGAGATCCTGCGCGGGACACCGGGAATTGACCGGGCTAATCCGGCTGACGAGGTTGAAATCCGGGAGCTGCTTGAACCCT
Organism: Hyphomicrobiales bacterium; assembly: GCA_022360615.1. Classification (GTDB taxonomy): domain Bacteria; phylum Pseudomonadota; class Alphaproteobacteria; order Rhizobiales; family JAKSCL01; genus JAKSCL01. The sequence goes on from JAKSCL010000015.1 coordinate 19,913, forward strand.
GGCTTGGGTCGGATGCCGATCTGGAGGCGTTGCCCGTGCCAGCAATGATCGTCATTGACATCCAGCGCGGTTCCCCTCCCGACATGGAGGCTCTTGCGCTTCGTCTGTCTCAAGCCGTGCCAGGCGCGGTTCTCGACGACCACCGGTTCTGGCTTGAACGGCTGCGCACGGGCGGGCGTATCGTTGTCTGGATCGGTGGCGGGCTTTTCGTCCTTGTCCTATGCGTCATGGTGGCGTGCGTTGTCTTTGCGACGCGCGCGGCAGTTTCGACAAACCGCGACATCGTTGAGGTCCTGCACCTGGTCGGTGCGAGGGAATCCTTTATCGCGGGCGAGTTCCAACGCCATTTTCTTGTGATGGGGTTGAAAGCGGGTATGGCAGGCGGCGCCGGCGCTATCGTCATGCTCTTCGTTACCGAGATGGCGGTGAGGCGTTGGCTCCATACCGGGGAAGGGGCGAATGCCCGCTTGCTTTTGGGCGATCTGAGTTTTGATTTCGTCGCATTTGCCGGCGTTATCGGCATTGTTTTCCTTGTGGCGATCCTTTCTGCTGTGACATCGCGGCTTGCGGTCCACCGGTTTTTGGGAGAAGGGCTCTAGGTCGTGGTGAGGATTTAACGAATGGCTGCGCCGGAGCGAGAATTCGCCAGTGCAAGGAACGAGGACGACGGACATGCTTGGGCAGATTCGAGGACGCGTGACGCCGAAATGGCGGATTTGCGCCCGGCCCCTCATGGGTTGGACCAAAATCGCCCCTGACTGTGTTGAAAATGCTCGAAAGGGGGCGAAGCCCTTCCTTGCGCTTTTCGCCTTGTCAGGCACGATTTTGGACCCAACGCAGCTAATTGTTAAATCCTCACCACGACCTAGAGTGGCATTGTCGGATTCAGAGACTGGTGCGGTGATAAAGGGGATGAATGTGCAGCGCACCCTTGTGCGGGTGCTGGCGGTAGCCACTAGCGCAACAGCCATGCTGTTTGCGGCCGGCTTTGTCTATTTTGCCAACCAGGTTTCGTCCTATCCCAACACCGCAAAGGTTCCTGCCGACGGCATTGTGGTGTTGACCGGAGCTGTGCCCCGCATCGACGATGCAATCATGCTGTTGAGGGAGGGACGTGCGCCGCGCCTTCTTATCAGCGGTGTCAATCCGTCCGTGTCGACCGCTGTGTTGAAGCGGCGGGTTGCTCAATCGGCGCAGCTTTTCGATTGCTGCATCGATCTTGGCCGGGAGGCGCGCAATACGGTTGAAAACGCCGCGGAAGCCCGGGCTTGGCTTGACAAGCACCGCTTCGCGACGGTGATCCTTGTGACGTCGAACTATCACATGCCGCGCAGTATGCTTGAGTTCGCGCACGCCGCCCCGGACGTCACCCTTATCCCGCACGCTGTAACGGCCAACGCGGTCGCGCCGCGTGAATGGTGGCGGCATCCTGCGACTGGCCGTCTGCTCCTTGGCGAATATACCAAGTATCTTTACGCGCTGGCGCGCATTTGGATCGACCGGATCAATCCGGCATAGGCCGCTTTTCCGCCGCTGATCGTCCGCCTTGCTCCATCGCGGGGCAGCGCCTAAACATTTCGCAAGAGGAGCCGTTGCGGAACGCGGACCGAGAAATGCAGAAAATCCGATCTTTTCTTGCAAAGCCGGTGTTTTACGGCGTCTTCGTTTTCGGCATGCTGATTTGCTCCCCTATTCTTTTGATGCCGTCCAAGCTGGTTTCGAGCGCCTTCCGTTGGTGGACACGGATGGTGCTGTTCCTGACCCGTGTGTTTGGCGGTGTGAAACTGGCCGTCACGGGGCGCGAACATTTGCCGCCTGAATCATACCTGGTTGCTTCCAAGCACCAATCCGCATGGGAGACCCTCGGCTTCTCCGTTGTTTTCAAGGATCCTGTCTTCGTTCTCAAGAGAGAGCTGACGCGCATTCCGCTTTTCGGTCTCTATCTGCGTGCGCTTGAAATGATCTCCATCGACCGTTCGAAGGGGACGCGGTCGCTGCGCGAAATGCTCAGGGAAACAAAGGACCGCGCCGCCAAGGGGCGTCCGATCGTGATCTTCCCGGAAGGAACGCGGTGCCCGCCGGGCGTCCCCACCGAGTACAAGCAGGGCATCTATCAAATCTACCGTGCGCTCAATCTGCCTTGCGTGCCCGTGGCGCTGAATACCGGCCTGTTCTGGCCGGGACGGGGCAAGCCCGGCTATCCTGGCACGATCAGGGTAAGTATCCTGGAGCCGATCCCGCCGGGCCTTGAGCGTGAAGACTTCATGGAACGTCTTCAGGATGTGATCGAGAAGGAATCGGCGCGGCTTATAGAACTGTCCGCCAAAGAAAATCCGGCCTTGCCGAGCCTACCCCGGAACACCGGGGCCACGGTTCCCGCCTAGGGCCTGTTGAGGTTCAGCACACGGAGCTAGCTGCGTTGGGTCCAAAATCGTTCGGCAGTTCCATCTTCGTGTTGCTGCATCGTTTTTCGCGCAACATCGTTGCCCGCACTCGGATCAAGCGGCTTAAGCCGTTTGGGGGCATGCTTCTGCGCCCGCTGCTTTAGCCGTCTTCGCTCAGCACCGCTGCGAGCGCATGCAATTTCGGGTCGTGGACGCCAAGCTCCTCGAGATGCTCGATGGTGTTCAGAACATAGTCGATGTTCGGCCCCGACTGGCCGTGGCCCTGGCGGACCAGTTCGACCATTTTGCTTATCGGAAGGTCATCGGCGAATTGGTGGTGCGTGTTGTCCGCCACATAGGTAATGGCACGCACACGTCGGCGCGGTTTTGCCAGGATGTGTGCTGGCATCCAGCGCTCGAGATAAACAGCGGTTGCCTGTTCACGTTCGCGCAAATAGCCGAGAATGCCGTCCCATTCCTCCGCCGCGACCCGGTAGGCCACGCCCCTGCAAGCGCCGCCCCGGTTCAGTCCCATAACAAGGCCCGGCTTTTCCGGTGTTCCGCGGTGGACATGCGAGTAGATGCATAAGGAGCGGTGAACGCCATAGATCATGGCCGGAGCGTGTTCGAGAAACCGGAAACCGGGCCGCCACATCAGCGAGCCGTAGCCGAAAACCCAGATTTCGTCGGATTGATCCCTCATTTGCGTGCGTAGTGTTAGGTGAGCGATTTGACTGTGGTGGATGAATGAATGAAGTTCGACTTCGCAACATGGCCCTTCGTAAAAGCGTAGGGCGCACGGCGTTTTAAAGGTTATTCGCTCCATGGAACACCCCTCCCCGAACCCTCAAAACGCAATGCGGACCGGTAAAACATCGGCCCGCGGCAAGGTGTCGCGCTGGGCGCTGTTCTTGCCTTTTATCGGCCTTGCCGTGCTTGTCGTGGTCTGGGTATTTGTCTGGAACCAGGCCCGCGACGCCGCACGCGCCGGGCTTGGGGAATGGCGGGTGGCAGAGGCCGCGGAAGGCCGCACCTATACGTGTGCAAGCGAGCGTTTCGCCGGTTTCCCGTTCCGCATGGAATGGATTTGCGAGGATTTTACAGCGCTTGTTCGCGATGGATCGGAGGAAGCCGAACTGCGGCTCGCCCGCGTTGTTGCGGTGGCGCAGGCTTATAATCTGGGCCATGTGATCGTGGAGTTTGACGCGCCCGGCCTCGTCACCGTATCGGGTGTGTCCGATACTCTCGGTTCCAACTGGTCTCTCGGCCATGCGAGCCTGCGCTTCGATGGCCGGGCAATCGACCGCATGTCCCTGCATTTCGAGGAGTTTTCGACTGCTCCTACGTCCGGCGGAGGCGTCGTTCCAACGGGCAGCGATCCGCTTTTTGCGGCGGATGATTTCATCGTTCACAGCCGCCGTGCGCCTGATGCGCCGCCTGGCGGACGCAATTACGATGTCACGGGAAAGGTCGAAGGCCTGCGCTTCGACGAGGGCGATGCGCCGCTTTCGGGCGTTTTTGACATGGGGCTTTTCGCCTTGCCGCGCAATGGCTCAAACCTTGCGGCTTTTCTGCGCGATTGGCAGACGCGCAACGGGCGGCTGGACCTTTCGCGCATGGAGATACGGGGCGGCGGCGAGGCGCTTAATGCGAAGGGCGATCTTGCGCTCACGCCCTCAGGCCATTTGCAGGGCAATGTCGCGCTCGGCGTTTCGATGGCGGACGGGCAGCCCGCCGGCGCGCTCGCGCGGGTTCCGGCTCTGGCGACGCTCGCTGCGATGATCGCCTTGTTTGGAAAGGACGGAGAGGCTGCCGACGGCATCCGGATGCGTACTGTCGACATCGCCTTCGATGCAGGCGAGGTGGGCGTCGGCCCGGTAACCCTCGGGGCTATTCCACCCCTCTTCAAACCTTAAAGCATTTTGCAGCGAGGTGGATTCACCGGGCGCCGGCAAAATGCTTCATTTTCAAAGAGGTGGCGCATGTTCCTTTCGGAAAACCGCGTACACTTTTCCGGAACATGCGCTAGAGCGGCGGTCGTTTGTCCGGAAGCGTCCCACCGCTCTATCTCTTCGTTGTCGCATCGGTTTTCGCGCAAAACCGATGCCTCCCGAATCAAGTGCCCCTTGAACTTTGGGGACATGCTTTTTGCGCACGATGCTCTAAATCCGCGCCTTCTTGCGGCTTTCCGGGCCGTGTTCGGCCTCAGCCGCTCCATGCGGCCGGCCGAAATCGGGCTCTGCCGTTTCCTGACCCAGATCGATGATGCTTTGCCTGATCGAGCGTGTCCGGGTGAAGAGCCGGTGGAGGGCGTCGCCATCGCCCCATCTGATCGCGCGCTGAAGGGCCGCCAGGTCCTCGTTGAAACGGGCGAGCATTTCCAGGACCGCGTCCTTATTCGCTAGAAAGATGTCGCGCCACATGGTGGGGTCGGAAGCGGCGATGCGGGTGAAATCCCGGAAGCCGCCGGCGGAGAATTTGATCACCTCGGAGCGCTTGACCTCCTCCAGGTCGGCGGCTGTGCCGACGATGTTGTAAGCGATAAGGTGCGGAATATGGCTCGTGATCGCGAGGACGAGATCATGGTGCTCCGCGTCCATCACCTCGATGCTGGAGCCGCAGCCTTCCCAGAAGGCACGCACGCGCGCGACAGCCTGCGGGTCGCTGCCCTCGATAGGCGTAAGGATGCACCAGCGGTTCTCGAACAGATCGGCAAAGCCAGCGCTTGGGCCGGACTGTTCGGTCCCGGCGACCGGATGAGACGGGACATAAACCGCGTGCGCCGGCATGTGCCGTGTGACCGCTTCAATCGCCAAACGCTTGACCGATCCCACATCGGTTACTATGGCGCCATTCGCCAAGGCCGGGCCGATCTCCTCTGCGATCGTGCTGAAGGCGCCAACCGGGGTGGCGAGGATCACCAGGTCTGCGTCGCTGACGGCCTCTGCGGCAGTTTTCGCATAGATGCCGCAAAGGCCGAGGCTGCGGGCTTCGCTCATCACGCGGGTATCGGCGTCGTGGCCGACGACGGTTTCGCCGAGGCCATTGTGCCGGATCGCATGGGCAAGCGAAGAGCCGAGCAGACCAAGGCCGATGACCGCGATCCGTTTGAAAAGAGGTGATGCTCTTTTCACGCCGCACCTGGCCTTTCCGCAAATGCGCGCAGTGCGGCAACAAGTGTGCGGTTAGCCTCCACGGTCCCTACGCTTGCGCGCAGCGCATTCGGGAAGCCGTATGCCGTCACGCGTCTCAGAATGATGCCGCGCTCAAGCAGAAAGCTGTCGGCATCGGCGGCTCGTGCGCCTTCCCTATCGGGGAAGTGGATAAGGACGAAATTTCCAACGCTTGGCGTCACGTTATATCCGATTGCCCCGATTTCCTCCGTCAGCCAAGGCAGCCATTCCTCATTGTGGGCGACGGCGGCATCGATGAACGGCTGATCGCGCATGGCTTCGGCACCGGCGGCAATCGCAGCGCCGGTGACGTTGAAAGGGCCTCTAATCCGGTTAAGCACGTCAACGATGTGCGCCGGTCCGTAAAGCCAGCCGAGCCGGAGATTGGCGAGGCCGTAAATCTTCGAAAATGTCCGTGTCATCACGACATTCTCGTGTTTCGAGGCAAGCTCGATCCCGGATGTGTAGTCGTTGCGCCGGACATATTCGGCATAGGCTGCATCGAGCACCAGAAGCGTTTGCGGGGGTAGCCCTTCGTGCAGCCGTTCGACTTCGCTGAACGGCAAATAGGTCCCTGTCGGATTGTTCGGGTTCGCGAGGAACACGATGCGGGTGCGGTTTGTAACCCGTTCAAGGATCGCATCCACATCGGCGGTCAGATGGCGCTCAGGTGCGACGACTGGTACCGCGCCGTTCGATAAGGTGGCGATACGATAGACGAGGAATCCGTGTTCTGTATGGATGGCCTCATCGCCCTCGCCCAGATAGGCCTGGGCGAGAAGGTTCAAGAGCTCGTCCGAACCGCAGCCGCAGACGATCCGGTCGGGGTCAAGGCCATGCCTTGCGGCAATCGCCTCGCGGAGCGGGCGGGCGGAGCCGTCCGGGTAAAGCGCGAGATTGTCGGCGTTTGCGCGATAGGCCTCGACTGCCTTCACGCTCGCGCCGAGCGGCGTTTCATTCGAAGAGAGCCGGAAGACCTTGGCCACACCCTCCACATGGTGACCGCCCGGCACATAGGCATCAATGTCCATCACGCCCGGCCGGGCGAGCGGCCGCGGTTTATCCCGTTCCGTTTCCGTCTCGATCACGTCCGAGGTCACTGCCGCCGGCTGGTTCATGGCTGAAGGCCCATTCTTTCAAGCAGGCCGGTGAGATAAACCGTCAAACGGTCTCACGGCAAGTGTTTCGCTGAAATAGTGCGTATGAGCGGTGTCCCGTCATAATCGAGCTTGCGGCCCATTTGGGGCATCACCGCCGTTACGACGTTGTGCGGGCTGTCGCCCGCCTCGTCCCCTTCGCGTTGCCTTGGTTTCCTCCTTATCCTATTGTCCGGTCCCTTCGGGGACCGGGTTGAAGATGAAGGAACCGGCGGCGTAGATGTCTGTCGCGCGAATTTCTGAAAAGGGCAAATCGCGTGTCGTTGACGCGATGATCGAAGGTGGCGGGCGGTCGATCGAATTCGGGCCGGACAGGCCCTTGCGGCTCGATTCGGGCGCCGACCTTTCGCCGTTGACGATTGCCTATCAGACATATGGCAGGTTGAATGAGGCGCGCTCGAACGCCGTTCTCATCTGCCACGCCCTTACCGGCGACCAGCATGCGGCCAACACCCACCCCGCAACCGGAAAGCCCGGCTGGTGGGACATCATGATCGGGCCCGGCAAGCCCATCGATACGGACCGGTTTTTCGTGATCTGTTCGAATGTGATTGGCGGTTGCATGGGCTCGACGGGACCGTCCTCCGAAAACCCGGCAACGGGCGAACCTTACGCGCTCGACCTGCCGGTCATCACCGTGCGCGACATGGTGCGTGCCCAGGCGATGCTGGTCGATGAGCTCGGCATCGAAACGCTGTTTTGCGTCGCGGGTGGGTCGATGGGCGGTATGCAGGTTCTTCAATGGGCTGCGAGCTACCCGCAACGCGTTTTTTCGGCCTTGCCGATTGCGACCGCAGCCAAGCACTCTGCCCAAAACATCGCTTTCCACGAGGTTGGACGTCAAGCCGTGATGGCCGACCCCGATTGGTGCGGAGGCAACTATCTGAACGAGGAGCAGAGCCCGAAAAAAGGTCTCGCGGTCGCGCGCATGGCCGCGCACATCACCTATCTGTCGGAAACGGCGCTGCACCGGAAGTTCGGCCGCAACCTTCAGGACCGCGAAACCCTGACCTTCGGCTTCGACGCCGATTTCCAGATCGAGTCTTATTTGCGCTATCAGGGCATGACCTTTGTCGACCGGTTCGATGCCAACAGCTATCTCTATCTGACCCGCGCCATGGATTACTTCGACCTTGTGTCGGACTATGACGGCAATCTCGCCAACGCCTTCATGGGCACGGAGACGCGTTTCTGTCTCGTTTCTTTCACCAGCGATTGGCTTTTTCCGACCGAAGCGAACCGCGACATCGTGCATGCGCTGAACGCGGCGGGCGCTCATGTGAGTTTCGTCGAGGTGGAGACCGACCGGGGGCACGATGCCTTTTTGCTGGACGAACCCGAACTCTTCGACACGGTGCGCGGCTTTCTCACGGCTGCCGCGAAGGCCAGAGGGATTTGAGGAGGGGACATGGCGATCATCGCAGAAACGGCGCCACCCGCGGGCGCGCTTACAAATGCCGCTGATGAGCGCGTCGACCACGCCTTCATCTGCGATTATGTATCGAACGGTGCGAAAGTACTCGATGTGGGCTGCGAGGACGGCACGCTCCTGTCGCGTCTTTTAAAGGAGCGCGCTGTTGATGGCCGCGGCATAGAGATTTCGCAGCGCCGGGTGAACGAGTGCGTGGCGCGTGGGCTTTTCGTCGTGCAGGGGGACGCGGACGCGGATTTGAAGAATTATCCAGATGATGCCTTCGACTATGTGATCCTGTCGCAGACCATTCAAGCGACAAAGAAACCGAAAGAGGTGGTCTCAGAACTCTTGCGCATCGGACGCAAGGCCATCGTTTCCTTTCCGAATTTCGGCCATTGGCGTGTGCGCTTCTCGTTACTGTTCACGGGGCGCATGCCGGTGACGCGCACCTTGCCTGAGCCTTGGTACGAGACCCAGAACATCCATTTCTGCACGATTCGGGATTTTGTGATGATGGTGGAGGAACTGGGCGCCCATGTGGAGGCGGAAGCGGCCTTCAGTTCCAGGGGCCGCCGGCTTGAGGCGGTGGAGAACCTCACCCTCACCAATATGTTCGCCTCACAGGCGGTGTTTGTGCTCTGCCGGTAGGACGGAATTCGCCGATGCCGGCGCCAGCGAAGGCCGCATCTGAATGGCTATGCGCGAGGTTTTCTTCACGGTCACCGGTTGAAGCATCTCCTTTTTCGCTTCAACAATATGGACGCCGGCAAAGGCTGAACGCAGCGCCGGGCCCATGCTTTCAAAGGCGGCCGCCGAGCGCAGTACAATCCGCTTCGAGACCGGCGGCATGTAAAGCGCCTCGTGACAGCTCTCCGGCGTGAAACCCGTTTCCTTCTTGAACACGCGCGCGAAGGCCGAATCCGAGGCGTAGCCGGCGCCCTGCGCGGCATCGGTCAAGGCGATCCCGGGCTTCGCCAGCAGCTTCTTGGCGATCTCCATGCGCCATCCCGTGACATATTCCATCGGCGTCATCGCCATCTTCTTCTGAAACAGCACGGCGAAACTGGTGCGCGACATTCCCGCATCGCGTGCCAGCGCCTCAACCGTCCAGTTCCGGCTCGGCGCCTTGTGGAACGCATCGAGCGCGCGACGCAGATGCGCGTCCGAGAACGCTCCAAGGCCCCATTCGGGAGCATCGCCGCTCTCGATAAAGCTGCGGATCGCCTGCGCGAAGATCGTCTCGGACATCTTCAGGGCGATCAGGTCGCCACCCATCCGCTGGCCACCGGCCTCGTCCCCGATGACCCGCAGGGTCGCCTCCATCCATCTTCCCGCGGTCTCGCCGTAGTTCTTCAGATGAATGAACGGCGGCAACCGCTCCATGAGGATGTGCCTGGCATTCGGCTCGAAGGAAAAGTGCCCGCAGATCAACTGGGTCTCGCTTTGCGGCTCGTCGCCGCCATGGACGAGGACGCCCGACCCGTCATATCCCGATTGCTGCAGAACCCGATCGAGAGGCATGATCGTGCGCT
>JAKSCL010000122.1 GCA_022360615.1 Hyphomicrobiales bacterium
GGCGACGCTGGCCGCAGGACCTCCGAAACGACATTGGTATTGAGGAGGATCATTCAAATGTGGGCGGATCACGGGGAATGCCGAGCTCCGAAGGCGAAAGCTCAACCCCGCCAACCGGGTCCACATGCCGGCGAATGGCCGTGAACAGGTCTTCGGGTTCTTCACGGTCGCTGCGCAGGGCATCGCTCAGAATGACGCGCAGCTCCGCTTCCATAGAACGGCCATGCCGCGCCGCCCGGATGCGGAGCGTCTCCTTCAGATTCGGATCGACATTGCTGATGGTCAGGGTGGCCATGGGGTCAATTGCATCGTGATCGAGATGCTAGAAATGAATGTAAATTCCACTTCACGAAATCAAACTCGATGATATAGGAACATCACGCGAAGTAAAGCGCACATCATCTTTCCAAGTTTAACTGTACCTGGGTCATGTACACATTGCGGAATTGCCAGGTTTACTTTTCGATTTGGTGCTTCGGGAAAGTGACAGGAATTCTGAATTGAAGGCGAGATACGGTCCTTTCTTCGGCAGTTGAAGAGGCTTTTCTGCTAATGTTCGCAGCCACGACTGTCACTTTTCCACCACCTTCAACGCTGGTGCTTTCGTTAACTGTAACTGCCACGTCAAAGTTCACCGCAAAAGCTATTCGGTCATCCGAAGCGAAATACACGCCGACATTACTACTAGCGGAATAATACGGAGGGTTTACATGCTCTCCGATCTCAGTTTCTTGCGCGTCTTCAACCCCCCTTCAGGATGCTCTGAAGCGCATCGCTCACAAATTCTCTTAGTTCCATCTCGCAGTTTCCGTCTGAACTCGACAATGTAAGCTATACCTCAATACTAGAAATAGTTCTGAGTTTTTGCCTAACCGGAATTCTCCACGAACGCCTTCACGAGATGATGCGCGATCGCGAACGGCAAGGGCGCCGTGAGGCCGTCAGGATGGGTACGCGACAGCATCAGCGCCGTTTCCCCGCGTGAGAACCAGCGGCAATCCTCCAGCTCCTTGTCATCCATATGGATGTCGGTGGTCCGCGCCTCGGCGATGCAGCCGATCATCAAGGTCGAAGGGAAGGGCCAGGGCTGGCAGGAGTGGTAGCTCACCTCGCCCGTGACAATGCCGGATTCCTCCAGAACCTCGCGCCTCACGGCGTTTTCGATGGTCTCGCCCGGCTCCATGAAGCCCGCAAGGCATGAATACATGCCGGGCACGAAGCGCTCCTGCCGGCCAAGCAGGCAGCGGTCGCCATCGACCACAAGCATGATGACGACGGGATCCGTGCGCGGGAAGTGTTTAGCGTCGCAGACAGGGCAATCCCGCCGGAAGCCGCCAAGCGTCATATCGGTTTTCGCGCCGCAATTGGCGCAAAAGCCGTGCCTATGGTGCCAATGGAGAAGCGAACGGGCCTGAGCGTAGATGCCCACTTCGTAAGGTGCGAGCGCATCCTGCTGGGCGAGTGAGCGCAGATCGATCGCCTTGACGTCGCCGGGCAGTTCCGCCTCCTCGGGGATCGAAGCCGCAAGCCGCGGTAGATTGCCGTCAAAGCCGAGAAGCAGGATAGTTTCCGCAAGGGCGCCTAGTGCGAGAGCCTCGGTTTCCGTGAAGAGACCGTCGAGGCGTTCGCCACGGACTTTCAGGATGGCCCGGTCGTCCCGCATCAGCGCAAAACGTGCTTGCGGATCGGCGCGCGCTTCTGTGAGCGCGTTTTCGCCGCGCTGTTCCGAGCGGCTGTCGATCCGGTTTCCGGAGAATCCGTTTGCCGCCGAGCGGTCGAGAGGGCGTGTGGCTGAGCCGGTTTTTCGGCGAGGACTATCGATCATCGCGTATCCGCTCACGGGAGCGCATCCGCGATGCGCTGGGCGAACGCTTCGATCGAGCCCGCCGGATAAGGTTCGACCTGTCCTACGCCCCAGACGGGCTTTGGCCATGCCGGGTCGTCGTTGAAGCGCGCAATCACATGGATGTGCAGTTGCGGCACATGGTTGCCGAGACTCGCCCAGTTGATTTTCCTGGCTCCCGTGACGTCTTTAAGCGCATTGCCGGCGCAAACGATCTCTTCCATCAGGCTTGCCCGCTGAGCCGCCGGCACATCGTCCACGCTAAACGCTTGGGTGGCGCGCGGTATAAGCACCAGCCACGGAAATCTCGCGTCGTTCATCAGCCGGAAGTCCGAGACCGGCCCCGTTTTCACGAAGACGGTGTCGGCTTCAAGGCGAGGGTCGAGCGTGAAGTCTGGCATGGCGTTTGATTTGGGACCGGGGCCAATCGCGGCGATAAGAACCACAGAGTGTGGGGAAACAAAAGCCCCATGGCGGGGGTATCCCGTGTTTCCCTTGCCAAAAGGGGCTTCGCATTTGATATAACAAGGTGGGAGGTTGGCGGTGGACGTACCCCTCGCCAACCGGGTCAGGTCCGGAAGGAAGCAGCCCTAACGAGTTCCGGTGCGGGTTGCCGTCCAACCTCCTATTCCATTCCTCGCCGCTGCCCGTTGAAACGGGCAAATGCTTTAAAGAGCCTCACCGGATGTCCAATGCGCCAAGCGAAGCCGCCGAAACCGCTTCTTTGAGCGGGGCCGGTGCGGGCGGCTATCGCGTTCTCGCGCGAAAGTACCGGCCTCAATCCTTTGCCGATCTCATCGGTCAGGACGCCATGGTGCAGACGCTCTCAAACGCGTTTGAGACGGGCCGCATCCCGCAAGCCTGGATGCTGACCGGGGTGCGCGGTGTCGGCAAGACGACGACGGCCCGTATTCTGGCCCGCGCGCTCAACTACGAGGTGCCGGGCGAGGCGGCCGCGCCGACCATTCAGATGGAGAAGCTTGGCGTCCATTGTGCGGCCATCATGGCGTCGGAACATCTCGACGTGATCGAGATGGATGCGGCGTCCCACACCGGCATTGACGATATCCGCGAGTTGACCGATGCGGCCCGTTACATGCCCGCCTCCGCGCGCTACAAGGTTTACATCATCGACGAAGTGCACATGCTCTCCAAGGCTGCATTCAACGGCCTGCTGAAGACGCTTGAGGAGCCCCCCGCCCATCTGAAGTTCATCTTCGCGACCACCGAAATCCGGAAAGTCCCCGTCACCATCCTGTCGCGCTGCCAGCGCTTCGATTTGAAGCGCGTGTCCATCGAGACGCTGATGGCGCATTTGAAGATGATCGTGAAAAAGGAAGGCGTGAGCGCCGAAGAGGGCGCGTTGGCTGCAATTGCCCGGGCGAGCGAGGGCTCGGTACGTGATGCCCTCTCTCTCCTCGATCAGGCGATTGCCTTCGGTTCTGAGAAGGTCACAGCCGAAGGCGTACAGCAGATGCTGGGTCTTGCCGATTTCGGCCGGGTCGTCGATCTTTTCGAGGATGTGATGGCGGGCAGGATTGCCGTTGCGCTTGAGCGGCTTGAATCACTCCACAATGACGGTGCTGACCCGGTTCTCGTTTTAAATGACCTGGCCACGTTCACGCACCGCGTGACCCGTTTCAAGCTGGAGCCGCATCTGGCGAACAGTCCCGCCTTCAGCGAAATCGAAAAGACGCGCGGGACGGCGATGGCCGAAAAGCTGTCGCTGCGCGCGCTCGCTCGCGCTTGGCAGATCGTTTTAAAGGGCATCAAGGAGGTGGAGACTGCACCACGCCCGCTTCCGGCCGCCGATATGGTGCTGGTCCGTCTTGCCCATGCGGCCGACATGCCGACGCCGGATGAACTGCTGCGAAAGCTCGGCGAGGGCGGCCAAGGGCCAAGCGGAAACGCGCCCGCGCCGGCCGTTCCCACACCGCCCGCACCCGCGCCTGTGTCGCATCTGCCTGCGCCCGTTCCCGAGCCCGCTTTGCCGGTGGTCCTGCCTTCTGAGGCGAAAGCCAAAGCCGGCCCGCCGAAGCTTGAGAGCTTTCAGGATGTCGTGGCTCTTGCCCGCGAGAAGCGCGATATGAAGCTTGTTGTGGCGCTTGAACGTTGTGTCCGTCCTGGTGCCTTTGAACACAGGAAGATCGAACTCACGCTTCTGGAGACCGCGCCGCCCGATCTTGTCTCGGACCTGTCGAAAGCTCTTCTTGCCTGGACCGGTGCGCATTGGATGATCGTCGTCAGCAATGCGGGCGATGCGCCGACGCTTTACGAGCAACGTCTTGACCGGGAAGCGGCGATGCGGGCGCAAGCTGCCGAAGACGAATTGGTGCGCGCCGTCCTCGAAAAATTCCCCGGTTCTGAGATTGTCGCCGTCGAGCCTGTCGGGCAGCCTGAAGAGGCAACTGGCGATGACCTCGCCGACGGCGGGGAGACAGACGAAGAGATGGATGACCGGGGCGGCGAAGCCCGCTATCAGTGACCGGTTCCAGATCACAGAGGAAAATGCGGTATGCGCGATTTGATGGGCATGATGAAAAAGGCCCAGGAACTGCAATCGAAAATGGCCGAGATGCAGGCGGAGCTTGAAGACCTGGAGGTCGAGGGCTTGTCGGGCGCAGGCATGGTCACGGTCAAACTGAATGGCAAGGGCGCCATGCGGGGACTCACCATCGACCCGAGCTTGATTAAGCCGGAAGAGGCCGAAATCCTCGAAGACCTTATCGTCGCCGCCCACAACGATGCGCAGCAAAAGGTGGAAACGGCCATGCAGGATAAGATGAAAGAGATCACAGGCGGTCTGCCGCTGCCTCCGGGCATGGGTTTCTGAACCGCTGAAACCCGTAAGCGTCCAATAGCGAGAGCAGCGGCATGTCGCGCGCTTCCGCCGGTCCTGAAATCGAAAAACTCATCCAGCTCCTGGCAAGACTGCCGGGACTCGGGCCGCGTTCGGCGCGCCGCGCCGCGCTGCATCTCATCAAGAAGCGCGCCCAGCTGCTGGAGCCTCTCACCCAGGCGATGCGGATGGCACTTGAACGGGTCACGGTCTGTTCGACCTGCGGCAATATCGACACTGCCAACCCATGTGCGATCTGTACCGACCCGCGCCGGGACCCTTCCGTCATCATCGTGGTCGAAGACGTGGCGGACCTTTGGGCGCTGGAGCGCGCTGCCGTGATGAACGCCCGCTATCACGTCCTCGGCGGCGTGTTATCGGCGCTCGATGGCGTCGGGCCGGAGGATTTGAACATTGCTGGCCTCGCCGACCGCGTTGCAACGAAGCAAGCAGAGGAAGCCAAGGTCAAGGAAATCCTGCTCGCACTCTCCGGCACGATCGAAGGCCAGACCACGGCGCACTACGTGTCCGACATGCTGGAAGGCTCGGGCGTCACCGTCTCGCGCCTCGCCCATGGCGTACCCGTTGGCGGTGAACTCGATTATCTCGACGAGGGGACGCTTGCCCAGGCGGTGAAGGCGCGGACGCCTGTCTAGGGCCTGTCGAGGTTCACGCGCACAGTCTTACGGTCACGCGGCAAAAGAGAGTGTTGTCCCGCTTCAAATCCGGGCCCCAGTGAACTGGGCGATCGCGCCCCCATCGCCTCTGCTGGCGTCGAGGCGGCGGATTTATTCCCCCGCAATCAGATCGCGCTGGCGGAAAAGCGCTGCCTCCGGTGCATCGCGTGGCGCTTCCGGTTGCTCTTCCCGTTCTGCAGACTTTTCCTGAAGAGCGGCCTCGTCGAAATCGAGGGCTTCGATCTTGCCGGAGCGTTTCATCACTTTCGATGTGGTAGTGAGAATCTGCTCGATATCCTGGTTCGCCTGGCCGAAATGCGTTTGCAGCTTGCGCACACGCTCATCGAGCCGCGCCATGTCGGCGGCGAGAAAGGCCACCTCCTTCTGGATCAGATGCGCTTGTTCGCGCATCCGCACATCCTTCAGGACCGCCTGTATCACCTGGATTGACAGCATCAAAAGCGATGGCGAGACGATCACGATGCGCGCCCTCTGCGCCTTGTTCACAAGGGCTTCGAAATTCTCGTGGATCTCGGCGAAGACGGATTCCGACGGCATGAACATGAAGGCCATGTCCTGCGTCTCGCCGGGGATGAGGTATTTCTCCGCAATCGCCTTGATGTGGTTCTGGATGTCCTGGGTGAAGCGTTGGCGGGCTGCTTTGTCGGCCTCGGCGTTGTGCGCCTCGCGGACGGCCGACCAGCCTTCCAGCGGGAACTTGGCGTCGATGACAAGGGGCGGCGCACCATTCGGCATCGTAATGAGCGCGTCGGGCCGGCTGTTGTTGGAAAGGGTCGCCTGAAACTGATAGGCGCCCTGCGGCAGCCCATCCTTGATGATCACCTCCATGCGGCCCTGGCCGAATGCGCCGCGTGTTTGCTTGTTGGAAAGCACCTGGCTGAGTTGCACGACCTGGCCGGAAAGCTCCTGGATGTTCGACTGCGCCTGATCGATGACGGCGAGCCGTTCATGCACTTTTGCAAGTGATTCCTGCGTCTTGCGGGTGGTGTCGCTCATTCCCGCCCCAATCTTCGTGGTCAGCCCGTCAAGCCGGTCGGAGAGCGCGCGGGTCAGGTCTGCCTGGCGCGAGCCGAACACCTCCGCCATCGTCTGCATGCGTCCCGTCATCTCGGCGTGAGTCTGCATCAGTGACGCAAGCCGCGCTTCCATCTCATGGGTGCGTTCGGCCGATGCGGCTTCCGCCACCGCCCGGGCCGTGGAGGCACGCCAGACGAGAACGACCAGGAGGAGAAGGAGCACGAAAACGGCCCCCGCCCCAATCACAAGCACTTCGCCAAGCGTGACGGCGCGCGAGCCAACAACGAGAAGAATCTGATCCATCGGAACACTCTAACAGATTCGCAGTCCAGGAAAGATCAAAACGTGAACATGTGATGTTAAGGTAAATTCATTTGTGAATAGAGAAGGAACTGAACGCGAACCGGATTTCCGCCCTTGTGTGTTCGACAATAAAGGTCGGGACCGTTGGACGGTTCGATGAAAAAGGAATGGTTTCAAACGTGATTTTCGGGCGCTCGCATATTTTCCGGTTTTTGAACGTCGTCGGTCAGGAAACGCAGAAGCACCGAGTTGAAAAGATCGGGCACCTCGCGGATCGGCCAATGTCCGCAATCGAGGACTTCGAGCGCGGCATGCGGCATGGTCCGCACCGCATGCTCAACGGCGGCCAGCGGAACGAGGCTATCCTTCTTGCCGTGAATGAAGAGCGTTGAGTGGTGGATGCGGTGCAGATCTTCGGAGAAATTGGTCACGACGCCCCGCCATCCAATCTCGCCGATCTGGAAGTTCTGAAAGGGTTTGTCAGAGCCAGGTTTCGCGGCGAGATACTGCGCTTCTGAAACAAGCTCATCGGGAATCCGCGACGGTTCGGAGATGATGTATTTCAGAGCGAGCTTCGAGAAGCCCCAGCTCTTTCCCATCAGCCAGTAGGTCGCACCTGTCAGCGGCAGGCGGGAGAGGAGGAAGGAGAGCTTCTGATGAGCGATGCGTTCCATCAGCCCATAGCTGTTGATGGGCGCAAGCCGACTGACCCGGCTTGGATGGTTCAGTGCCAGCCAAAGCGCCACGCCGCCGCCCATGGAAATCCCCGCCACATCGGCTTTCTCAATGCCAACTTTACCCATGAACCGGACGAGCCATTGCCCGAAGTCGGCGACAACGTAGGAACCGCCAAGCGCTTCGCTGCCGCCATAGCCCGGAAAATTGGGTGCGATTACCCGGAAACACGGAGAGAGCGCGGGGATGGTGTGCCGCCACGACAGATCGGCGCAATCGATGCCCGCGCCGTGCAACAGAAGAACGATAGGGTTTTCGGATGCGCCAGCGCTCAGATAGCGCACCTTGAGGCCGTCGATCGTGATCCAGGTTTCGTTCACAACAGACATGTGATTATTCCGCTGACAGTCGACCGGGCCGGCAATTGTCTATACCGCAGAGTATGTCAGCCATATGTTGACCCGCATGCAGTGATTTCTTATCTGGTCGCCATGACTATCCGCGACATTTTAACGATTCCCGATCCCCTCCTGCGTGAGCGTTGCGTACCCGTTGCCGCAGTCGACGACGCTGTCCGCGCACTCATGGACGATATGCTGGAGACAATGTACGACGCGCCTGGCATCGGGCTTGCCGCAAGCCAGATCGGCGTCATGAAGCGGGTTGTTGTGATCGATACCTCAAGCCGCAAGACGGAAGACGGGGAAGGTGCCGAGATCGAGCCGCGCGATCCGCTTTTTCTCGTCAATCCCGAGATCACATGGTTGTCCGAAGATATTTCCGTCTATCAGGAGGGCTGTCTGTCCATCCCTGAATATTTCGAGGATGTGGAACGCCCAGCCGAAATCAAGGTCAGGTTCCTCGACCGCAACGGCAAGCAGGACGAGATGCATTGCGCGGGTCTGCTCGCGACCGTCGTTCAGCACGAGGTCGACCATTTGAATGGCGTCCTTTTCATCGATCATATCTCGAAGCTGAAACGCGACCGGGTCTGGAAGAAATTCGCTAAAGCGAAAAAGCGCGGCGAAGCGGTGTGAATGGCGGCGCCGGCCGTCACGGCTCCGATCGCGCCGCCCCGGTCGGACAAAGCGGCGCTCTGCATCGCGATGATCGCCGGCGCCGGCCTGGTTGTGGCCTTGGCCGGGAGGCGGGGGAAACGGGCCGTTTGAAGCCGGATGCCTATGGTGCGGCTGGAAGGGGGAGCACTGGCACGCGCTCTTTAAGAAAAGAGGGGGCCTACACCGCAGCCTGTTCTTCGGGTTCTTCGCCCGGTATGTCGGGCGGCCTCGAAGCGAAATCATCCAAAATGGTCGCCGCCACCTCATCCTGCGGCATCGGCCGGCCGAAGAGAAACCCCTGAAGCTGATCGCAGTCAATGCTTTGGAGAAGAGAGGCCTGCTCCAGTCTCTCGACACCCTCTGCTGTCACAACCATGTCGAGCGAATGGCCGAGGGTGACGATCGTTTTCAGAACGCTGGCCGCATTCGAATCGAATGCCCTCTCCTCGGACAAGAACGACCGGTCGATCTTGATCTTGTCGAAGGGAAACCGCCAAAGGCAGCTCATGCTAGAATAGCCGGTCCCGAAATCGTCCATGACGATGGCGACTCCGAGCGTTTTCAACTCCGCGAGTTGGGTTAGTACGGCGTCGGTTTCCTTCAGAAGATGTCCTTCGGTGATTTCCAGTTCCAAGCGGTTTGGCGAGAGGCCGCTTTCTGCAAGAATCCTGCTCACCGTGTCCACGAGCTCAACCGATTCAAGCTGTGCCGGCGACAGATTAACCGCGATCGTCAAATGCTCGGGCCACGCGGCGGCCACTCTGCAAGCTTCGCCGAGAACCCAATTCCCGATTTGCGAGATGAGACCCATCTCCTCAGCAAGCGGAATAAAGATGTCGGGGGAAATAAGACCCTTATCGCCGTCGGGAAGACGCAACAGGGCCTCGAAACCCAGGAGCCTGGTTCCCTCGGTGTTGAACTGCGGCTGATAATGAAGATCGAAACCGCTGGTCTTGATCGCATTCCAGATGGCGCGTTCGATGCGCTGGCGCTCCTCGAGCGCCGCGTTCATTTCCGGTCCAAAGACGCAATAACAATCCCGTCCGTTCGCTTTTGCGGCGTAAAGGGCGACATCGGCTGATTTGAGCAAGGTCGTGGCGTCATGTCCGTGCTGGGGGGCAATCGCGGTCCCGACGCTCGCTGTCGCTACGAAGTCGTGACCGTTAATCGTCGCAGGTTGGGCGATCACTTTGACCGCCCGCTTGGCATAGCTGGCGGCATTGCGCGCGCCGCTAAACCCGAATTGGGCAACTGCGAATTCATCGCCGCCAAGGCGGGCGATAAGATCGCCAGGACGGCTGACGGAACGGAGCCGCTCTGCGACCAAGACCAAAAACGCATCGCCGACATCGTGGCCGAAGCTGTCATTAAGTGTCTTGAAATGGTCGATATCGATGTAATGCACCGCCGTGAGCGTTTTGCTCCCCTGCTCCTTGGACAGATGCGCGCTGAGGGTTTCCATGAAATTGGCGCGGTTCATGAGGGACGTCATCGCATCGTGCAGCGCGAGGAAACGCACGCGCTCGTCTGCACTTTGTTTCATCCGGTTTAGAAAATAGACTCTGATTCCCGGCACCCCGAAGCCAATTGCGACGATGGCGAGCAAAAGGAAGGTTTCCGTCGAGACTGCCGTACGCAGAAGCTCTTTGTGTGCGGTCTGATCGACATAGACCTCAACGATGGCGATCGTCCGGCCTTCCTTCATGACGGGGACATATGATTCCGCATAAAGCGCGGGCTTGCCCGGAGGTTTACCTTTGTAGACGGCGGTGTAGGCCTTTCCGGTTTTCACGACGTTTGCCGCATGGGGGTTATGCGTTGTCAGATTTTTTTGGATGGAACCGGTCTTGTCCAACGCGTCGGAAGCGAGGAACAGCTTTCCCTCCGCATCGAACAGCTTGAAACGGAACACGTTTCCGTTCGAATTGATGCTCTCGATGAATGCCCTGCTCGCCGGGCTAAGCGCCTCGCCAGCGACGACTTTTTCGATCTCCGGCAGACCCTCGGCGAGATATCGTGCCCAGTTGCGCGCCTTCAGTTCCGCCTCGCGTTCGATGACGGTGTCGATTGTGTGATTGAGGACAAGACCGGCGCTCCCCATCAGTATCGAAAGACCGGCGACCAGCGTCATCAATGCCTGGAAACGGTGCGAAAGTGCGATTTTTCGCATGGACGCCATCCAAAACGGTGCAACAAAAGACAACCAAAATGTATTTTTGGTTGTAAAGGAACAGTAAAACACGCATCAGCTGTGTGTCTTGCCGTACCGTGGAAGGAGATTGTTGAGAATCGATCCTTCTTGACGATGGTGCGGGCAAACAGATGACAGATGGGCGGAAGCTGGGCTAAATCCGCATCCATGCCGCTTCGCATTGTTTTCATGGGAACGCCGGATTTCGCAGTCCCGACGCTGATGGAAATCGTTGGCGCCGGGCATGAGGTTGCGGCCATTTACACCCAGCCGCCCCGCCCTGCTGGACGGGGGATGGGCGAGCGCAAATCGCCGGTTCACGAGGCAGGCGAGCGTTTCGGGCTTCCGGTCTTCACGCCGTTGAACTTCAGTGAGGAAGCGGACCGCGCGCAATTCGCCGCGCACGATGCCGATGTGGCCGTCGTCGTCGCCTATGGCCTCATCTTGCCCCAGGCGGTCCTTGATGCTCCGCGCGAGGGTTGTCTCAATCTCCACGCCTCGCTTTTGCCGCGCTGGCGCGGGGCGGCGCCCATCAATCGGGCGGTTATGGCAGGCGATCGGGAAACGGGTGTGGCCGTCATGCGCATGGAAGCCAGCCTCGACACGGGGCCGGTCGGGCTTGAAGAGCGGATTGCGATTTCCCCGGATATGACGGCTGGGGAACTGCATGATCTTCTTGCCCGGCGGGGAGCCGATCTCGTGCACCGGGCGCTCGGCGCGCTGGAACGCGGCGCGCTTTCGTTCTCGCCTCAGTCCGAAGAAGGCGTGACCTACGCAAAAAAAATCGAAAAGGCCGAGGCCCGCATCGACTGGTCGCAATCGGCAGAAGAGGTACACAACCGCATTCGCGGCCTTTCGCCGTTTCCAGGCGCCTGGTTCGAGGTCGATTTCGGCGGCAAAGGACAGCGCGTAAAGGTGCTGCGCGCGACGCTTGCCGATGGTGGTGGCATATCGGGAAAAGTTCTCGACGACCGTTTGACAGTTGCTTGCGGAACGGGCGCGGTGCGCCTGCTCACGCTGCAAAGGGCCGGAAAGGGCGCCATGGACACAGACACCTTCTTGCGTGGCAATCCTATCGCGCCCGGTGCGAGGCTTGCTTGAACCCATGGTATCGATCCGCCTTGCTGTGAAGGCCGATTATCCCGTGATCGCGACACTCACCCGCGAAGCTTTCGAGGCGGAGGAAGAGGTCGCGCTTGTTGAGACCCTCCGCAACGGCAATGACATTCTCGCCGAACTGGTCGCAGAAAACGATGGCGCGGTCCTTGGCCATGTCATCTTCTGCCGTGGCGAGGTGAAGACGGAAAATGCTGAGAGCTATCCCGTTGCTCTCCTCGGTATTGTATCGGTCGCGAAAGCCCATCAGCGTGAAGGGATCGGAAAAGCGCTGATTGAAACCGGTCTTGCGCTCATGAAAGCGCGCGGTGAGGGTGTTGTCTTCGTCGTCGGGCACGCGGATTACTATCCACGTTTCGGATTCGACGCTGAACTGGCGGACCGGTGGTCTTGCCGATGGGCCGGCCCGCATTTCATGGCGGTGCCGCTTGCGATTGGTGCGGAAGACTGGCCGCAAGGGGAAGTTCGTTTTCCCGATCCCTTTTATCTATTTGACTGATGCCGCGCTACAAGCTGACACTCGAGTATGATGGCACGCCCTTTTTCGGCTGGCAGCGCCAGGCGGGACAGGTGTCCGTTCAGGAGGTTTTGGAGAGCGCGATCCTTGGCTTTTCTGGCGAGCGCGTAACGGTCCAGGCGGCAGGGCGCACCGACACGGGCGTTCACGCGCGCGGGCAAGTGGTCCATGCTGATTTTGGGAAGGACTGGCCGGAAGACACGGTGCGCGATGCGTTGAATGCGCATCTGCGTCCGCATCCCGTCGCCGTGCTTTGCGCAGAAAGAACGCCGGACGACTTCGAGGCCCGCTTTTCGGCCACCGCACGGCATTATCTTTACCGGATCATCAACCGGCGCGCCGACCTGGCGTTGGAACGGAACCGTGCCTGGCAAGTAGCCGTGCCGCTGAACGTTGACGCCATGCATGTCGCTGCGCAGGCGCTTATCGGGCAGCATGATTTCACCACCTTCCGTGCGGCTGAGTGTCAGGCGCAATCGCCCGTTAAAACTCTCCACCGGATCGCAGTCATGCGGCAGTTGGACGAAATCGTGGTGACTTGCTCGGCACGGTCATTCCTGCACCACCAGGTACGTTCGATTGTCGGCTCGCTGAAGCGGGTGGGCGAGGGAAAATGGCCGGTGACAGGCGTCAAATCGGCGCTTGAGGCGCGCGACCGCGCCCGCTGCGGGCCCGTGGCGCCCGCGTGCGGTTTGTATCTGATGCGCGTCGACTATGGTTGAGTAACTCCCCACCAGAGCGTGTCCAGGAAAAGTGGGCACCGATTTTCCGTCCGGACACGCGAAAAAACAAAGACTTAGAGCAATTGAGCGATTCAAAGAAAAGCGAAAATGCTCTAAATTCCCATTGCGCGGCTTGTCAATTCGGTCAGTGTGAAGCTGAGCGCAAGGTCGAGCACGACGAGCCCGAAGGCCGTCCAGCCCCCCACGCCAAGCGCCGTCACCGCCACGAACCAGCGGTAGCGCATGACGATGCCGAGACCGATGACGGAGAGAACCAGTGCGACGAGCGCCGGGATCAGGTTGTAGCCGAAGAATATGAGCGGCAGCGACAGTGGAAGGATCGCGATCAAGGCCGTCCAGTTATAGGCAACGATATAGGACACATAACGCGAGCCAAGATCAAGAAGCCGGGCGATGAAGATCATCAGGACCGGGAAGGCGAGCCAATCGACGATAAGCACGATGGTGCGGGCGCCGAAGTAAAAGCCCGGCGAAGGCACTGGCGTGTCGGGCTCTTCAAGGTCTTCAAGGATCATCAATTCCGCGGAGCAAAAAATCAGAAAAAGCGGAAACACGAGGACGACGACGCCGAAGGAACGCAGGAAACCCTCAAAGGAGGTGTTGAAAGCGTTCATGCCGTTTGCTTCGCCAAGAAAGAGTTGCCAAGCGCCCGTGGAGGAATGGCGGATTTCGTCTATGGGAATCATGGCATGCGTCTTTGCATCGCCGTTCAGCCGAGGCCGAAATAGCGCGTGATGATCGCGCGGTAGAGCGCTGCAAGTTGAGCAACATCCTTCAGCGCCACCCGCTCATTCACCGCATGCATGGTTCTGCCCGGCAAACCGAGCTCTACGACCGGGCAGAGCGATTTGATGAAACGGGCGTCCGATGTGCCGCCGCCCGTTGTCAGCGCCGGTTCGATGCCAGCCGTCTCACGGCAGGCATGGCGCAGCACGTCGGTCAAATGGTTGTCTTCAGTGAGGAAGGCGGGCGAGTTGAAGGGTTCGAATGTGAGCGTGTAGGAGATTCCGTCCGGTTTGGCTGCCGCATCGAGCCATTCGCGCAGAAGGCGTTCAAGAGTTTCAGGCGTTTGAAGCGGATTGAAGCGGATGTTGAAACGTGCCCAAGCTTTCTCTGGGATGACGTTCCAGGCCTTGTTGCCGGTCGAGAGATCGACCACCTCAAGGTTTGAGGGTTCGAACTGGTCCGTCCCCATGTCGAGAGGATGTCCAAGCAGCGCGTCGACAAGGCGCACAAGTCTTGGAACAGGGTTTTCCGCCAGATGTGGATAAGCGGCATGGCCCTGGGCGCCGATTACCGTCACCGTGCCGCTCAACGAGCCGCGCCGCCCGATCTTGACGGTGTCGCCGACGGTTCCACGGGCAGTCGGTTCACCGACGATGCAATGGTCTGGGATATGGCCGTGCTGCCGCATCCAATCAACCATCTTGACGGTGCCGTTGACTGCGGGACCTTCTTCGTCGCCCGTGATGATGAAGCTGATGGAACCCGGGAAACCTGCGCAAACGGCATCGGTGGCGGCCGCGACCGCCGCCGCGACACCCGATTTCATGTCGGTTGCCCCGCGCCCATAAAGAAAGCCGCCGGCCGTTTCCGCCCCGAAGGGTGGCTGCGTCCAGGCCGCTTCGTCGCCAACCGGCACCACATCCACATGACCAGCGAAGGAAAGATGCGGCGATCCTTCGCCGAAACGGGCGAAGAGATTATCGACGGGCGCTTCGCCATGCTCCTCGAACATCAGGCGCCAGCAGCGGAAATTGGCGCTATGCAACCGCTGCTCCACGAAATCGAGCGCGGCCGTTGAATCGGGTGTCACACTCGGGATGCGCAGGAGATCGCGGGTGAGCGAAACGGCGTTGTCTTCCAGTGAAAGCGTAGCCATTGCGCCCGTCTAGCGATGGGCGGCAAGCGCGTCAATGGGGCAGGGCAGCAGTGGGCTTCAAGTGTTGATTGCGCCGGTGTGTGGACCGGGGCAAAACTGGTTCGCACCTTCTCTACCCTTCAGCATGCCGAGATTGATCATCGCCCAGACAAGGCCATGATTGGAATGAGGAGAAGCAGGCGGGATTAAGCCAGGCTTGCCCCTGTCGTGACAGCGCGTTGCATGGCTTAATCCCGCAATAGCTCGTTGATCGCCGTCTTCGCCCGTGTTTGAGCGTCGACCCGCTTGACAATGACCGCGCAGTAAAGGCCGGGGCCGGGACTTCCATCGGCAAGCGGTTTTCCAGGCAGCGAACCCGGCACGACCACGGAATAAGCCGGTACCTCGCCGCGGAAAATCTCACCGGTCTCCCGGTTGACGATTTTGGTCGACGCGCCGAGATAAACGCCCATGGAGAGCACCGCGCCCTCGCGCACGATCACGCCTTCGGCCACCTCGGCACGTGCGCCGATGAAGCAATTGTCCTCGATGATGACAGGGCTCGCCTGTAAGGGCTCCAAGACACCGCCGATGCCCGCGCCGCCGGAAAGATGCACATTCTTACCGATCTGCGCGCAGGAGCCCACCGTTGCCCATGTGTCCACCATCGTTCCCTCATCGACATAAGCGCCGAGATTGACGAAGGATGGCATGAGGATCACGCCTTTTGCGATAAAAGCCGAATGGCGCACGGTGCAATTCGGCACGGCCCTGAAGCCCGCCGCACGGAACGCGTTTTCGCCCCAGCCGGCGAATTTCGATGGCACCTTGTCCCACCAATGCGCGCGCGGTGCTCCGCTTTCGCCTGGATAATGCGGGCCGGCCGGGCCACCCTCCATCACGCCCATATCGTTCAGCCTGAACGACAACAGCACGGCCTTTTTCAGCCACTCATTGACAACCCAGTCACCATCCGTCTTTTCCGCGACTCGGAATTCGCCCCGGTCGAGCGCAAGAAGGGCCGCTTCGACGGCTTCCCGCGTCGCGCCCTCGGTGTGGATCCCGATGGAATCGCGATTTTCCCATGCTTGCTCGATGGTCTCTTTCAGTTCGGCGCTCAAGGGGGTGTCCTTATTCTTTATTGACGGTCGTCTCTTTCGGCGGGCGGACCTTGGCGAAGCGGGCCCGCGGTGTCAATCGGGCCTGAAAACCCTGCTCCAATCTTATCTTCGGGGTGCATGGGCTGAGGCGGTCTAATCAGCGTTACAAGGACGAAGCTGATGATCATGAGAAGCAGCCAGGAACCGAGTTTCGCAATCGAGACCGGCGTCCAGCCCTCGAGTTGGTCGGGATAAAGCCATGTTCTGGAGATCGTGCCGATGTTCTCCGCAAACCAGATGAAGAGCGCAACCAGCAGAAAACCCGCAATCAGCGGCATCCACAGCCGGTATCGGAAAACGCGGTAGTGAACCGTTGTGCGTCCGTAAAGGGCGACGAGAGCGGCGAACAGCACAAGCCGGACATCCGGCAGATAGTGGTGTGAGAAAAAATTGATGTAGATGGCGCCCGCCAAGATGATGGTTGCCCAAATCGGCGGATAGTTCTTGAAGCGGAAATCGAAGATGCGCGAAATCCGCGCCAGATAGCTGCCGACAGCCGCATACATGAAGCCGGAAAAGAGCGGCACCCCGCCGATACGGAAAAACGCTTCTTCCGGGTAAATCCAGGAACCGGCGGCGGTCTTGAAGATCTCCATCGCGGTCCCGACCACGTGAAACAGCATGATGATCTTCACCTCATCGGCGGTCTCAAGCTTGAAGGCGATCATCCCGATTTGGATGAGAAGTGCGCCGAGAAACAGCGCATCATAGCGGGTGAGAGCGGCGTCAGCTGGATAGAAGAGCGCGGAAACAATGATCATTGCGAGCATCAACCCGCCGAAAAGGCAGGCCCAGGCCTGTTTCAGCCCGAAAACGAGGAACTCGATCAGTGCGGCCGGGAACGGTCCGCGCTCAAGCCGGTCAAGGATCTGATGGGCGATACCGTCGATCTTCTGTTCGACGGATGTGAAGCGCCGGCTCAAGCTGTGTTGCCCGGCCGTGTTTGAAGTGTCTCGACGACGCTGACGAGGAAGTCGGCGAGGTCCTCGGTTACATGGTCGATATGACCGTCCTCGCGCCCTTCGTCTTCATGGGCGGTGCGCCACGTATTGGTTTCACGGATACGCGGCACGACCAGGACCGTCCCCATGCCGAGTGTTTTCGGCACCTCGAGATTGCGCGGGATATCCTCGAACATGACAGCCGTTTGCGGATCGATCCCGTTCCGCTCGATGAAGGTACGGTAAGGCCCGGCTTGCGGCTTGGGCGTGAACTCCGACGCGACAATGTCGAAGACATCTTCGAAATGGCCGTCGATCCCCAGCCGCCCGATGACGTTTTCCGCGTGGCCCCGCGAACCGTTGGTGAAGATGAATTTGCGGCCTGGCAACTCGGCGAGCGCGGCGCCAAGCGCCGGATCCGGTTCAAGAGGCGAATGATCGATGTCATGTACGTGATCGAGGAAATCATGCGGGTCGATGCCGTGCTCCACCATCAGCCCGCGCAGGGTCGTTCCATAGGTCTTGTAATAGCTCTCACGCAGATATTGGGCCGCTTCCTCCGTCACCACGAGCTTTTCGCGGATATATGTCGTCATCTTCTCGCTGACCTGGGCGAAAAGGTCGGAATGGGCCGGATAAAGCGTGTTGTCGAGGTCGAAGATCCAGCTTTCGGTTTTGCCAAAGGCTGAAAGAAGAACCTCGTTTTGCGGGTCTGCGGACCCTGTCTGCATGAGGAAAGCCCGTTCTTCAACGCGGAGCGAAACGGATAATGGGGTGCTGGCCCGCCTCAATCGCGTGGATCTCAAATCCTGTTGTCGTCAGCCCTCTGGTTTCACAGGCCTCGTGTGCCGTCAACGCGAATTCGAGGTTCTGCGTGCAAAGCGTGATGTCGCCGCTCCACTGAAGAGTTGGATCGAGCGCGCCAAGCGATGCTCCGTCGGCATCGACGGCCTCGGCGAAAGTGTAAAGCGGTCCGGGTCTTAGGAGCTGTGTCAACGGTGTCCGGCATGTGCCTGGCTCGATGGGAAACCAGCCGCGGGTGACGATTTCGGCCTCGCTCGGTATCCCGATTGCAGCCACGAGCATCTGGTCGGTGTCGTTGCAAAGTCTCGGCGGCGCGGCGCTTTTGCGCCTGCTGAGCGCTTCAAGAAGCATGTCGAACGGTTTGCCTTCCGTTGAACCGTTTTCTTGTTTGAAAGCTTCAAGGGCCGCGTCCGTGCGTGCGCCCGCCTTTCCGTCGATGGCACCGGTCTCATAGCCAAGGAGAGACAAAAGCCGTTGTATGCCGGCCGTCTCGGCCTGTTCGCTGTCATAGCCCGCCGGCTCATCGATCGACGCGGTGAGACGCCCGTCTTGTGTCACAGGGTTCACTTTCACGAAGGGCGCCGGTCTTTGGCCCTGGCGTTCGCACCCGCCGGCCGCTGCAATCAGGAAATTCGTGTCGCGCACGCAGAGCGTCACATCGCCATCGCCCATCAAGTTGATATCGCCGTAAAGCGGCAGCGGCCGGATGTGAAGATAGTGGGCGTCCGCGTCCAGATCGTCACGGAGCACATTTGTGCAGACGCCGGGCAGAAGTCTGAACCAGCCCTGGGCGGCCCGGCCGCCGCCCGATTGCAGGCCGATGGCGACATCGGCAATCAGGCTTGACCGGTTGCAGATATCGAGCGGAGCCGCATGCGCCGTGCCCGCCGTCAGCATCGCGCAGGCGAGAAAACCCGAGCAAATCCGGGAGTGAGGCCTCTGGGCAGAACGGGACCCGGTTTTCCGTCCGGATTTGCGGCACAACAAGAACCTAGAGCGATTGAGCAATTCGAAGAAAAACGGAATGACTCTAACCCGAATGACGGATGAGCGTGCCCGCGCCATGCTCGGTGAAGAGCTCCAGAAGAACTGCATGCGGCACCTTGCCGTTGATGATCACCACGGCTTCAACGCCTGATTCGAGCGCGGAGATGCAAGTCTCCACTTTCGGAATCATGCCGCCCGAGATAGTGCCGTCAGCGATCAGTGCGCGGGCTTCGTCGACACTCATCTCCTCGATCAACGCACCCTTTTTGTCGAGTACGCCCGGTACATCCGTAAGGAGAAGAAGCCGTTTCGCATTCAGCGACCCGGCAATGGCGCCTGCGAAGGTGTCCGCATTGATATTGTAGGTTCCACCGTTCTCGCCCGCTGCAATCGGCGCGATCACCGGGATGAGACCGCTTGAGATAATCGCATCGACAACGGCGCGGTTCACTTTCTCCGGCTCGCCGACGAAGCCCAGATCGACATACTCCTCGATATTGGATTGCGGGTCCTTCACCGTGCGCTCAAGCTTTTTCGCGACGACGAGGTTGCAATCCTTCCCGGTGAGTCCGACGGCCTTGCCGCCCGCCCGGCTGACGGCCGAAACGATCTGCTTATTGATGTTGCCGGCCAGCACCATCTCGACGATTTCGACGGTGGCGGCGTCCGTTACCCGCAGTCCCGCGACAAACTCCGACTGGATTTTAAGCCGCTCGAGCATTCGTCCGATCTGCGGCCCGCCGCCATGGACGACGACGGGGAAAATCCCCGCCTGGCGCAAGAGCGCGATGTCGCGCGCAAAGGAATGGCTGAGCGTTTCCTCGCCCATGGCGTGACCGCCATATTTGACGACAACCGTCGCCCGCTCATAGGGCTGCATATAAGGCAGCGCTTCCGAGAGGATGCGGGCCTTGTCATGTGAGGAAATGGTGTCCGGTGGCGGCGCATAGGTTGTCATGGGCTGAGCGTTGTAGAGCATTTTTCCGTTAAGGGAAATTGTATCGCTCAAACGCTCACCGGCAGGTCGCAAGGATCTCCGCGATAGCAAGGCGCGAGCCCTTGAGCGGGAAGGTATCGGGCAGCGTGCCGTCTTCGTGGCTCATGACGACCGTGCTTGCGCCTTCAAGGGCACCGATCAGTTCGTCATCGCGGGCGATGTAGCCCCCGCCCGAACAGCCGCCGGAGCCGCAAAAGAAAGAGAACATACCGCCGCACTCCGCCCCTCCGTGATCGACAATGATATCCAAGCGGCCGTCGCCATGAGGTCGACCTCTTCTGTGAAGTCATCCGTATAGGTGATTGCGCTGCCGCAGATCTCGGTCGTCTCCGCCTTTTCGGCTGCGATGGGGTCGTCAACGACGATACCGGTATCCCAAGCGGCTTGCGCCTGGGCGAGTATGAAGACGCTGCAGAATACAGCCGTTGTGCGGCAAGTCTGATCATGAAGGCGCTCCCTATCGGTGATCCGTCTCAACCGGCAGTGCATCATACGCCGGCTAGGCGGCCGCAAAACCAGCGATCAAGGATCGCAGTTCGTCGATGCCCTCGCCCTTTTCCGCGGATGTCATGATGATCTCCGGAAAGGCCGCTGGGCGGGGCCGCAAGGCCTTCGATGTTTCAGAGACAAGCGTCTCGCGCGCGCCCTGCTTTATCTTGTCGGCCTTGGTGAAGACCACCTGATAGGAGACCGCGGCGGCGTCGAGCAGGTTGAGCACGTCCAGGTCATTGGGCTTCAGCCCATGCCGTGCATCGATGAGAAGGAAAACGCGCCGCAGATTGGGCCGCCCGCGCAGGAAATCCAGGATGAGTTCCGTCCAGGTGGCGACTTTTTCCTTCGGCGCTTGGGCGTATCCATAGCCAGGCATGTCGACAAGCCGGAGCGTGCTGCCGAGCGTATAATAGTTGAGCGCTTGGGTGCGTCCTGGCGTGTTCGATGTGTGGGCGAGTTTCTTGCGGTTGGTGAGCGCGTTGATCAGGCTCGACTTGCCAACATTGGAGCGGCCCGCAAAAGCGACCTCGATGCCGTCCACGGGCGGAAGCTGTGTGAGGTCATGGACGGATGTCCGGTATTCAGCCGCACCGGAGCGGAAAAGGCGTTCGATTTCGCCCACCATTGCCGGTTCGCGCGGGCTCACTCCGCCGGCGATTCGCTTTCCTTCTTCTTGTCCTTGTCGGGTTTCACGAACATCGACTTGATGTTGTCCCACAGTTCCACCTTTACGCCTTGGCGGTGCATGATCACCCATTGCTGGAGGATGGACAAAAAGTTGTTCCAGGCCCAGTAGATGACGAGGCCGGCCGGGAAGGTCGCAAGCAGGAAGGTGAAGATCACCGGCATCCAGTTGAAGATCATCGCCTGCGTCGGATCGGGCGGCGTAGGGTTCAGTTGCATTTGGATGAACATCGTGACGCCCATGATGATCGGCCAGATGCCGATCAACAGGAAGCCGGGGACGTCATAGGGCAAGAGCCCGAAGAGATTGAAGATCGAGGTCGGGTCGGGGGCGGACAAATCCTGCACCCAGCCGAAAAACGGCGCATGCCGCATCTCGATCGTGACGAACAGCACCTTGTAGAGCGCGAAGAAGACAGGGATTTGAATGAGGATCGGCAGGCAGCCCGACAGAGGATTGATCTTTTCCTTCTTGTAAAGCTCCATCATTGCCTGCTGTTGCTTCATCTTATCGTCTTTGAAGCGGTCGCGAATTTTCATCATCTCCGGCTGCACTTTTTTCATGCGGCTCATGGAGACGTAGGATTTGTTCGCGAGCGGGAAGAAGATGAGCTTGATGAGTACGGTCACCGCCAGGATCGCGACGCCGAAATTGCCGAACAGATTGTTGAAGAAATCGAGCGCGTAAAAGAGCGGCTTGGTGATGAAATAGAACCAGCCCCAGTCGATGAGGAGTTCGAAGCGGTCGATGCCGTATTCCGCCTCATAGCCATCGACGATCGAAACGCGTTTTGCGCCCGCGAAGATGCGCGCAACATTCACCCCTGTCCCCTCATTGGGGATGGCCACGGGGTCAAGCAGGTAATCCGCCTGATAGGTCGGAGTGATGCCCGAGGTCCCAGAGGTGTAGCGCGCCTTCATGTCGATGTTCTGGTCTGGGATAAGCGTGGTCGCCCAGTATTTGTCGGTGATGCCGAGCCAGCCGCCGGTGGCCTCGAAAGTCGCCGGGCCGTCATCGACGACATCCCCGTAATCCCATTCCTGCAGGCCCTCATCGCCGAAAACGCCGATAAAGCCTTCATGCAGGATGAAGAAAGGCGTGGTCTCCGGCGTGCCGTGCCGCGAGA